>NZ_JBCOAQ010000008.1:35097-107316 GCF_040226735.1 Intestinimonas sp. RTP31139st1_F5_RTP31139_211217 | reverse complement strand
TGCCTGACCTGTCCCGCCGGGACGGTTCTCTTAACAACACCATATAGATTTTTTGTACGCCGCCGCCCGCCATCGAGTAGAGTTTTTACACCTAATTGGGGATAAAACAGTTGATGGCGGGCGGCGGCGTTGCCCTTATCGGCCTTACCCTTGTCCCGCTGCTCTCCGGCCTGTTTGGATAATGCCACAAACTAACACTACCCGCCGCGCTCTCCCGCTTCACGCGGGAGGGCGCGGGAAAGGAGGGATTAGCTTTTGATATGGCAGATGATTGAAGATTGGTTTCGCGGCATTTTGACAGACGGAATACTCTCTAATCTCTCCGGGCTGTTCGACAGCGTAAATACAGAGGTTGGAGAAATCGCAACGCAAGTCGGCACAACCCCCGCCGGGTGGAACGCGGGCATATTCAATATGATACGCAGCCTATCGGAAAACGTCATTGTGCCGATTGCGGGCGTTATCATTACCTTTGTCATGTGCTACGAACTAATCCAGCTTGTAATTGAGAAAAACAATCTGCACGATCTCGACACTTGGATTTTCTTCAAGTGGATTTTCAAAACCTTTGTTGCGGTGCTGCTGGTAACAAATACTTGGAACATCGTCATGGGCGTATTTGACATTACACAGAGCGTCGTCAACGACAGCGCGGGCGTTATCATATCCGACACAAGCATAGATATTGCAACCGTTATCACCGATATAGAAGCAAAGCTGGACGCTATGAGCGTCGGCGGGCTTTTGGGGCTATGGTTTCAATCACTCTTTGTGGGGCTTACCATGAAAGCGTTGTCTATCTGTATCATGCTGGTGGTGTACGGGCGCATGATTGAAATATACCTTGTAACGAGTATCGCCCCTATCCCCGTTGCGACAATGGTAAATCGTGAATGGGGCGGCATGGGACAGAACTACTTAAAATCCTTGCTTGCCCTCGGTTTTCAGGCTTTTCTAATTCTTGTGTGCGTCGGTATTTATGCGGTTTTGATACAGACAATCGCAGCAACCGATGACATATCCGGCGCGATCTGGTCTTGCATGGGCTATACCGTCCTCTTGTGTTTTACGCTTTTCAAAACGGGAAGCCTTGCAAAATCCGTATTCAGCGCGCATTAAGGGGGTGCAGATGAAGAAATACAAAATCATTTACGCCGATCCCCCTTGGAGATACGCGAGAAGCAAGGTACAGGGCGCAGCGGAAAAGCACTATCCCACTATGAGTATTGAGGAACTTTGCGCTTTACCCGTCAAAGAAATTGCGGATAAGGACTGTATTTTATTCCTATGGGCGACGTTCCCGCAGCTTAAAGAAGCGTTGCAGTTAATCAAGGCTTGGGGATTTACCTATAAATCCGTTGCCTTTGTATGGTTAAAGCAAAATCGGAAATCGCCCACTTGGTTTTATGGCTTGGGCTTTTGGACGCGAGGAAATGCGGAAATCTGCTTGCTTGCTACCAAAGGACACCCGAAGCGACAATCAAACAAGGTACATCAATTTATTATTTCCCCTGTTGAGCAGCACAGCAAAAAGCCGGATATAACGCGGGAAAAGATACTTGCCCTTATGGGCGACCTACCGCGTATTGAACTGTTTGCAAGGCAGCATACCCCTGGTTGGGACGTATGGGGAAATGAAATCAAAAGCGACATACGGTTTGCCGGAAAGGAGGTTTGAAATGGCGTATGTAACCGTCCCAAAGGATTTAACCAAAATCAAGAGCAAGGTAATGTTCAACCTTACCAAAAGACAATTACTCTGTTTCGGCGCGGCGGTGGCTATCGGGCTACCGCTATTCTTTTTGACAAAGGACAGCGCGGGAACGACAACGGCGGCTTTGTGCATGGTGCTTGCCATGCTGCCCATGTTCCTACTCGCTATGTACGAGAAGAACGGGCAACCGCTGGAAGTGATTATACGGCAATTTGTGGAAGTGAAGTTTCTTCGCCCCAAAGAGCGACCTTATCAGACCAACAATTTTTATACCGCCCTTGCGCGGCAGGAGCGATTAGATAAGGAGGTACGGGCGATTGTCAAAGGAAAAGGGAAAGACCCAAAACAAAAAGCGTAAACTTACGCGGCAGGAAAAGAAACAGATCGACGCGCTTATCCGGCAGTCAAAGGGCGACGGGAAGCCCCATACGGCGCAGGACAGCATACCGTTTGAACGAATGTATAAGGACGGGATTTGCCGCCTTGCAAACGGGCGGTATTCCAAGTGCATTGAGTTTGAAGATATTAACTATCAGCTTGCGCAGCCGGACGACAAGACCGCCATTTTTGAAGCCCTTTGCGATATGTATAACTCTTTTGACGCTTCTATCAGTGTGCAGCTTTCCTTAATCAGCCGCCATGCGAACAAGGAGGATTTCAAGAGCAGTATCACGATTGCCCCACAGAATGACGACTTTGACAGTATCAGAGCCGAATACACCGAAATGCTGCAAACACAGCTTGAACGCGGCAACAACGGGCTTATCAAGACAAAGTTTCTCACCTTTACCATTGAAGCAAAAGATATTAAATCGGCGCGGGCGCGGCTTGCCCGTATCGAAACGGACACCCTCAACCATTTTAAGGTGATCGGCGCGGCGGCGCGGGTATTGGACGGGAAGCAGCGGCTTGAAGTGCTGCATGGGCTTTTCCACCCGGACGGGGAACGCTTCAACTTTGCGTGGGAATGGCTACCCGTAAGCGGCCTTTCCGTCAAAGACTTTATTGCCCCGTCCTCTTTCCGTTTTGGCGACGGGCGAATGTTTCAAATGGGCGGGAAGTTTGGCGCGGTTTCCTTTTTGCAGATTGCCGCGCCGGAACTTTCAGACCGTATGCTTGCCGACTTCATGGAAGCGGAAAACGGGATTGTCGTCAATCTGCACATTCAGAGTATCGACCACAACGAAGCGATCAAGACGATCAAGCGGAAAATCACCGACCTTGACCGTATGAAAATCGAGGAACAGAAAAAGGCAATCCGCAGCGGCTACGATATGGATATAATTCCGTCCGACCTTGCCACCTACGGCGGCGAAGCGAAAAACCTTTTGCGGGATTTGCAGAGCCGGAACGAGCGAATGTTTTTGCTTACGCTGTTAGTTTTGAATGTGGCAGACACAAAGCAGAAATTGGACAACGACGTATTTCAGGCCGCAAGTATCGCACAGAAATACAACTGTATGCTCACCCGCCTTGACTACCGGCAGGAACAGGGGCTTATGTCCTCTATCCCATTGGGCGAAAACCTAATCCAAATCCAGCGGGGCTTGACGACTTCCAGCACCGCCATTTTCGTCCCCTTTACGGTACAAGAGCTGTTCCAAAGCGGCGAAGCGTTGTATTACGGCTTAAACGCATTATCGAATAACATGATTTTGTGCGACAGGAAAAGGCTGAAGAACCCTAACGGCTTGATACTCGGCACACCCGGCAGCGGCAAGAGTTTTTCGGCAAAGCGCGAGATCACCAACGCTTTTCTCATTACCGCAGACGATATTATCATTTGCGACCCGGAAGCGGAAT
Organism: Intestinimonas sp. RTP31139st1_F5_RTP31139_211217; assembly: GCF_040226735.1. Taxonomy (NCBI): domain Bacteria; kingdom Bacillati; phylum Bacillota; class Clostridia; order Eubacteriales; genus Intestinimonas; species Intestinimonas sp. RTP31139st1_F5_RTP31139_211217. Next base: position 103,799 of record NZ_JBCOAQ010000008.1, on the reverse strand, counting down.
ATTACCCCCTTGTGGAACGGCTGAAAGGGCAGGTTATCAAGGTTTCGCAGAACAGCACGCAGTACATTAACCCGATGGATATAAACCTCAATTACAGCGAGGGCGACACGCCCATAGCCTTAAAGAGCGATTTTATCCTTTCCTTTTGCGAGTTGATTATGGGCGGCAAAAACGGGCTGGAAGCGGTTGAAAAGACTTTGATTGACCGCGCCGTTATCAGCGTGTACCGCAGCTACCTTGCAGACCCGAAGCCGGAGAATATGCCGATTTTGGGCGACCTCTACAATGAAATCAAGAAGCAGCCGGAAAAGGAAGCGCAGCGTATCGCGTCGGCATTGGAACTCTATGTAAATGGCAGTTTGAACGTGTTTAACCACCAAACAAACGTTGACATTCACAACCGCCTTGTCTGCTTTGATATTAAAGAACTCGGCACCCAGCTACGAAAACTCGGTATGCTCATTGTCCAAGATCAAGTTTGGAACAGAGTTACCATAAACCGCAGCGAAGGCAAGGCGACGCGGTACTATATCGACGAGTTTCATTTGCTGCTCAAAGAGGAACAGACCGCAGCGTACAGCGTTGAGATTTGGAAGCGTTTTAGAAAATGGGGCGGTATTCCGACAGGTATCACCCAAAACGTGAAAGATTTGTTATCGTCCCGCGAGGTGGAGAACATTTTTGAAAACAGCGATTTTGTGTATATGCTCAACCAAGCCCAGGGCGACAGGGAAATCCTTGCAAAGCAGCTTAACATTTCGCAGCAGCAAATGACCTATGTAACCCATTCCGACGCGGGCGAGGGGCTTATCTTCTATGGCAACGTGATTTTGCCCTTTATTGACCGTTTCCCGCAAGATACGGAACTCTATCGTGTAATGACGACCAAACCCGGCGAGGTGTCGGCATGAGGATAGAAATGGACAAAATCTATTGCGGCGACAGCTTGCAGGTGCTTCAAACCTTGCCGGAAAATGCAGTTGATTGTTGCGTAACGTCCCCACCCTACTATGCCTTGCGGGACTACGGCGCAGACGGGCAGATCGGACGGGAAGCAACGCCGGAGGAATATGTTTCCCGTATTACGGCGGTATTCCATGAGGTAAAGCGGGTGCTTACGCCGGAGGGTACTTGTTGGCTGAATATCGCGGACACTTATTGCGGCACAGGCAGCAAAGCCGACCACCAAGACCCCAAATACCCCAAAGGCAGGAACGGGCAGCAAGTGGCGTTTAACCACCGCGCCCCCGGCTGCAAGCCCAAAGATTTAATTGGTATTCCGTGGCTTGTAGCCCTCGCCTTGCGGGGCGACGGTTGGTATTTGCGCAGTTCTATCATTTGGCACAAAACAAACCCCATGCCGGAAAGCACGCGGGACAGGCCGACCCGCTGCTATGAATATGTGTTTCTGCTTACCAAGTCAAAGAAGTATTATTACGATTGGCAAGCAGTAGCCGAGCCGATAGCCCCCACAACGGCGGGGCGGCTGAAAAGCGGAGTTAGCAAAGGAAATAAGTATAACGTTACTGTTCCGGGGCAAAACCAACCGCAGAAAATCAACCGCCCCCGCGAAAAGGGCGCATACGCCGACGAGTTGATTTCTCCCGTCCGCAGCCGCCGCAACGTTTGGCAGATTAACAATGTCGGCTATCATGGCGGGCATTTCGCAGCGTTCCCGCCGAAACTTGCGGAAACGTGCATTTTGGCGGGCTGTCCCATCGGCGGGATTGTCCTTGACCCCTTTTTCGGCAGCGGCACGACGGGCATGGTAGCAAAACGGCTTAACCGCCGCTATATCGGCATTGAGTTAAACCCCGACTATTGCGAACTTGCAAAACAGCGGATTGGAGGTGATGAAGATTGAGCAAGGAACTGAAAGCCCCCGACAAGGTAACGCAAAAAATGACCCGCGACGGTGCGGTTGCGGAAAACCTCACGACGGGCGAAACGTCCAGTATCAGCGAAAGGCCGCAGGAAGAAAACTATTCAGCCCCCGCAGGGGTGGCAGCGGAAAAGGTTGTGCAGCATATCGGCGCAGAGATTGAGCGACACGCAGCAAAAGGCGCGGAGAAAAAAGCCCTTGACGCGACGCAGCCTAAAACCCATTCTTCCCGCTTGCAGTTTTCCGAAGCGGAACGGGCAACGCCGGAACTTCAAAAAGCGATCAAGAAATCGGATAAGGCGGCAGACTGTTTAGACGCAGCGCGGGCGGCTATCCCCAAGCAGACCAAAATCAAGAAAGAGCGCGTTTTTGACGAAGCGAAAGGCAAGGCAAAGACGCGCCTTTCCTTTGAAAAGACGGATAAGCCCCCAAACGGCAAGTTGCGGCATAACCCCTTATCCCGTCCGGCACAGGAGTTAAACAGTACCGTACATGGGAAAATCTACGAGGTAGAGAAAGAAAACGTCGGTGTGGAAAGCGGGCACCGGGTAGAACTTGCCGGAGAGAAAGCGGGCGGCATGGCGGCGCGGGCAGTTAAGGGCGGCATACGCCGCCATAAGCTGAAACCCTACCGGGCAGCGGCGGCAGCGGAAAAACAAGCGGTAAAGGCAAACGCAGATTTTCTCTATCAAAAGGCGTTGCACGATAACCCCGCGCTTGCGCACTCCAACCCCATTTCCCGTTTTTGGCAGAAGCAGCGCATTAAAAAGCAGTATGCAAAAACGCTGAAAGCGGGCGGCAAAGCGAAAAAAACCGCTGAAGCCACCGCAAAGGCGGCGAAGAAAACCGCGCAGGAAACCAAACGGGCGACGTTCTTTGTTGTCCGGCATTGGAAAGGCTGCTTGATTGTGGGCGGGATTGCCTTTATCGTGCTGCTGCTTTTCGGCGGGCTGTCCTCTTGCTCCCTCTTTGGCGGCAACAGCGGCAGCGGCTTGATTGCGTCGTCCTATCTCTCCGAGGACGCGGATATAACGGGCGCGGAAAGCGCGTATGCCGCTATGGAAGCCGAGTTACAAGATATGCTGGACAATATCGAAAGCGAATACCCCGGCTATGACGAATACCGGGTAAACGCGGACGAGATCGAGCATGACCCCTATGTGCTAATTTCTATCCTTTCCGCGTGGCATGAGGGCGTGTTTACACTCGATGAAGTGCAAAGCACCCTTGAAATGCTCTTTGAGAAACAGTATATCTTGACGGTCGAGGAAGAAGTACAGGTACGCTACCGCACCGAAACAAGGACGGACAGCGAGGGCAACCCCTATACGGTTGAAGTCCCCTATAACTATTACATTCTTCATGTGGATTTGGAAAACTTCAACCTCTCCCATGTCCCCGTTTACATCATGGGCGAAGAACAGCTATCCATGTACGCTATGTATATGTCGTCGCTGGGAAACAGACCCGACCTTTTCCCGCAATCCGGCTATGTGTCTAAATACTATGAAAACCCGCCCGCCGATTATGAAGTACCCGCCGCGCTGCTGGGTTCCGATGAAAAGTTTGCGCGGCTCATGGAGGAAGCAGATAAATACGTCGGTTTTCCCTATGTGTGGGGCGGCAGCACCCCGGAAACCTCTTTTGATTGCAGCGGCTTTGTGAGTTATGTGTTGACGAACAGCGGCCTATACAATACGGGCAGACTTGGGGCGCAAGGGCTTTACAACATCTCAACCCCTGTTTCTAACCCGCAGCCGGGGGATTTGGTGTTCTTTACGGGTACATACGACACCCCCGGCGTTTCCCATGTGGGGATTTATGTGGGCGAGGACGGGGACGGAAGCCCCGTCATGCTGCATTGTGGCGACCCTATCCAGTATTCAAAGCTGGACACCAGCTATTGGCAATCCCACTTTTACGCCTACGGGCGGTTAAATTACAATTAAAAGGAGTTGAAAAATGAATATTGTATCTTTTGGCGGCGGCACGAATAGTGCCGCCTTACTTATTGGCCTATACAAGCACAAAATCCCGATTGACCTTATCACCTTTGCCGATACGGGCGCGGAACACCCGCATACCTATCAATTTATCGAGATAATCAATCAATGGCTTGCGGAACACGGTATGCCGCAGATTACCGTTGTGCAGTATGTTGACCGCTACGGCAACCGCCTATCTCTTGAAACCGAGTGCTTGCGCTCTCATACGCTCCCGTCGATTGCCTACGGGCATAAGCGTTGTTCGCAGAAACACAAAATCGCACCGCAGGAAAAGTTTTGCAACCACTATGCGCCTTGCCGCGAAGTATGGCAGCGCGGCGAGAAAGTCAACCGCTATATCGGCTATGACGCGGGAGAAGTGAAACGGTATGAACATTCCCGCAAGTACAACGAAGCCGACAAAAAATATCATAACCGCTACCCCCTCATTGAAGAATGGGGCTGGAACAGGGACGATTGTATCCGGGAAATCAAAGCGGCAGGATTGCCGCAGCCGGGTAAATCGTCCTGTTTCTTTTGTCCGAGCATGAAGAAACAAGAGATTTTATATCTCAAAGAACACTATCCCGATCTATTTAACCGGGCGGCGACTTTGGAAGAAAACGCTATGCCCTATCTTAAAACCGTTAAGGGATTGGGGCGCAGCTATTCATGGAAAGAACAGTTTGGAAAGGAGTAAATGACTATGGCGAACACGAAACTTGACCGTATCGAAAGGGATATTGAGAAAACGAGGGCAAAAATCCTTGAACAGCAAAAGAAGCTGAAAGACCTTGAAGCGCAGAAAGTCGAGGAAGAAAACGCGCAGATCGTGCAAATGGTAAAGGCGGTACACCTTGACGGGACGCAGCTTGCCGCGTTCCTCTCCGCTTACGCCAGCGGCGAAATCACCTTGCCGCAGCCGGAAGCCACTTACCCCGCCGAACAGGAGGACAACGACAATGAAGAATAAAAAGATAATCCGAAAGTTTACCGTATTGCTTGCCGCACTGGTTATCATGTGCGGCTTTTCTGTTACCGCTTATGCGGGCGGTGGCGATGAAAGCGACGACACGCCTACCCCCGTAACCGAGGAAACCCCCGCGCCGGAAACCGAGCCGGAAGAAACGACGGGCGGCTATGAGCCGCAGCCCCTTACCCCGGACGGGAATATGTCCCTTGTGGACGATATAACGGGTGAAGCGTCCGGCGACAAGCAGTTTATCACCGTCGTTACCAAAAGTGGCAACTATTTTTACATCATCATTGACCGCGCCGAGGACGGGGAAAATACCGTCCATTTCCTTAACCAAGTGGACGAAGCGGATTTAACCGCCCTTATGGAGGACGGGCAGACCGAAGCCCCCGTTTGTAGCTGCACCGATAAATGCGTTGCCGGAAGCGTCAACACCGCTTGCCCGGTTTGCAGCGTCAACATGAGCGAGTGCGCGGGTGTGGAAGCCGAGCCGGAGCCGGAAGAAACCGAGCAGCCGCCGGAAGAAGAAAAAGGCGGCGGCATGGGTATTCTGCTTGTCGTGCTGCTTGTTGCCGCAGCGGGCGGCGGCGCGTTCTACTACTTTAAGATTTTGAAGCCCAAAAAGGACGCGGCGAAAGGCAGCAGCAGCCTTGACGACCTTGATTTTGACGAGGACGACGAGGAAACGGAAGTAGTCGAAACCGAACAGACCGAGCAGGAGGACGATAATCTATGAAACTTGTAATTGCAGAAAAACCGAGCGTCGGGGCGGCGATTGCCGCCGTTATGGGCGCGAATGAAAAGCGCAGCGGATATTTTGAGGGCGGCGGCTACCTTGTGTCGTGGTGTATCGGGCATTTGATTAGCCTTGCAGACGCGGCGACCTACAATGAACAATTCCGTAAATGGAAGTACGACGATCTTCCCATTGTCCCGCAGGAGTGGCAGTTTATTGTTGCCAGCGGCAAGGAGCAGCAGTTTTCCATTCTCAAAGACCTTATGCACCGCAGCGACGTTACCGAGATTATCAATGCTTGCGACAGCGGGCGCGAGGGGGAACTCATTTTCCGCTTTGTCTATGAACAGGCGAATTGCAAAAAGCCCTTTTCCCGCCTTTGGATTAGCAGCATGGAAGCAAGTGCAATCCGCGAGGGCTTTTCAAATCTCAAAGACGGGCGCGGCTATGACAACCTCTATCAATCCGCGCTTTGCAGAGCAAAGGCCGATTGGCTCATTGGCATTAACGCGACCCGCCTTTTCTCTATCCTCTACCATAAAACATTGAATGTCGGCAGAGTGCAAACGCCCACCCTTGCTATGCTGGTAAACCGCGACTATGCAATCAGCAGCTTTAAGAAAGAGAAATATCATGTCGTCCGGCTGGACGTTGGCGGCGTTGCCGCCCTTTCCGAAAGGCAGGACGACGAAGCGGCGGCGCGGCAGATGAAAGCGGCTTGCGAGAAATCGCAGGCCGTTTGTACTTCCCTTAAAAAAGAGAAAAAGACCGCAGCCCCGCCGAAACTGTTTGACCTCACCGCCTTGCAGCGGGAAGCAAACCGTTTGTATGGGTTTACGGCGAAACAGACCCTTGACTATGCGCAAGCCCTTTATGAAAAACGGCTTTTGACCTATCCCCGCACCGACAGCAAATATATCACTTCCGATATGGAGGGCAGCACAAAGGAACTTATCACCGGCCTTTGCGCTGCTCTCCCCTTTATGCAGGGCGTGAAGCTGCAAGCCGACCTTGCGAGGATTTGCGACAACAGCAAAGTAACCGACCATCACGCCATTTTGCCGACAGCGGAGTTTGTGAAAACGGGCTTTTCTTCCCTTGCCGAAAGTGAGAAAAAGCTAATGACCCTTGTGTGCGCAAAACTGCTTTGCGCCGTTGCCGCGCCCTATGAGTATGAAGCGGTTACGGCGGTTTTCACTTGCGGCGGCTATACCTTTACCGCAAAGGGCAGGACGACGCTTTGCGAGGGTTGGCGCGAGATTGAAAGACTATCCCGCGCCGCGTCCGGGGAACAGGACGAGGACGCAGAGCCGGAAGCGGTTTTACCCCCGCTTGCCGAGGGGCAGACCTTTGACAATCCGGCAGCGGAGATCTCCGAACGTTACACGCAGCCCCCAAAGGCATTTACCGAAGATACGTTACTTTCGGCTATGGAGAGTGCGGGAAAGGAGGACACGCCGGAGGACGCGGAGCGCAAAGGGTTAGGCACCACCGCGACGCGGGCGGGTATCATTGAAAAACTCATTAGCGCGGGCTTTGCCGAGCGCAAGGGCAAAAAGCTAATCCCCACAAAGGACGGGTATAACCTTGTCGCTATTCTGCCCGACAGCCTTACGTCCCCGCAGCTTACGGCAGAATGGGAAACGCGCCTTACCGGGATTGCAAAGGGCAGCGACAGCCCCGCCGACTTCATGCGCGGGATTGAGGAAATGACAGCGGGGCTTGTCAAGACCTATTCCGCGATTTCCGAGGATAAAGCGAAGCTGTTTACCCCGCAGCGGGAAGCAATCGGCACTTGCCCCCGTTGCGGCGCGGCGGTTTACGAGGGCAAGAAAAACTTTTACTGCTCCGACAGGGCTTGCAGCTTTGTGATGTGGAAGAATGACCGCTTTTTTGAGCAGCGCAAAAAGGCTTTCACAAAGGCGATTGCCGCCGCCCTTTTGAAAGACGGAAAGGTAAAAATCAAAGGTATGTACTCGACCAAGACGGGAAAGACCTTTGACGGAGTTGTGCTGCTTGCCGACACAGGCGGCAAGTATGTAAACTTCCGCGTCGAGCAGAACCGAAAATGATAAGGCTTGATGAAAAGCAATACCGCGCCGTAAAGAAAATGACCCGCGCCGCTTGTGCAAACAACGATTGCGGGAATTGTCTGCTGCTGGACGACGGGGAAACTTGCGTTTGTGTGCAGAGTATCAGCTATTCGCTGCTATGCCGCTATTTCCGCGAAGCGGTATTACCCGCCGACAGGCAGCTTTGCGAACAGATCACCCGCAGCGGGGAAACCGATTTGAAGCGTTGCGCGGTATGCGGCAGCACGTTTGCGGCGGGCAGCAACCGGGCGAAATACTGCCCCGATTGCGCGGCAAAGATACGCCGCAGACAGAAAGCCCAAAGCGAGAGAAACAGGCGTTTACGGATAAAAACAACTACATAGCAAGCACAGCAAACGAGTACCCGTTTGCGAGAAATGCCCGCGCTTCCCATAGAGAGCGCGGGCATTTTGCTTGTTGGGATAGTCCCAAACCCTTATATGACCGAGAAAGGACGTGATGAAAGAATATGCCGTATTCCTCATACGACCATGACAAATTAGAAGCCGCCGAAACCATGCGGATAGAACGCCGGATATATTTTGAAGCAAAGGACAGGGAGATTGCCCCTTATGCTTCCTTGCCGATTGCGCAGCTACTTTCCATGCGCAGCGAAAGCGCGGCGGCAGAACAGGCGATTTTTGACGACCTTAAAGAACGCGCCGCCGCATGGGAAGAACAGGCGGGAAGAACGCTTTTGCTGGATAAAACACTTGAATATGTGAGAACGCCGCACGTCCAGCACACCGCTAACGAGTGGCAGACCACCGAGCATAACCGCCATATTCGCAGCAATCGGGTATATCAGATGAATTACTACATTTACGAGAATACCCGCTACGACAAAGAAGCGCAGAAATCTATCCCGTATTCATGGACGCTTACATGGAGCGTGCGCACCAACAGCCCAAGCAGAACCCAAGCGAAGATTGCCGGACAAGATAGAAAGGTTTTCACCGACAAGGCAGCTATGGAAAAGTATCTGAATGGGCGTATCAAAGCGTATGACCGCTTGTTTACGGAAATCTCCCCGCCTATCCCGCAGGAGTACGCCGACTATTTCAAAGTAAACGGTATGCTCATGCCGGACTACACCATAGAGGGCGAAGAACCCCCGCAGCAGCAACAGGCGGCAGCTATCCCCGAAAATACCGGGCAGGAAAAGGAGCGTGAACACATGAGCGAACAGTTTTCTATTATGATAGGCAACCGCAGCCGCTTTGACGCGGGCGACCCCGGCGGCTATTGGTTGGATATGCCCGCCACAAAGGAGCAGTTGCACGAAGCTATGCGGAACGTCGGCATTACCGCCGACAACCCGCAGGATTTTTCCATTCGCGGCTATTCCGACGACCCGGAGAAACATATTGCCTTGCCTTATGAAATGGTATGCGCCGCCGACGTGGACGAACTCAATTTTCTTGCGGCGCGGCTCGAACAGCTTGACCCCGCCGAGGTTGGCAAGCTGAACGCAGCTTTGCAGCAGAAAAACGGGCTTGCAAATATTGGACAGGTAATTGACTTCACCTACAACGTGGATTTTTACGTCCATATCCCCGAAGTACATAACTACCACGATTTGGGCGACTATTACTTAAATCAATCCGGCATGGTACAAATGCCCGAAGAATGGAAAGGCGGCATTGACCTTTCTACTTTTGGCAGGAACGCTGCCGCGCAGGAAAAAGGCGCGTTTACCGAGTACGGCTATATCGTGGAAAGCGGCGACGAGTGGGAACGGCAGTTTGAGGGGCGCGAAGTGCCGGAAGAATACCGCATTATGAGTTACCCGCAGCCGGAGCGCGGCGAACAGGACAAAGCCTATATGGACGCAGCCGAAACGCAGCAAGCAGACGCACAGGCCGCAGAGCCGCAGCAGCCCCGCCCCGTCGTCCCCATTATCCTTACTTCCGAAAAGCCCGCCGAAAAGGTAAAGGAGATCACCGCGCGTTTGGAACAGGGCGTACAGGCGATTTTTGACAGCGACCGCTACAAAGAGTTTCTAACCGCTATGTCAAAGTTCCATGATTATAGTTTGAATAACACTATCCTAATTGCTATGCAGGGCGGCAATTTGGTAATGGGCTTCCGTCAATGGGAAAAGGAGTTTGACCGCCATGTAAAGAAAGGCGAGAAAGGCATTAAAATCTTTGCCCCCGCGCCCTACAAGGTGAAAAAGCTGGTTGATAAAATCGACCCCGAAACGAGAAAGCCCATGCTTGACCGCGAGGGAAAAGTGGTAAAGGAAGAAAAGGAAATCACCGTCCCCGCCTTTAAGGTTATAACCGTCTTTGATATTTCGCAGACCGAGGGCAAGGAGTTTCCCGACCTTTCCGTTAAACCGCTGCTTGCCGATGTGGAGCAGTACGAGGATTTTTTCGCCGCCCTTGAAAAAGCGTCCCCCGTCCCGATTGCATTTGAGCAGATCACAAACGGCGCAAATGGGTATTTCAGTTTGACCGACAAGCGTATTGCAATCAAAGAGGGCGTGAGTGAATTACAGGCGGTAAAGACCGCCATTCACGAAATCGCCCATGCGAAGCTGCACGACGTAGACTTAAACGCCCCGCCGGAGCAGCAAAACCGCGTTGACCGCCATACCTGCGAGGTAGAAGCGGAAAGCGTCGCTTATACGGTTTGCCAGCATTTCGGCCTTGATACTTCCGATTACTCTTTCGGCTATGTGGCTGGTTGGAGCAGCGGCAAGGAAATGACCGAGTTAAAAGCGTCCCTTGAAACAATACAGACCACCGCAAAGGAACTCATTACCGAGATTGAGGGGCATTTTACCGAGTTGCAGCAGCAGCGGCAAGCCGAGCAGGAGCAGGGCGATACCTTTTCCATTTATCAGTTAAAGCGCGGGGACGAAACAAGGGACTTGCGCTTTGAGCCTTATGACCGTCTGCAAGCGGCTGGACTTACCATTGACCGGGTAAATTATGAACTCGTCTATACTGCACCGCTTACAAAGGATATGACGCTGGGCGACATTTGGGAAAGGTTTAATATCGACCACCCCGCCGACTTTAAGGGGCATAGCCTTTCCGTTTCCGACATTGTTGTGCTTCATCAGAACGACGAGGACACCGCCCACTATGTAGACAGTATCGGTTTTCAGCAAGTGCCGGAGTTTTTGCAGGAGCAGCAGACCCCCGTATTTGACAAGCTGCCGCCCGAACAGCAGCAAGCCTTGTCCGACACCGTACAAGACACTTTGCAAATGCTGGTTGACGCAGACAAGCGGATTTATGGCGACGTTACGGGCAAGACCCTTGAAGCAATCGCGGCGCAAGGATATTCCTACAAGGACGGGCAGCTTGAAAAGCAGCAGCCGGAAGCGACCCCCGACAGCCTTTTGACGGGTGAAACCGTTAGAACGCCGAGGGGCAATTTTCATATTACCGATATGAGCCGTGAACAGATCGAAGCGGCGGGATTTGGTTTTCACCATGCGTCGGAGGACGGGAAGTATCTCATTATGGGGAATGGCACACAGGCTTATGCCATAGCCGCCGAGCAGCCGCAGCGGGATAATCCCTTAAAGCACGTCGAGGACACCATAGAGCAGAACGACAACAATTTTGACGGGCTTATCAACAATACGCCGCAAACGCCCACCGTTGCAGATTTTGAGCAGCGGGCAAAGGCGGGGGAAGCGATTTCCGTTACCGACCTTGCAAAAGCGGTAAAAGCCGAGAAACGGGAACAGCCGCAGAAAAAACCGTCCATTTTGAAGAAGCTGGACGAATACAAGAAACAGGCGGCGCAGCAGCCGAAAGATAAACAGAAAGAGCATAAAAAGGATTTGGAGGTTTGATAGCATGAATACCCGCTTTACCATTGAGGAAGAAAACATTGTTGCGATCTACGCCGAGGACAGCCGGGAAACAACGCTTGAAAATATCCTTGCCGCCATGCCCTACATGGACGAGGATATGCGCCAGCTTGCCGCCGCAGCGGTGAACAAGCTGCAAGCCATGACGGACAGCGAGTTTTCCGAAAGGGAGTTTATCTTGACCGACGAGGAATAGCCCATAGAGAACAGGGGCGCGGTTGCCGATTTCCGGCACCGCGCCCCTGTTCTTTTTTTGTCCTTGCGTGGACAATTAGAAAGCCGTTTTTGCGGGTTTGAATATACTTTATCGTCTATGTCGTTTTCATGCGCTGGAAGCCGCAGAAACACAGGCGTTTTCAGCCCTTAACATTCCACTTGCCACCCCATGTTTTGCGCCTTATCGCTCCTGCTCCCGCGCCCTGCTTTGGGACGGGTAAAGAATACTATCGACGTTCTTTTTGACAACGCCGTATTCCTGCATTTGCTTCTTGGCTTGCCGATAATCTTCATACAATTTGGTTTTCCTGTCGTTTAAGCTTCTATACTCCTTGCGCAGCGCGGCGAGATCGGGCAGCTTCTTTATCTGCATTTCCTTTAATGCCCTTGCCGCAGCTTCAAACAGGATAATTTCGCTTTCATGCCCCCGCAGATACTTTTCCTTGTCCGGCGATTTTCGGTATTCATCGTAAATCGGTTTTAACTGTCGGTATGTGGTGGTGTGCTTGATAAGCAGCGACAAATCAGACATACGCTGTTCCACTTCCTTAACCGCCTTTGCCGCCGCGTCATGAGCGGTCATAATATCGGCTATCTTGCTTTCAAGTTCGCTATAATACTCAATCTTGTTTTCGGTTAGGAAGTTCATGCTTTTAGCAGCCTGTTTCAGATTATGGATTTTTGCCCACCGTTCATAGCCCGCCGACTGTTGGGCTTTGATACTGTTTTCAAGATCGACGACAAGCCGGATTTTCTTATCTTCCCGCAGCGTTTTTGTTTTGGCAACATACACGCCCTTGATACGCTCCTTTATCGCTTCTTCCGTATAGGCCGCGCCGAGCGTCTTTGTGCGGGTAAACCGTTCCTGTCCGGCAGCGCGAAAGGAAATGTATTTGCCCTGTTTGATTTCATACCCCATTTCCTGCAAGCGGCGCAGCAGTTCGTCAAAATCTTTCACTTGGGGAATGAGAGTATCTATCGCCGTTTTCAGCTTTGCTTTGTAGCTTGTCCCTTGCTTTTCGGCGGTGTATTCTGCATAGCTTTTTCCCTTGTCCTGTCCCGGTACGACGACGGATAGCCCATGCTCTTTACATATCCTGTCGCTGGTGCGCCGGATAAAGTGATAGCTTTGCTTGTTGGAATGGTACTTTTTGTAGTCAACGAAGCTAACCGCGTTGAAAATCAAGTGATTATGCAGATGGTCTTTATCGACGTGAGTTGTCAAAACAAACTCATACTTGCCGCCTAATACCGCCCCGGCAAGTTCCATGCCGATTTTGTGCGCTTCTTCCGGTGTGGTTTCTCCCACCGCAAAGGATTGTATCAAGTGCCGCCCTAAATGTGTGCCGCGATCTCCGGCAGCTTCCCGCGTCCATGCAAACTCAATATCGGCGGTTTCCAGCCCGCAGCCGAAAGAGGACGCAAGCAGCTTCCCGTCTGTCTTTTCGGGATTTAAGATATAGTCTATCGCAGCCTTTAAGGTTGATTTAATAGGGTGCGTCTTTGTAACCGCCATATCTCGTCCACCGCCTTTTTAATGTCCTCTATATCCTGCCTGTAAACCGTCCCCGTCGCATTGGCGCGTTTTGCAATTTGGTTGATGTTCCGGCTCACCGCTTGCAGTTCCCGGATATATGCTTTTGTGTCGCTTCGGTCAACGACAAGAATATACCCGTCTATCGCCATTTTACGGAAGTATGCCCCATACTGCTTTATGGGAAGCTGCTTCATCTTCTCGTCGATCAGCCGCTTTTCTTCTTCCGTAACGTAAAACTTCATCTGTATATTTCTCTTTCGGTTTTCCATTTCCGCACCGCCTTTCGGTATAAGGGTTTGGGATTATCCCAACAAGCATTTTCCGCAAACGGGTACTCGTTTGCTGTGCTTGCTATCTACTCCATACCCCCACCGAAAGGCGGTATTTGTTGCGCGTTCCTTTGATTTTGGACGCAAAAAAAGATTGCAGCCGCCATGCGCTGCAATCTCCCGATTTCTCATATTGTGAGGTTAATCCTCTGCTTTTTCGACTTCCGTTATCTCCCTTGCTGTTGCGGTTACAATCCGTATGCCTTTATCGCTCATACCGTCCAGCAGCGCGTCAAGCTGCCGCCGCCCGGTGGATTTCTCCGCATTGCTGTTCGGGAAGAAAAATTGATCTACCGAAATATGATACCGGGTTACAAGGTCATAGAATACCTGTAAACTCGGCTGTTGTCCCTTGTTCTCGATATTCGCAAGGTAGCGCGGGGAAATATATAACTCGTCGCTTACCTTTTTGCGGCTCTCGCCGTATTCATTTCTCGCGGCTTTTATAGCTGCCCCGAAAGCCTTAAAGTCGTACAATGGTACGGGTCTTTTTGCCATTTTCATTCACCCTGTTACATTTTACAGTTCACCTTTCTTTTTGGATATGTCCACACAATTCATATCATTAGGTTAAATACTTCCTGTTGTGTATTGACAGTAGACTGATTTTCTGATAAAATAAAATTTATGTAAAAGGAGGCGGCGTTTATGTTGCATAGCATGCGTATTAGATAAGCATTGAAAAAAAGGATTTTCCCATTTTCAACATGGGCTTTTTTGTCATGCTTATTTTGCGGATGCTATACAAAAAACTAACGACGTATAGATATAGTATAGACATAGTGCAAGCTATGCCTTAGTTTTGTTGTACTGCTCTGTGCATTATAAATGCAGGTCAATGCTCATGTTGAGGATTGACCTGCATTTTTTTGTGTAAAAAGGACGAGTGAAATATAATGCTTAAAAAATATTGGATAAAATGTCCGATTTGTAACGGAAAGACGAGAGTTCAAGTATTTCATAATACTGTATTAAAAGATTTTCCTCTTTTCTGCCCTAAATGCAAATTGACGCATATCATTGATGTAGAAAAATTAGAGATTGTAATCAAAAATACAGAAAAACAAACTTTTATTATTTAGAAGAAAGGATATAAAAATGAAACGTTTACCTAAATATACGCCTGCGGAAGTACGGAATGATCCATACGGATTTACTTACAAAGAAATGTCGGAAGTTATTGGCGAGAATGAAGCAAAAGCCTTATATGAAGAATTATATAAGCAATTACCACGCAAAAAAAATCTATCAATGTTGGTAAAAAATATTTGCAAAAGCAGTGATACTGAAAAGTATGTTTACGAACTGAAAGACAACAAATACATTGAAACGGTTTTTATCAAGCGGCGAGATGGTGGAACTGTTTGCGTGAGCACACAAGTCGGTTGTCCTGTTGGTTGTATTTTTTGTGAGTCCGGGCGAAATGGCTTTGTTCGTAATCTAACATCGTCAGAAATCGTACAACAGATTATATTGTTGCGTCGAAAAGTAAACCGTATCGTTTTTATGGGTATGGGAGAGCCTTTATTCAATTATGACAACTTGATAAAAGCAATCCATATTCTCCGAGATAGATATGGGCTCAACTTTCCAACCGACGGCATTACCATATCAACAGTTGGTCCGGTCGATCAATTAAAAAAATTGCGCGAGGAACATCTTAAAATTCAGTTGACAATATCTTTACACGCAGCAACACAATCTGCAAGAAATCGTATTATTCCTCACATGCGCATATATGCTATTGAAGATGTTGTTAAGCAAGCCTTATCCTATTCTGAAAGGCATAATCGCAAAATTGTCTTTGCGTATTTGCTTTTACCGGGTATAAATGACCGGCCCTCAGATGTAAGACAACTTGCAAAATGGTTTCGGGGCAAAAAAGTTATGATTAACGTGTTACAATACAACCCAACAAGCAATTCAAGAATTAAAGCACCACAGAAACGGGAAATAGTTGCATTCAAACATCAATTAGAGCAAGCAGGACTTGAAGTTACTATGAGAGTTTCTCATGGCAGAGAGATTAACGCGGCTTGTGGACAGTTAGCTAACACATATAATAAATTCAAAAAAAAATGATTAAAAGTGCCAGACGCATAGACGCAGAGCCGATAACGCATTAGGTCAAAAAACCTATGTGTTATCGGCTTTTTTATTTAATATTGCGCAAAAGCCGCTGTTCCCTATTATAGAATGGATTGCGGGTAGTGTATTAAAGTCGCCCTTTTTTAAGGATACGGCGGTATCGGGGAGGTATCGCCGTGTCCATTTTTATTTACTGTAACCCGCCTAATGCTTTGCGGTCAAAAAAAGCTATGCTCCGCAAGCGGGATATTCCGGCTATGAATGTGAACTGTCAATACATTTAGCTACTGCTTACATTTCCTTTGCGCCCGTCCGCGTCTTGCGGACGGGCGCATTTTGCTTTTTTCAACTTTTTTCTGAAAAGCGCACTCAAGAGCCATCTCCCGAACGGGTACGGAGCGAAAGGGGCAGAGAGGACAAGCCCTTAACTCCCGTCCTCTACTCCACGCGGGAAGGAGGTGAACTCTATGGAGCTATCTTCTTCCGACAAGGAAAGAATACAACATCAGTACGACGCATTAGCAAAGAAAACTTTGGTCGGCGAAGCGAAAAGCCACCGCCGCACTCTTGCGAAACGCGCAGCACGCGAAGTTACTTTTTCGGATTTGAGCGAAAGCGAACTCGCGCAGCTTTTCACAACGGACGAATACGAAAGCGATTATTTCCGTTTTCAAGTGTCCGGCTTTGATGTACTCGTCAAAAATGAACTGCTTGCCGAAGCCCTTAACGCTTTGCCCGAAAGGAAACGCGACATTATCCTTTTGTCCTACTTCTTGGATATGAGCGACGCGGAAATTGGCGAACTGCTGAATGTTGTACGCACGACGGTTTTCCGGCACAGGAAATCCGCGCTTGCGAAAATCAAACAGTATTTGGAGGGAAAAGCAGATGATGAATACCGTTAGGAAGTCTGAAAATCTGTTGCCGTTCCCTGTCATTTCCGCAGCGGCAAACGGCGACACAACCGCCATGTGCGCGATCTTGAAGCACTACGAGGGTTACATAGCGAAACTTTGTACCCGCACGCTGAAAGACGACGCGGGCAATACCTATTCCTATGTGGACGAGGAAATGCGTAACAGGCTGCAAGTGCGCCTTATTACCCGCACCCTTGCTTTTCATGTAGGATAATCTTTTAGCCCATGCGGGGAGCGTGTCCCCTTTCCACGCTTCCCGTTATGGGCTATTTGTCGTTCCGCAAAAGCATATCCGCTGTTGATGTGCTTTTGCAGGCCGACAAAGCCTATTGTTCTTTGACAAAGAAAGCGGCCTTTGGTGCGCAGCATAACAGGCAAACGGGTACATTCCGTCTGTACCGAGCCAGTCGGCGGGTACGCCATGACAGCTTTTCCCCATAGGGGAAAAGCCGAGCGAGAACTACCGCGCCGTAAAACAGGTTTAGCAGCTTGTGGGCGACGACATACAAGGCGGCACAATGATACTCCCGCGTTGAACACCCTCAAAGTATTGCGCGGCGCACCCATAAGCATGGGCCGGGGTGAAACTCCCGTGAGGTTGCAGCTAACAACCGCCCGTTTTTGCCTTTTGACGAATATAGTTTATCCATACAGGAAAAGGAGGTTTTTCTAATGGATAAAAAACAGACAATTACAACCGAACGCAAAATAGGGAAAATCACCTATCTTGTTCAAGCGTTGCCGAGTGAAAAGGCAACCGATACAATCCATAAAAAGATTGAGAAACTCATTGTAAAGGATTTGCAGAAAAAGCCCGGAAATCCGGGATTTTTAGCGTCCGAGTAGTGCATTAGGCGGCGGGATATGGTATAATGATAGCAACACATTATACCTGTTTATTCGGCTGTCGGAAAGGAGGACTAATGTTACAGTCGAATAAAATCACCGCCCTTTACTGCCGTTTAAGTCAAGAGGATATGCAAGCCGGAGAAAGCGGAAGCATACAGCACCAAAAAATGATACTTCAACGCTATGCGGACGAACACCATTTTTTGAACACAAAGTTTTTTGTGGACGACGGATTTTCCGGCGTGAGTTTTGAGCGCGAGGGGCTGCAAGCGATGTTGCAGGAAGTGGAAGCCGGACGAGTGGCGACGGTCATTACCAAAGACCTTTCCCGTCTTGGCAGAAACTATCTGAAAACGGGCGAACTCATAGAGATTGTATTTCCCGAAAACGGAGTACGCTATATCGCGATCAACGACGGAGTTGACACAGCGCGGGAGGATAACGAGTTTACCCCCTTGCGGAACTGGTTTAACGAGTTTTACGCCCGCGACACAAGCAAGAAAATCCGCGCAGTTAAACAGGCACAGGCGCAAAAAGGCGAGCGCGTCAACGGGGAATATCCATACGGCTATATCCCAGACCCGAACAACCGCCACCACCTTATACCCGACCCGGAAACCGCGCCGATTGTCAAACAGGTTTTCGCTATGTTTGTTAGCGGCGTGCGTATGTGCGAAATCCAAAAATGGCTTGCGGAAAACAAAGTCTTGACGATTGGAGCGTTGCGCTATCAGCGTACAGGACAGGCGCGGTATCAGCGGGCAATGATCGCCCCCTATACTTGGCCGGACAAAACGCTCTATGACATATTAGCAAGGCAGGAATATTTAGGGCATACCATAACCGCGAAAACTCACAAGGTATCCTACAAGTCGAAAAAGACCCGGAAGAACGAAGAAGAACAACGCTATTTCTTCCCAAACACCCATGAGCCGCTTGTTGACGAGGAAACCTTTGAACTTGCGCAAAAGCGGATTGCTACCCGCCACCGCCCGACAAAAGCAGCGGAGATTGATATTTTTTCCGGCTTGCTGTTTTGCGCTGGTTGCAGACATAAGATGTATTACCAACAGGGCGTAAATATCGAGCCGCGCAAGTTTTCCTATTCTTGCGGCGCATGGCGCAACAGGGCAAGGACAGGCAGCGAGTGTACCTCTCATTATATCCGCAAAAACGTACTTCTTGATTTAGTGCTGGAAGATATGCGGCGGGTTTTGCGGTATGTTAAGGAACACGAACAGGACTTTATCTGTAAAGCTACCGAGTACGGCGACATGGAAGCGAGAAAGGCATTAGCGCAGCAGCAAAAGGAACTTTTCAAAGCACAGGCGCGTATGACCGAACTTGACACGCTTTTCCGCAAGCTGTATGAGGACAACGCATTAGGCAGACTGACAGATGAACGGTTTGTGTTTCTAACTTCCGGCTATGAGGACGAAAAGAAATCCCTTGCCGCAAGGATAGACGAGTTACAACAGCAGATCGCAACCGTTACCGAGCGAAAAAGGGATATATCAAGGTTTATTCAGATTGTCGGGAAATACAGCGACATACAGGAATTGACCTATGAAAACGTCCATGAGTTTATCGACCGTATTTTGATACATGAATTAGACCGGGAAACCAACACCCGGAAAATCGAAATCCATTATAGCTTTGTCGGACAGGTTGATACCGAGCAGGAGCCGACGCAAGTTGTCAACCATGACCGCCGCAACATGGTAGATGTAAAAAGTATCGCTATCTAACCCCAGCAAAATTCGTACCGCTCCAACCGTCGTCAGAATAGACCGATACATTCGGAAAATTCCGTTCACGGGCATACCGCGTGAGCATATCCTTCTGATGAATGATGGAATTACTGTCCCCGGCAAGATCATCGTCGCGGCTCAAGCGGCAATAGATGGCGGTGATTTTTTCTTGTGACTGTCTGTTGTTCATAACGATACCTCTTTCAGACAGCCAGCTCATTTGTGGCAATTACAGTATAGCCGATTTTCCTGCCGCAGTAAAGCGGACAATGTAAACTTTTCCGGGTTTTCATCGCAATTCCTCGCTTTCTCAGCCTTCGCAGCCCATTTTGATCAGGCGCTTGATTTTGTCGTTCATATCCTCCTTGCCGTTTTCTTTGAAATGCAGCGTCACGCGGTAGGTGGTGTTGCCCACCCTGCGGGTCATCCTTCCGGCAGAGGAAGGAGCGTCAGGCGTGGGACGGCGCACGATTTCTTTTGCGGTCGCGGTGGCGGTATTGTTCATAGGCACTCCTTCTCCTTCATCATCGTTTTTATTTTTTCCAGCTTACTTTGTGCGGCCTGTCTGCGGAAGTTTGTCCCGGTGAACAGGATCGGGGCGCACATTTCCAGCAGCCGGTCATAAATACGGGCGTGGGGTGTGTCCTGCGGATGCTGCAACTCGTCAAGGCTCAGATTGGTGGTGACGATCAGGGGCTTGCCGCTGCGGTAGCGGCTGTCTATCACGTTGTAGACCTGTTCCAGCCCGTATTCCGTGCCGCGCTCCATGCCGAAATCATCCAGAATCAGCAGCGGATAGCGGCACAGGTGGGCGATGTATTGGTTTCTGCCCTCAAAGCTGCCAGACAGGTCATTGAGAACGGCGGCAAAGTTCGTCATGCGGACGGGAATTTCCTTTTCCATCAGGGCGTTGGCAATACAGGCGGCGAAAAAGCTCTTGCCCGTCCCGACGCTGCCCCAGAGCAGATAGCCGATATTCTCTGAGCGCATCGTATCAAAATTGTCGGCATAAAATCTCGCGTGCTTCATTTGCGGATTCGCGCCGTTGTCCTGAGCAAAGCACCAGTCCCGCAGCTTCGGCGTGTCAAAGCAGTCCTTTTTCAGCTCCTTTACGGCGTTCTCATGCTTGCGCTGCTGGTCGGCCAGCCGCTCTTTTTCATAACGTTTTTGCTGACAGGCACAGTTCGTGGGATGCCGGTCACGTCCGAACAGGGCGGCGTGACCATCTTCAAAATAGGCTTCCTTCGGCGTATGGCACTTGCCGCAGTACAGCAAGCCGTCCTCGCCGGTGTAATCGCCCTCGTCGGGTCTGACTTCCATCACTTTGGAAACAACATCGGTAAAATCGTTCATAGGCTTTCTCCCTCCTTACAGGTGTAATCAGGGATGCCCTGTTTCGGGACACCCTTTGCTTTATCGTTCTCTGCCCACCGTCTGATGGTGGCAGCGTGATTCTGATAGCTTCTGCCTGTGGATTCCATGTAGGAGGACAGCTCGGATATGAGTCTGTCCAGCCTGTCGGGAAACTCCCGCAGCAGCTCGGCGTATTCGGTATCAGTCAGGAAAACATTCTCATACCGCCCGTATGTGGCGGGCGCTTCGCTCTCTCTACTCATGTGGTTCTGATTCAGGTTGCTACTACTCAGGTTGTTAGGGGACAGTTTTCTTTCCATCATAGGGACAGCTTTCTGTCCATCAGTCAGACAGTTTTCTTTCTCAATGAAGGACGGATTTCTGTCTGCCTCTTGGAAAGTTTTCTGTCCGTCTGACGGCAGCTTTACATAGATGCGGTTCGGCTTGGAAAAGCCACTTCTGCGCCGCTCAATCAGCCCAGCGTTCTCCAGCTCGGAAAGGGCGTTTTTCACGGTCATGGGGCTTCTGTCCAGCGCGGCGGCAATCTTCTCTATGGGAAACACAAGGTAAATCCTGCCGCCCTCGTCCAGCCAGCCGTTTGCCTGTGAGAGCGTCGCCCGGTCAAGCAGCAGCGCGTACAGCAGCTTCGCCGTCTGGGTCAGATCTGTTTGCAGCAGGAAACGGGGATATGGCAGATACGGCGGCAGCCGGGTATCCGCTCTCATGTACTCAGTGATGGAATGTCACCTCCTTCGTGGGAATTAGAGGTATAACGAATCGTGACAGCCCTCAGTCGGGCGGTTTCCAGCGTTTTGACCAGTAATGCGGACAAAGAACAACGATTGCCCGGAAGCTTTGCTTGCAGCCGTGGACACACCCACGGCAAAGGGGATTGTAGGAAATGCGGTTTCGGTGGTCGAGGAAGAACGACCATTCCAGCCGCCGCTGTTTACTCATTCTCGGCATTTTTACACTCCTATCTGTCGCCAAAGCGTTATGCTCCGGCAGACGGTCAAACTGTAAATCTCGGTATCATTTTCGGAGATTTTTTGCGCTGTACGCTCCACTTGGAGAACGGGTGGTATTGCGGTATGGGTAAGTCCCTTCGGCGCGTTCTGTGCGCTTTCGGGAGGGGCATTTGCTCCTTTTTGGATTTGAAAACAAATTGTATCTTTTTCGTGCGCTGTATTGTATTTCTCGTGCAGATGGCGTATAATAATAGTGCCAGTAGAAAGGGGATGATTTCATGGCTGGAACTACAACAAACATCAGCATCCGAATGGACAGCGACCTGAAAGCACAGGCTGACGCTTTGTTTTCGGAGCTTGGCATGAATCTCACAACGGCTTTCAATATTTTCGTGCGTCAATCGATCCGGGAGGGCGGGATTCCGTTTGAAATCTCCATCAATCAACCTAACAAGGAGACGATTGCCGCCATGCTGGAAGCGGAAAGGATTGCGAAAGACCCGTCTGTAAAGGGCTATAACGACCTTGACGAGCTTTTTGCCGATCTGAAAAAGTGAGAAAGACAAAGCTGACCGTCAAGCCGACCACGGCGTTCAAGAAGGATTACAAGCTGGCAATCAAGCGCGGACTGCAAATTGAGCTTCTTGAAACCGTGATTGAAACGCTTGCAATGGGAAACACGCTGCCGCCTGAGAACAGAGATCATGACCTGACCGGCAACTGGCGTGGACACCGGGAGTGCCACATTCAGCCCGACTGGCTTCTGATCTACCGCGTTGAGGGCGATGTTCTGGTGCTGACACTTTCCAGAACCGGAACGCATAGCGATCTGTTCGGGAAATGAGCATTGTGCCGCATGGGGAAACCTGTGCGGCATTTTGCTTTTTACCGCTCCTGCTCATGGCTGTGTCCTCGCTTCGGCTGCGGCATCGACATCTGATAGTTGCGCTGCATGGTCATCAGCTCATGCAGCCGGTCGCTTTTCTCGCGGTAATCGTTGTAGCACTCGTTTTTCTCTGAAATGAGAGATTGAATCTCCGCAACGACCTCTTTGCGTTTCGGAAGCTGCTTGGGTGCGCCCAGCTTGTCAAGCTGGCGCTTGGCAGCGTCGTTGATGATAAAATCCGCTTCGTGTGCGGCATAGAATTTCTGCCTGTCCTTTTCTTTGCGGATCGCACGATACTCCTTGATAACGGGATAGGTTTTGCGGTAATTGTCCATTGCTTCCAGCATTGCCTTTTTGTCCGTCACTTTGGCAGCGGCAGCGTCATAGCGGCTGCGTGCTTCCCGTGCTTCCGCACCGGCTGCATCAACAGCGGCGCTCAGCTTGTCCGGGGATAGAAGATCATGCTCCTGCAAGTATAGGAAGGTTTTCGACCACGCCTTGAGATTGTGCATCGTCGCCCAGCGGTCATAGCCGATGCCCTTGCCCTCGGCGCGTTTTGCTTCACGGTCAACCATGCGTCCAACGGAGGAGGCTTGCGGTGCGCTCCACTTCGGGGCAGTCTTGTCGGAAGCACCCTCGTTTGAAGATAGGGTGCGGTCAAGCGGAATACCATCATTTAAGGTGAGGGTATTCTCAGGACGCAGGGTGTTTTGCTCCAAAGCGGCAAGCACGGCGGCCTTGTCAAAGCTATCACCCAGCTTCCGCGCCGTGATGGGCTTTGTACGGTCGGGTGTGAGGTAGGAAAACCGCCCGCGACTCTCCTTGACGGTCACGCCGTATTGCAGGAGCTTTTGCGTAAAATCCTCGACGGTGAACGATTCGTTCAGCGTTTTTCGGATGATCTGACGCAGCTTCTCTTTGTCGGTTTCAAAGCGTGTCGGCTTGGTGGGCTTGCCCTCTGCGGCAAGGGCGGCGTTTTCATGATCCAGCGCAGCCTGTCCCTTTTTCCTCGCCCAATACTCGCGCTCAGTGACGCGGTTTGCGCTGCCGTTCAGAAGATCGATCTGATACAGCCCGGCTTCGTGGCACAGCTCCATGACCTCGGATCTGAAATATTCCATTGCCGCGTCGGTGCAGCGGTGCTTGCATCCGGCTTTCGTGTCGGCGGGTCTGTCCATGTAGGGCAGCAGCGGCACATTTTCGATCCGCAGACTGTTGATGACGATATGCACATGGATGTTGCCGGACTGGTTATGCCCGTCCGGGTGGGTGCAGACGATAGCCTGATGACCGGGAAATTGCTCCCGGCAAAACCTCTCGCCAAGCTCCTGCGCCTTGTCCACGGTCAGCCCATTGTCCGGGCCGTCCCGTGGGTCAAAGCTGATGATGTAGTGGTGGCTCTTTACGTCCTCTTTCTTCTGATTTTTTCCATAGCGGAGGTTGGAGCGCATACAGGCAACCGCAAAATCTTCCTCGCCGCAGTTCAGCGTGGAAATGCGGTAATCCTCTCTCGGCACAAGCCGCCCGTCCGCGTCCAGTGTGGGCTTCATGGTGAACTCGTCGTGCGCAAAGGTCAGGTATTTTTCAGCGTCGCCGTAGTTGGCGTTTTTAGAGCTGATATGTTTGAACGTTGCCAACGGCTTCACCTACCTTTTCCAGAACCTCAAACTTCAAGGCGGCAAGGTCGGAAGCCGCCGCTCGTACTTCTGCCGCAAGCTGGGGATAGGGATTGTGCCAGTCGTTGATGGCGCGGGCGATCTGATTGAGGTTATTCCCAATTCTGCCGTATTCGGCGGTCAGCTTTCCGAGCGCGGCAAGCAGCTCGTCGTTGACCGGGGAAACCGTGACAACGGGGCGAATGCTTGCGCCCTGAATGGCTCTGCGGATAAACTCGGACTGACTGATGCCGTAGGGCGCAAGGCGGGCGGCAAAATCGGCGTATTCATCCTCGGTCATGCGGGTCTTGACAACACGGCTGCGGTGCGGCGTGTCATACCTTTTGCGGGGCATTGGCTTCATCTCCTTTCACTTATCGCCGTTTTCGGGGCAAATTTGCACCCTATTACCGGCTCAAACTCACAAGGGTTTTCCAAAACGGAAAGCCCTTTGCTTTATAACTTCTGCTTTCTCAGACTGCCTGACGTTCTCGGCACTCGCTTCAAGCCCGCAATTTACTCATGCGGCCTTTCATCGGATGGTCTGCGACGGTTGTTATCACGCTCGGACGATCCCGGATGGGGAGTAGCTGCCCTCTGCTGTCATCGCCCACCGGGAACGACCCGGCTTTCCCGAAGCTGACGTTGATCGCTCACTCCCACACGGGAGGTCTTGGCGCGTCCTTCGGTTCGGCTATCGCAGAGAGCTTGTTGCCTGAAAAAACTATTCACTTGTCAAGGAACACCGTGCCGCCGGGGTCAAACTGTTACCGGCTCCGGCACGGGAAGGGCTTTCCGGCTTGGAAGCCCCTCAATTTACAACGGACATTTTTTCTCGAAAACTTGGTACTGCCGGAGAAAAAATTCTGAAAACCTCTCCACCTTACCAAGTGAATCAGCCCCCGGTTTTGTCCCAATGTTTTTCTCCTTCACTTTACAACGGACAAAAATCTGCCGTTTGTTGAGTATGGCGGTGAAGAAAGTTTTCTGTGCTGGCTGCGGGCGCTGGTTTCAGCTCAGGCGATTTTCAAAACCTTGCACGGCGATAGAGCTTGCAAAGCTCTGTCGCTGGGCAAGGTTGCCGCAGTCGTCAGGCTGCGTATAGCAGGGTTTGGGGAAGGCACTCCCCAACAAGATTCCGATGGGACAGAATGAGCAAAATGCGAAATCTGGCACCTCGGTAGAATCTTGCTCTCTGCTGCTCCTAACCTCCCTTCACTTTACAACGGACATCTTTCCGGCAAAAAGCAGGGTGTGTATTTGTAAACATTTTGTGAACAAGTTGCCATCGCCCGCCGTTCGTTGCTGCGACTTTTTTTCTGTTTTTATGGCATCGCAGCAGCGGGATTACGACATACCAATGGTGACATTGGCGTTACCATTAGTAAGGCTCGACCGGAGCGTTTTTCCTCCTCTACCCTTACTACAATTTCAAAAACGCTTTTTGGCCACTTCTGCAAATAAAGCGTTTGCGATAAACCGTCCTGCCCACTATTCACCACTACCGCGGCCTGACGTGAGCGGTTTGGCAAAGTCCAGAAAAAAGGCAGCCGCTTTTTCTGCGGCTGCCTGTGTAACTTTTCTGTGAACTCTATTGACTTTGAATGTCTAATCGTGTAGACTAAACACGAAGTCTACTGTCGTAGACAAGGAGGGCTTGCATATGGAGATACCAAAGATTCATGAGGGTGAATATCGGTTCTGTCTGATTATGTGGGAGCATGAACCAATCGCTGCTGCGCAGCTTACAAAGCTATGTCAGGAACAGTTGGGATGGAAGCGAACCACGACTTATACCGTTATCAAACGCCTTGGGGAACGCGGCGTACTGAAAAATGAAGATGGCATTGTGACCGCTCTTGTATCAAAGGATGAAGCGCAGGCGTGTGAGATCGATGAACTGGTGGAAAAGAAGTTTGAAGGCTCTCTTCCTGCTTTTATCGCTGCCTTTACCAAACGGCAGGATTTATCTAATGACGAACTTGACGAAGTGCAGCAGATGATCGACCGCATCCGAAAGGGGGAAGCAACATGAGCGAACTTTTTCTGAAGATCGTCAATATGAGCATATCCGCAAGCTGGGTTGTGATTGCGGTTTTGACATTGCGGTTTTGCTTGAAAAAAGCTCCCAAATGGGTAAATGTTCTGCTTTGGGGCATTGTCGCTGCACGGATGGTTTTCCCGTTTTCGATTGAAAGTGTACTGAGCCTGATACCGAGCGCAGAAACGATTAGCCCAACCATTATGATGGAGCAGTCACCTTCCGTCCAGACGGGTGTTCCTGCCCTCAATCATGTTATCAACCCAGTAATCAGCGGCTCGTTCACGCCCGCACCGGGTGCCAGTGCAAATCCGCTGCAAATATGGATTCCGGTTTTAGCGGGGATTTGGCTTTTCGGAATAGCAGCCCTTTTCCTCTACTCTGCTGTGAGTTACTGGCGTTTGCGCCGCAAGGTCTGCGAAGCGGTAATCCTGCGGGGCAACATCTATCAAAGCGAGAAGGTTTGCTCCCCGTTTGTGCTGGGAATCATCAGACCCAAAATCTACCTCCCGTATCATATGGACAGCCGCGAGATGGGTCATGTAATTGCCCATGAGCAGACGCATATCTGCCGCAGGGATCATTGGTGGAAGCCGCTTGGCTTTCTGCTTCTGACGATCCATTGGTTTAATCCGCTGATGTGGCTCAGCTATGTCCTGCTGTGCCGGGATATTGAGCTTGCCTGTGATGAAAAGGTTATCGGGGAAATGGGCAATGAGCAACGGGCTGATTATACACAGGCACTTGTGACTTGCAGCGTGGGCCGTCGTGTAATTGCAGCGTGTCCCCTTGCTTTTGGTGAAATCGGAGTAAAGGAGCGTGTAAAGTCCGTGATGAACTATAAGAAGCCCGCATTCTGGATTGTTTTGGCTTCCGTAATTGTCTGCGCTGTGATTGCAGTTTGTTTCCTGACAAATCCAATCGGGTTCCAATTCGATGTGTCAGCCAACACTATTGTTTCTGCAAATCACTTTGATATGAGAAATGCGGACGATCCGGTTGCCATTGAAATGACCCCGGCACAGATCGGTGAGTTAAACTCCCGTCTGGCTGGAGTTAAAAACTGCAAGCGTAGCGATAAATATGCCGGACTGACGCCGGGATATCAGATCAGTGCGCAGATGCAAGATGGAAGTTATATCAGAATCAGCGGATATAGCCTTTCTGATAACACAATGGTGGACATTGAGCAAAGTGGCAAGCGGTATGCGGTGTCGGACAGGGAGTTTCAGGAATATCTGAGCCGAATCTGCGCCGGTGGAGATGTTTCTGCGGCATTCGATTTGCAACCGCTTCGTGTGCAGTATCCGGAATACTTCGATCTGGATGCGTCCGCAGGACTGGATGTCTATGTCTGGCAGATGGCTCCGGACAGTTATTACTTTGGCTTGCTTCCGCATACGGCATCTCCAAGAGACAGCACTGCACAGGAATTGCTGGCGCTTCGCGGTGCAAGTAGTGAGCAAATGCGGTACATCCTTGCCGCGTATGCACTCGATCCGGATGATATCCATGTCATTCCGTGGCAAAATCCTATTTCCAGCTATATCCCGGAGTGCTGGATTGTCACTGAAAACGGAGAAAGTCTGGAAGAAAAACAGGCGCAGTACATAGAAACAGTCAGCGCCATGCTTTTTGGAGAAGGGGACACACTGCTGCATAACGACTACCCGATCTACGATTCCATCGTTTTCGACGTAGATGGAGACGGAATAGATGAGGTCTGCGTTCTCGGTTTTGGGCGAACCTCCGGCCTTTTCACCTTCACCTTCCGCGCCGCAGAGATTGGGGCAGACACGCTGAAATACGATACCCTATTCTGCACGGAATGGTATGATTTATCCTTTATCCGCGGGGACGACGGCGTTGTCCGTGTGCAGGGGATTGACCAGAAGGAACCTCCGCAGACGCACCTGTTTGATATTGCCGTTGTTGATGGCAGCATACAGCTAACCGAGGACGGGCAGAGTATTTCGCGCTATTAAGATCCTCCCCATGATGCAATTTCATATTTTGGTCATTCCATTCTGCCACAAATGAGCTGACCATCGTTGTAATAGCGAGGACTTGAAAGTCCTCGCTATTAGCATACATCGTCGTGCATATTGTTCTTTTCCGTTACCATGCTGATTAGCTCGTAGCACAGGACATAGGTAATGACAAGCCCCGCAATGGGGACTATGACACTCTCCGATAGCGTCCGTATCATGGAGAATATGCCAGCGTTCCACCCTTGCGGGGTCTGCCCTACCTCTGCGGCGATTGTGCCGACTTTCTCGTTTACGTCCCCGAACATAGTTGACAGATTACCGTTGATGGCTCCTATCAGGATTCCTTTTATCCATTCGCTAATCGCGTCAAGTATGCTCTGCATAGGTTAGTCCCGCGCTTAACCGAACAGGCCGGAAAGCAGGGGTACGAGGGTCGCGCCGATCAGGGCAACGCCGCCGCCCGCCATGAGCTGTTTTATCCCCAATTAGGTGTAAAACTCTGCTCGATGGCGGGCGGCGGCGTACAAAAAATCTATATGGTGTTGTTAAGAGAACCGTCCCGGCGGGACAGGTCAGGCAGTGACCTGTTCCACCTCCGGGATGGGTTTGAGATTAAAATGAATTTCGATAGAAATGTGTCTTGTTTTATCTTCGTCAATGCGCTCATGCACGACGATTTCTTTGATTAAGCGGTTGAGGGTGGCTGCGTCCAGCTCTGTGATGTTGGCGTATTCCTGAATGGCTTCCACCCATTGTTTTGCGTCATTGGCAAGCTGGACTTCATCGGACAGCCGCTTTCTGCCCTCGGACACTTTTGTTTTAAGCTCCGTCTGCTCGGTCTGTGTCTTTTCCAGCATGGTGTTGAAATTCTGCTCACTGATACGCCCTGCAATCATATCCTCATAAAGCCGCATGACCATTTTGTCCAGAACCTCAATCCGTTCCTCGTCCCTTGTGAGGGAGCGTTCCATTGCTTCCCGCTGTTCCCGCTGCTCGGCTTCACAGGTATTGGTCAGGCGGTCGGCAACCGCTTCCCCGTCCATCAGGGCAGCTCTGGCACATTCCCGGATTTTCCGCAGCACATGGCTGTAAAGGGTGTCATAGTCAATCCGGTGCTGGGTGCAGTGGTTCTTTCCAAAGGCGTTGTAGGTCTTGCAGGAATAAATCCGCTGGGGATGTTTTGCGTTTGTGTAGCGTATCGTCAGCGACTTCCCACACTCGCCGCATTTTACCAGTCCGGCAAACAGGCTGATTTCATTGGTCTGCCCCGGACGCTGGCGGGATTTCAGCTTATTCTGCACAATGTCAAAGCTCATGCTGTCAATCAGCGGTTCATGCTGTCCCTCCACCACAATCCAGTCCTCCGGCTTCTTTTCCCCAATTGTGCCGATTTTGAAACGGTAGTCTTTTTTCTGGGAAGCAATCGCACCGGTGTAGACGGGATTCATCAAAAGGTCTTTGATAACGGAGAAGTCCCACATATACCGCCCGTTTTCCGGGTCTTTCTTTTCCCATTTTGTGCGGGTATTGCGAAGCCCCCGTTCCCGGTTCCACCATGTGGGGCAAGGGATTTTTTCTTCCTCCAGCCGTCTGCGGATATAGTTCGGACCATGACCGTTTAGGGCATATCCGAAAATCAGCCGCACAATCGGGGCGGTTTCCTCGTCAATGAGCAGATGGTTTTTGTCCTCCGGGTCTTTCCGATACCCAAACGGGGCAAGACACCCGGTAAACTGTCCTTTCTGTGCTTTCAGAAGATAAGAGGAATGGACTTTCTTGGAAATATCCTTACTGTACATCTCATTCAGGATATTTTTGAACGGGGCAATATCGTTGTTATCCCGCAGGGTGTCGATACCGTCATTCATGGCGATATAGCGGACACCGTTTCTTGGGAAAAAGTCCTCAATCAAATGCCCGGTTTGCAGATAGTTACGCCCCAGTCGGCTGAGGTCTTTCGTGATGACAAGGTTGATTTGCCTGCGCTCAATGGCTCTCAACATTCTCTGTAAATCAGGACGATCCATATTAAGACCTGTGAAGCCATCGTCCTGATAGACTGCCACAACCTCCCATCCCTGCTTTTCGCAGTATTTTTCCAGCATATCCCGCTGGTTGGCGATACTGGCACTTTCGCCTTGCAGGTCATCGTCCTTTGACAGCCTGCAATAGACCGCTGCACGATAGCCCCCGGCAAGTGCCGAACCGATTGTTCTGTATTCCATTTCGTTCATCATAGCCATTTACCCACACAATCCAGACGGTATCTGGCTCTTTTGAACCTCATCTTCATTATAGCCTATATCTTTCTTTTTAGCAATATATTCTTTTGTATTTGTCTTTCCGTATTTCTGGGAAATCAGGCTGACGAATACATCGGTTGCGTCCAGTTCCCCGTCAAACACAGTAGTCACATGAATCTCTGTTTTGTTTTTTGCCATAGGCAGTTATCCTCCATACATGAAAATAGCCAGACAGAGGGTGTCGGCAACGAAGTCCGGCAACGGGCTTCAAAAGACCTTGCAAACAATCTCAATCTGGCGATGGTTACTATTTATACTTTTCTTTTATTTTTCTGTTGTTTTGGTTGTTATAAGGGAGAAAAGCCCGGAAATAAGGGGTTTTCCCCGGCAAACGGCTCGGCAACGGGATAGCAACAGGGGGTGCAACGGGCGGTCATTTTCAGAATGGAAGCTCCATCTGTTCTGTGACCTCCACAAAACCATCCATCGTTTTTTCAGACGGGTTGCCGGAGTCCGTTGCCGGGTTTTCACGCTCCCAGCCCTTTTGTCTGCCATATTCGGAAAACATTCTTGGGTTCGGGAAGTACCGCCAGCCGGTAATGCACTGGTTCATAATCTCGTTGATTTCCCGGATTTCCCATTGCTTCGGCTCGTCAAAGGTGTGGTTCAAGGCTTCCTTGTAAAGCTGCTTGGAACAGACCATGCTCCCGGTGTACTTATCAAGATACGCCTGTATCATTCCGGCTTTGGTGTCCTCCGGCATAAAATCCCGCTGGTGTTCTTTGAGATACCGCTGCATGGTGGGGCTGAAAGCCAGCTTGAACCTGCCGCTTCGGTAAATCTCCATAGCTTCTGCCCACATCTGCTCGATATAGGCTCTGGAAGCGGCTTCGTCCTCCAAAATGTGAACCTCCGCCTGCTCCGGGTACACCATGACCGGGATAAAACGGCGGTTGCCTGAACGGTCAAGGGGCAGGAAGTCAAGGGCATTGGAAGTGCCGCCAAACACGCACTGACGGGGGCGGTCTGCCGGGTGGGTTTCATAGGGTATCTTGTAAACCTCTTTCTGCCGGCTTAAAAACGACTTGATTTCCTCAATGCTCTTGGCGTTGGCGGTTGCCATCATTTCCGACATTTCGATAATCCAGTGACCTTGCAGCTTACGGTACACATTGTCATCGTCCAGCTTCCGCAAATCATCGGAGAACCACTCGTCCCGGACTGCCAGCAGACGGAAGAAGGTGGACTTGCCAGCCCCCTGACCGCCTACCAGACAGAGCATGATTTCAAACTTGCACCCCGGCTGAAAGACTCGTGAGACTGCACCCAGCAGGAACAGCTTCAACGCTTCATAGGTGTAATCGTCTGCGTCAGCCCCCAGAAAGTGCCGCAGGCAGAAGCGGATTCGCTCTGTACCGTCCCACACAAGTGTATTGAGGTAGTCCCTGATGGGGTGGTACTTGTTTTCATTCGCCACAATCCCGATAGCGTTATCAATCTTTTTCTCATTGGTAAGCCCGTAGGTTTCTTCCAGATAGAGAAGCAGATATTTCATGTCCGTATCGTTTAAGGCGGTGCTGTCCCTGTGGAAGCCGATGAGCTTTATGATGTCCTTGCGGTCGGTCAGGATGTTGTATGCGATAGCCCCGGAAAGCAGCGGGTCACGCTGGAATACGGTCAGGCAGTTCCGTATGCTCTGACGGACACCGCCTTTCTCGGTGGTTTCCAGCCCCGCCTTGATTTCCTCAATGCTCTGGGGCGGCTGCATGGCGTTCATGGTGTTTTTTAGTTCTTGCTGCGTCTGCGGCTGCAAGCTCTGCCATTCGCTGTTCAAGCTGTATCACATCCTTTCCGTAGTCCGTAATCAAAGCCGCTTTTTCCTCTGTCTCCCCGAACAGCAGCACATCCAGCAGATATTCCACATGGGCTTGCTTCTGTAAGGCTTCCACAAACCGGGGATGAAAGACTTCCTCCGGGGAATGCGGGGCGTAGTCCTTTCTCCATGCCCGGAGCAGATGGAGATAATCAGCAAGAATACGGAAGCAGCGGCTCTTTGCTTCCTGAAACTGTTCCTCCGGGGATTTCTGCCGAGGCTTGGGCTTTTTTGCCTTTCCCGGCGGCTTCCAGTCCTCATAGGAAAGCCCGAAGTCATTTGCCAGTTGTATGGCGGCTTCTTTCTTTCCCAGCCCATACAGGGCGGCGGCAAAATCAATCACATCCCCATCCGCACCGCAGCCGAAGCAGTGGTAACGCCGATCCAGCTTCATGCTTGGGGTTTTATCGTGATGGAACGGGCAGCAAGCCATCCCGTTCCGACCTACATGGATTCCATAATGCTCCGCAGCCTGTCTTGTTGTGACGGACTGCTTCACAGCTTCAAATACATTCAAATCTATCCCTCCTTGAAAATAAGAAAAGCACCTGACATTCTCTGATTGAAAATGGCAAGTGCCTGTTAAAGTTCCATATCCTGTTGTCTGTGTTTCGTCTGCGTCGGGGCGGTTCTTTGTGCCTTTTTCTCGTCTGCCTTATCCTGCAAGACTTCCTTGATAGGCTGCTTCCTGGGCGGCTCTTTGCTTTCCTCTGTGCCGGGTGTGGCTTTCCGTACCCAGTAGCGGATGTCCCGCAGCTTCTTCAAATCCTCCTGTACCTCGGTCAGCGGTACTTTCAGCTCTGCGATTTCGCTAAGAAGCGTTTCCTGCTCCTGTTGCAGCTCATTTTTCGTTTTATCCTTATCGTCCGGGTGCTTGGCAAGATAGGCGGCGGCTTTCGCATATCGGGCAACCTCCGGGTGTTCCTGTTTGAATTTCTCCTTTGTTTTCTTGAAAAATATCTTCTGGTACTTCTCATAGACAGGCTTACATTCCTTGCAGTCTGTCCGGCTGGCAAGAATCCCATCAATCACTTTGCTGCGGGCTTCCTTTGGCTTCATCTGATTGCGGTAATCTGCGGCTGATTTCCCGGAAGATTCCAGAAAGGCTTCTAAGTCCTCCACAGTGGAAAGCCCCTTTTGCCGGAGATAGGACAGGGCTTCGCTGACTGCCTTTAAGTCCTGTGAAGTCCCCCGGTTCTGTCCAGCCCTCGTCCAGTCCTTCCGTTCTTCCTTTCGTATCTCCATGTACTTCATCAGCAGATTTGGAAGAAGTGTCGCTTCCTCCGCCGCTTTTTGTGCAAGCAGTTCTTTCCGTTTTTCCCCCAGCTCGGTAATCCAGCCTTTGAGGTTTTGGATAAGTTGCCGGATGGACTTCATCAGGCGGTTGGCGGCTCTGATTTCCCGGTTCAGGTTGCCGATATTCGTCTGGATACCACGCTTTTCCATCTGCCAGACAGCAGTCCCTTCATGGACAGTGGGGATAATATCAAGCCCCTGTCTGGAATAGGAACGCAAGTCCACACGCTCCGGGCGGTCATTGGCTTCCAGATAGCGGTTCTGGATGACCTCCCATTCATGCCGCCAGATTTCACAATACTTCTGGTCGTTCCAGTCCACCGTATCCTCCTTGTGGCTTTTCCACCTGCCAGACGGAAGTTTGATCCGTTCCCCGTTTTCGTCAAGGTCATAAACTTTGCGGCTCTTGGGAAGCCATTTCCCATGTTCGTCCATTGCCCGCATGGTCAGCAGGACATGGGCGTGGGGATTATGTCCCGGCGGATGGGGGTCATGGATAGCAAAATCAGCAATCATGCCTTTGGAAACAAACTGCTTCTGGCAAAACTCCCGGACAAGAACAGCGTACTGGTCGGGCGGTATTTCTCTGGGGATGCTAAGCACCCACCGCCTTGCAAGCTGAGAGTTCCATTGCTTCTCCACCGCTTCGGCGGCGTTCCATAAGGTATTGCGGTCTGCATATTCCTGTGGGGCATTTGCCGGGAGCAGGATTTCATTGTGGACGATACCACGCTTTTCTGGGTAGTGCTTCACTTGCTGGTCGTATTCACAGAACAGCTTTTCGCCACTCTGGTAAGCAGCGGCGGCAACCGCAGACTGCCGCTGGCTGCGCTGAACAATCGTGATTTCGTTGTGTGGACAGGGCATTTCGTGTCCCTCCTTTCGGTAATTGGTGGATGGGGTGGCGTTTTACCACCTCATTTGGGGCAGAAAAAAGCAGGAGACCTTTTCAGATTTCCTGCTCGGTGTGCCGCTGTGTGGGCGGCGGGTATTTAGTTGTAAAAGTTCGGGGCAAGTTGACCCGATGTATAAGAAATAATAAACCAGAAGTTTACAAGCTAAATTTGTTACAACAAAAATGTAAATACTCTTTAACCGATATTTCTTTGCTATTCAAAATTCCAATAGCAACAAATATAACTTCTGCAACTGTAAGATAGCAGTCTTTCAAATCAAAAATAAAAAGGGTAGGTATCTGCAAAAAATCTAAACTTCCACCCCAAAACAGCTTATCAATCAAGCTACATAAACATCCCGATATGCCACAAATCATTATTATTTTTACCCAAAAACTTATATGTGCTCTTTTTGCCTGATATAGCATATATCCTGAAAAAAAGAGGAACAAAACAAACACATTCAATAAAATGGTAACAAACGGACTTGATAATAATTCGAAGAAATTTCCAGCATAAGATAAACGAGTATTTAGTTCTGGATTAAATCTTAAAACTTTGGCTATTATATCAAATTCGCATTTCATAAATACTTTTGAAATTACTATTTTAACCGTCTGGTCAATTAAAACCAATAATGCCACAGGTATAATAAACGGCTTAAACTTTTCCATCAGTAACACTTCCTCTCAAATTATTATTTTATTATTTCTTCTTTTTCGATTTAGGGGTAGGCAATTCCTCATACATAGCATTAAACAATCCTGTCAAAAACTCTTTATTTTCAACTTCATCTACCAACAACATTTCTTTTGCTCCCTCGTAAGGTAACTCATACGAAACCGTTGGCATATAACTTATTGCTGATTTTACTGGTTTAACAAGTAATCTATCATCATAGATACCGCCTACAATCTTACCACGATAATAAATGACAAATTCGCCCATCATAGCTCGATAGGTAATTTCATTCAAGCCAGATAACTGACCTAAAATAAATTCTAAATATTCTTTGCTGGATGCCATAACTTTACCTCAATTTCTAAATTTATTACTGACTTCATTATACTTTATTGCTTATCGAAAAGATAGCATATTTTATGAAACTTGTCGGCTGGGAACAGCTTGCATTGCAAGGTGTCCCCAGATGGCAAGTCCACAAAAGGGTAGCTGGCGGTAGCCAGCGCAGGGGAAGCGTAGCGTCCCCTGTTTGATTTGGAGCAGACCTTGACTGCGGAAAATCACAGCCCTCCGGCGAGGAGCCTTCGGAGAACGCAATGCACCAACCTCTGGGTGGTGTATAATTGCGCCCTTAGTAAACTAAGGGGTTTCCGGCTTCTCCCGTTCCAGCAGTTTTTTCAATAGTTCCTGCGTGTCCTGCCTGTGAAAAATGAGTTTCAACAACAGCATGACATCATCATCTGTCAGGCGTTCCGGCTCTTGCAGAAAACTTTCCAGCATACCGCCACGAGTACAGAGCCGGTGCGTCCGTTCCTTTCGGGTAAGCTGCTTTAACTGGTGCTGCAATGCCTTTTCATCATTGATGGCTTTCCGCAGTTTCTTTTCGCTTTTCTCCAGCTCCCGGTTTAGCTTTTCCAGCTTTGAGGTATCAGGCAAGGGCAGCGTCCTCCTTTCCCGGTATCAGCACATAAATCCTGTTTGGTTCTCCAACGCCCTGACGCACCCGCATGATAAGTCCGGCAGTTTCCAGTTCATTCAGAGAACGCTTGACCGTCATGGGACTGCGGGACAGGACTGCGGCAATGGCTGTGACAGGGAAGCAGACAAACAGGATTCCGTTCTCGTCCTCCTGCCCTTTGGATAACATAGCGTCCAGCATCCGGCAGTACATGACCTTTGCGGTGCTGCTGACTGGAAATCCTGTCAACGCTCTGGGAAAGGGCATACAGGGCGGCAATGGTGTGTCTATCGTCATAAATTCAAAATTCATTCGGTGTGTTTCTCCTTTTTCTTTGCTCGTTTGGATAAGTAACGGGGGCAGTCAACCACAACCGCCCGGAAGCTCTGCTTGCACCCATGCTGGCATTTCCGGCACAATTCGTTGTAAGTGACACGCCCCCGGTCATTGAGGTAAAAGGAAAGCTCATGCTTCCTCTTTTTGCTCATTCTCGGCATATTGTGTTTCCTCCCGTTTTAGTGTATGGTTTCGGGGCGATTTTCGGCAAAATTACAGCCATAGAGCCGCTTAAAATCTCCCGAAGTATCAGCGATAGGGTAGACTGTCCCCCTATCAGATTGTCGTGTTTCGGTATCATTTCGGTGTCAGTTCGCCAGTTCTCCCCGGTGTCGTTCCTCCCCTGAATCTCACAGCGGCGTATTGCTCCCGTTGGTACGCTCGTTTCGGTCAGGGTTTCTCCACATCCCTGCCAAAAGTCATGGCGCTACATCGCCGGGGAAGCATATCCCACACAGGCTGGTCATTCGATTGGAATAATCCATCGATGAACTACCTGTATCATAGAACATTTTTGTGCCCTGTGCCGTATGTCCACAAAGTAGGAATTAAGGATAAAAAGCGGAAATTTCCACGATTGCGGAAAGTGTGATATAATCCAGTTAAGCGACAGCAATGAAACCGTTGTAAAGGAGCGTGCGCCCATGAAAGGAGCAACAAGCATACAGGAACGCCTTTGGGAACTCCGCAAGGATAAAGGCTTAAATCTGGAAGAACTATCAAAGCTGACGGACATTTCTAAATCAGCTCTTGGAAGTTATGAAAAAGAGAATGTTAAGGAAATCAATCATGGCTATCTTGTCACGCTGGCAGACTTCTATGGGGTTTCCGTTGATTATCTGCTGTGCCGGACAGAGAACCGAGAGCAGATCAACACGCCACTAACAGAGCTGCATTTGAATGATGAGATGGTGGCACTTTTGAAAAGCGGTCGGATTAACAACCGCCTGCTCTGTGAGCTTGCCACACATAAAGATTTTATCAAGTTTCTTGCAGACATTGAGATTTATGTGGATGGGATTGCCACCATGCAGATTCAAAACCTAAACGCCCTTGTCGACACTGTCCGGCATGAAATCATTGAACGGTATCGCCCCGGCGAAGATGACCCGCATTTGAAAGTGCTGCAAGCCGCCCATATCAGCGATGACGAATATTTCAGCCACATGGTTCTGGATGACCTCAATCTCATTATCCGGGATATTCGGGAATCTCACAAAAAGGACAGTGAGAGTGCGCCCCAGACCACCGTTGCCGATGAACTGAAAGAAAATCTGGAAGCGGTCGAAAATTTCAAGGGCAGTCGGGATGAAAAGCTCGTTGTCCTTTACTGCAAGCAGCTCGGTATCAACTATAAAAATCTGTCAGACGAAGAATTTCGCTGGCTGATTCGGATTCTCAAAAAATCAAAGAAAATGGGAACGCCTATCAGCCAGAGGAAAAAACGGTAAAGAAAAAACCGCTGTTGCATGGCTTGTTGGCTCCCATGTAGCAGCGGTTTGTGCTGTGGTTATTCAATTAAAATTTCAAAGTGACAAACTTAAACTTCTTCAACATCAATAACATTATATCCTCTTTGCTTTAATGCCTTCGCAAAAAATCCCATTCCAGAAATTAGTTTTCCAGTAAAGCTACCATCGTATATTTGATTTACACCACAAGTAGGACTTCTGGATTGTAATATAACCAAATCAATATCTTCATTTTGAATTTTTGATAATGCCATTGACACTGCTTTATTATATTCAGAATTAACATCATTTCCATTTTCATCTACTACAATCCCATTCACAATTTCTGCACAAGGTCTAGGAATTTTCATGCCAGCTAATACTTCTGGGCAAATAGAAATAACTTCTTTATCCTTTAAGAAATTGATAACTGCTAAATTTTTATTGTTTTTTCCGTTATATTTACAGTTTGTTCCCATAATACAGGCACTAACTAATACCTTCATATTTATCACCCCAAATTAAATTCATTTACATAATCATTCTACCACACCGTTATGAATAAATCATCTCATGCAAAACAATTTCTTCCGCCCGGTTGTGAATGCTATTGCAACGCTGCACCCATTCCATTTGAGAAGTGCACTTTAATTCCTCGGTCACGCCCTCGGCAGCTTTCATTTGCTCCATGATAGTGTCTAACCGTTCCTGTGCCTGTTCGTTCAGGTCTGCAAGGTATGTCCATAACTCCTCGGTCAAGGTCAATGTGTTCAATCTGGCTGGGTGGACTTCTCTTAAATATTCCCGGTGCATCCGTCCATACTTTCCGATAGGGCGGTGTTCCTCCGGCAGTTTCAAGTCCGGGATGTAATAATCTCCGACAAGGATATAATCAATTCCGTTTTCCGTTATTCTTGGTTTCAATTCGCTCATGTTCCTTACCTCCTGTGGAAGCAGGCTCGTCTGGTACTAACTCAATCACATCGGTAATCTCACAATTCAGCGTTTCGCAGATACGGGCTAATGTATCCATGCTGATGTGCTTTCCCTCTTTGCTCATGTTGGCAATCATATTTGTTGTCATACCAGCGGCAAGCCTTAAATCCTCTTTTCTCATATCACGCTCTAACAGTGTGTGCCAGAGTGGTTTATAGCTGATGTGCATATTGTTTTCCTGCCTTTCTATCCATACCACCGGGGCGGCTGCCCCGGCAGGAACTTTTCTCTTATTATAGCACCAATCTTGTGAAATCACAATTTATTCTTGTATCCTGCCGCTGATACCGTCTGGATTGGTTTTTCCTTTCTTTTTGTTCCCTTTAATTAGCCATGAACTGCTTCATGCCCTGGCTTTTTGCTGATGTGTGATAAAGAAGTAGTAGAAGTGTAAAAAATTTTGCCGTTCCTATCCGGCGTTTGCGCATTGCGCCGGATAGGTCGGGCGGTCATTCGGGCAGGTCTACCTTGCCAACGAAAGAGTAATAAATATCAATGTCCTGTCTGCGTGTGCCGTTCTCGTCATAGCTGCACTCATGCACAACGATTTTCTCCACAAACTCACGCAAAAGGGTAGGGGTAAGTTCTTCAAAGCTGGTGTACTTGCGGACAACATTCATAAACTTTTCTGCGTTTACCGTGGCTTCCTGCGCTTTGGAAAGCTCTGCCCGGATAGCGGCGGCTCTCTCTTTCAGTTCTTTCTGCTCGGCTTCATAGTCTGCCGACAGCTCCGTGAAACGCTCGTCTGAAATGCGCCCGGTCACGCTGTCCTCATACAGCCGCTTGAAGATAGCGGATAACTCGCTGATACGCTTCTCGGCGGCTTCCAGCTCCTTTTTCCTTGCGGCGTTCCTGCGCTTGCCCCCGTCCTCGTTCTGCTCGATCAGCAGCTTCATAAACCGGGCTTCGTGCTTCGCTGCATAGCTGGTGACTTTCCGCAGATTGTCGGTCACTCCGGCGGTCAACAGGTCGGTGCGGATAAAGTGCGCCGTACAGTCACGGGTACGCTTCTTGTAGCTCCCGCAGATATAACAATCCTGCTTGCGGGTGGCGTTCTGGTAACGCTGCTGGTAAAGGACGCTGCCGCAGTCGGCACAAAAGAGTATGCCGGAGAATAAGCCCACTTCATCATAGCGGTTCGGGCGTTTGCGCTGCTTGCGTAACTCCTGCACACGCTCCCACATCTGGGTGTCAATGATAGGCTCATGGTGGTTCTCGAAAATCGCCTGTTTCTCAATGGGGTTCTCTACG
This sequence comes from Intestinimonas sp. RTP31139st1_F5_RTP31139_211217, assembly GCF_040226735.1. Lineage (NCBI taxonomy): Bacteria > Bacillati > Bacillota > Clostridia > Eubacteriales > Intestinimonas > Intestinimonas sp. RTP31139st1_F5_RTP31139_211217. The sequence continues at coordinate 63,730 of NZ_JBCOAQ010000008.1, read as the reverse complement.
CTGTGCTTGGTCTTGTAGGACGGCTTCTCCGTCTTGAAGTTTACCAGACAGCCCGTGTACTCCCTGTTTTCAAGGATATGTACCACGGTATTGGTCGCCCACTTGCACTCATAGCCGGGGTGGTAGCGGCGGGTGCTTCCCGTCCGACGGTATTCCAGCGTTCCCGGCGTGGGGATCTCCTGCTCTGTGAGCATACGGGCTATCTTGGTCGGCCCGTTCCCGGCAAGGCACAAGCTGTAAATCTGCCGCACAACAGGGGCGGCTTCCCCGTCAATGATAAAATTTTCGTCCTCGTCCATAAAGTAGCCGTATACGGGTTTGCTCGTGACGGGCTTCCCGCTCATACCCTTAGACCGTTTTACTGCTTTGATTTTCTTGCTCGTATCTCTCACCAGCCATTCGTTAAAAATGTTCCGCAGAGGGGCAAAATCATTGTCGCCCTGTGCGCTGTCCACTCCGTCATTGATAGCGATAAAGCGGACGCCTTTCTGTGGGAAAATCATTTCCGTATACATTCCCACTTGCAGATAGTTTCGCCCTAACCGTGACATATCCTTGACGATAACGGTGCCGACTTTTCCGGCTTCAATGTCCGCAAGCATGGCTTGAAAACCGGGTCTTTGGAAGTTCGCCCCAGAATAACCGTCATCTGTGTACCATTGCAGATTGGAAAAGCCGTTCTGCTTCGCATAGGTTTCAAGAATACGCTTCTGGTTTGAAATAGAATTGCTCTCACCTTGCAGCTCGTCCTCGTGGGATAATCTCGGATAAAGGGCGGTAATAAGGTTTCGGGTGGTCTGTCTTAACATAGTGTCCTCCATTTCCGACAGCCAGCCCCACTATTCCGTATGACTATCATACCACACGCCGGGGCTGGCTGTACAGTCCTTTCTGCTTCTTTACGTCCCGTCAAATTGCCGATTTTTGTGTAGCAGCTTCCGCTTCCAGCACTTTCAGCATTTTATCGGCGGCGGTGGCGGTGGTGTCCTGCTTGAAATAGCCGGAAACGACAAGGACAGAATTACCTATGCGGATTTCCGTCACGCAATCCGGGCGGCGGGTGCTGCGGTCATTCTTTGGGGTGTTGGTCATAGGCGGCTCTCCTTTCTGTTCATCAGCTTTTTCAGTTGTCCCATTTTCTCCTGCGCCGTGGCTTTTCGGAAGTTGCTCCCGGTAAAGCGGACAGGAGAACACATTTCAATCAGACGGTCATAAATGCGGGCGTGGGCGGTGTCCTCCGGGTGCTGCAAGTCCTCCAGCGTGAGATTAGTCGTGACGATCAGCGGCCTGCCGCTGCGGTAACGGCTGTCAATCACGTTGTAGACCTGCTCTAAGCCGTATTCCGTTCCCCGTTCCATTCCAAAATCGTCAAGGATAAGCAGCGGGAAGCTGCAAAGTCGGGAGATATATTCATTCCTGCCCTCAAAGCTGGCGGCAAGGTCACCCAATATCAATGCAAAGTTTGTCATGCACACGGGGATTTCACGCTCCATAAGGGCATTTGCGATACAGCCCGCAAAATAGCTCTTGCCTGTGCCAACGCCGCCCCATAGCAGATAGCCAATGTTGCGCTCTTTCATGGTTTCCCAGTTCTCCACATAGAAATGGGCGTGTTCCATTTGCGGGCACTTGCCGTTGTCGTTCTCAAACGTCCAGCCCTGCATAGCCGGGTCTGTAAAGCCCCGCCGCTTCAACCGCTCGACAGTTTCAAGGTGACTGCGCTGTTTCTCTGCGGCTTCCCGTTCCTCACGCTCTGCCCGCTGGCAGTCACATTCTGCCGGGTGGCGGTCACGCCCCAGCCATGCGGCGGTTTCTTTGGGGAAATAGCCCTCTTTGGGCTTGTGGCACTTCCCGCAGTATAAAAGCCCGTCCTCGCCGGTGTAGTCCTCCGGCTCCGGCGTGGTGTCGGTCATATTCAAAATCATTTCATCAAATCCATTCGTCATAAGCTCTCGCCCTCCTTACAGGTATAATCGGGTATGCCCTTTTTCGGGGCTTTCTTGGCTGCGTCCTCCTGCGCCCACTTGAAAATCGTGGCTGCATGGCTCTTGTATTTCCTCCCGCTGGAAGCGATATGGCAGGATAGGCGGTCAATGTAATACTCCCACTTGCCGGGAAGCTCTGTTTTCAGCCCGTCAAGCTCCGTATCGGAAAGAATGACATTGTGGTATCTGCCATAGGCGGCGGGGGCGGGGTGTCCCGTTTCTAACTCTCTCTCTTTTTCTATTTCTATATCTATCTCTTTCTCTATCTCTATCTCTGGTGGACAAATGTCCGCTCGATATGGTGGACATTTGTCCGCCCCTGTCTGCGGCAGGGCTTTTTGTTCCTGCAAAGCCAGCCGCGCCCTGCGCTTGCGCTCCCCCTCGGTAGAGGACTGGCCGATTAAAAGCTCAATGTTGCTCATGTAGAGTGCGCCGCTTGGCAAAGGCTCCACAAGCCCCAGCTTCATAAAGATTTTCAAAGCTCTCTCTACGGTACCTACCTGCTGGCGGGTAATGGTCGCAATCATCTGGGCGGTGTAGGGGATATTCTCGTCAAGCTGCAATTTCCCGCCGTTTTTCAGCGATTTCAAGTACAGCTTCAAGAGAATGTTGGAATAGATAACGCCGTCCTGCATACTTTCCAGCAGAACGATTGCATCATCGTCAAAATAGCTCTCTTTCAGCTTGAGGTAGTAATATTTGCGGTTATCTGCCATAGGCTGCGTCCTCCTTTTTCCAGCGTTTGGAATAATAGCGAGGGCATAGTATGATAACCGCCCGGAAGCTCTGTTTGCAGTCACGGGTGCAGCCCCGGCATAGGTCGTTGTAAGTGATACGGTTGCGGTGGTTGAGGAAGAAAGACCATTCCAGCCGCCGCTTCTTGCTCATTCTCGGCAATGGTAAGCTCCTTTCTGCCGTTCCTATCGGTGTAGCGGGATAGGGGGCATTTTCTGTATGTTCTCGGTATCATTTTCGGGCTTTTTCTGCCCTGTAAGCCCCGTTTGGAAGTCGGGGAGTATTGCGGTAAGGGTTCATATCATACCTGTATTTTTGTAGGGTTTCGGTATCATTTCGGGGCGGTCTTTAACGCTCCTGTTCACGCTTTTTCTGCTGGCTCGGTGCGCCCCTTAAAATCTGGTCGATATTGCGTCTGACTGTCTGAAGCTCCTGCGCCCGCTGGCGTTTCTCCCGGTAGTCGTTATATCCGGCGTTCTTCTGGACGGTAAGCTGCTCAATCTCCCTTTGCAGGGCTTTGCTGGCTGGCAGCTTGGTTATTCCATGCTCCCGGAAATAACGGGCGGCTGTGTCCGCTATGATAAAATCGCTTTCGTGCTGTTCCCGGTAGGCTCTCCGGGCTTTCTCCGATTTCTGCGCTTTCAGACCGTCACGGGCGGGCTTCGTGCCGATATAGCCCAAAAGGTTGCGCTGCAATTCCTTTTTCTCCCGGATAGCGGCTTCCAGCCCTTTCAGTCCGGCAAGGCTCTCCTGCGTGGCGGTGTTGGCTGCGGAAATGGCAGCGTCCAGCTCGTCCGGGGAAGAAAAGCCATACTGCTGGTAGAGCATGAGGGTAGCCGACATCTGTTTGAGGTTGTGCATGGTCGCCCACTTCTCATAGCCCCGTCCTTTCCCCTCGGCTCGCTTGGCGGCTATGTCTACCATGCGCTGTACAGCGTCATTGTTCGGGGCGTTTTTCGCTTCTTTTTTCGTCCGTAAGCGGTCTTTGATACTGCCGGGGTATTCCGCTATGGCTGCGGGTTTTTCGGCGGCTCTGGCGGCGTTCTGCTCCAAAACGGAGAGGACAGCAGCCCGGTCAAAATCGTCCCCCAGCTTCCGGGCGGTAATTGGCTTCGTCCTGTCCGGCGTGAGGTAACTTAGCCGCCCCCGGCTCTCCTTGACGGTCACACCATGCCGGAGAAGCAGGGCGGCAAACTCATCAAAGCCGGAAGCAGCGGCAAGGGCTTCCCGGATAGTCCGGCGCAGCTTCGCCTTATCCGTTTCAAACTTGGTCTGCCGGGGCGCGATACCGTCCGCAGCAATAGGGGCGTTGGCTCTGTCAAGGGCAGCCTGTCCTTTCTTCTGCGCCCAATACTCACGCTCGGTAATGCGTTCTTTGCTGCCGTTCAAAAGGTCTATCTGGTAAAGCCCCTCGCTGTGGCACATCTCCATGACTTCGGCTTTCAGATAGTTCATAGCTGCGTCCGTACAGCGGTGCTTGCAGCCTGCTTTCCTGTCCGCTGGCCTGTCCATGTGGGGCAGCATGGGAACCTCCGCAATCCGCAGACTGTTAATGACGATATGCACATGGATATTTTCGGTGTGGCTGTGTCCGTCCGGGTGGGTGCAGACAAGGGCCTGGTGTCCGGGGAAATGCTCGGCGCAGAACTTCTCGCCCAGCTCCTGCGCCCGATCAACGGTCAAGCCGTTGTCCGGGCCGTCCCGTGGGTCAAAGCTGATGATGTAGTGGTGGCTCTTTACGTCCTCCCGTTTCTGGTTCTTGCCGTAGCGGAGATTGGAGCGCATACAGGCAACGGCAAAATCCTCCCCGCCACAATTCAGAGAGGATATGCGGTAGTCTACCCTCGGTATGAGCCGCCCGTCTGCGTCAAGGGTGGGCTTCATGGTAAACTCGTCATGCTCGAATGTGAGGTATTTTTCAGCGTCCCCGTAGTTGGCATTTTTAGAGCTGATATGTTTGAGTATCGCCAACGGCTTCACCTACTTTCTGCAAGACTTCAAACTTCAAGGCGGCAAGGTCGGCGGCGGCTCCCCGCACTTCCTTTTCCAGCCCCCGGTAGGGGCTTCCGTATTCGTTCAGGCTCCGGGCAATCTGGTTTAAGTTGCCGCCGATTTTCCCGTACTCTGCCGTGAGCTTGGAGAGGGCGGCAAGCAGCCCGTCATTGACCGGGGAAACGGTGACAATGGGGCGTATGGTCGCTTTCCGTATGGCTTGCCGGATAAACTCGGACTGGCTGATTTCATAAGCCGCCAGCCGCCCGGTGAAGTCGGCGTATTCTTCATCGGTCATGCGGGTCTTTACCACATGACGGCGGTGGGGCGTATTGTATTTCTTTCGCATGGTCTGTGACCTCCTTTCTCGCCCGACAGGGCGCATAGCAGGGTTTGGGGAAGGCACTCCCCAACAAGATTCCCGCAGGGGCAAAAATAAGCGGAGAGCGAATTTTGGCACCTCGGTAGAATCTTGCTCTGAAAAACTCCGGCGTTCCCCGGCTCCCGTCCTTTCCGCTAACAAAACGTTTCAAAAGGGCTTTGCTACCCGCTATTCCGGCTTATCTTGAAAATTTTCCTTTCACTACCTACAACACCACGCAAAGCAAAATGGACGGAGATTTTTAGAATTTCCCCTCTATTCCCTACAACACCACGCAAGCCGGAATAGGCGGACAATGGCAGTATTTTTTTCTTTGATACCCTCTACGGATAAGTAAGGGATTTTGCCAACTGCGGCGGCTATTTTCCCTTTTGTTTTTTCATACTGGGGATTTTCAAAAATGCCAAACAGGAACGAAAAAAAGCAGCAAATCTGTTGAATAGATTTACTGCTTTCTGGTTGCCGGCGAAGCGGCGGTTATTCAGTTGTAGGCGGTAGGGCTATCTCCCAAAGCGGAACTTGAAAATAGCTGTGAGAAGCGTCTGGGTGATGTAGTCCTCTGTATCTTGGTCTACCCGTCCATTCACACGGGCGGCACATTGTATGCGGCGGCGGTAATACTGCAATACAGTTCCCACCGCTTCCGGCTCCCCGCTGGCGGCTTGGACGATTGTTTCATAGGGGAGAAGCCTATTATTTCTCATATGCCATTCCCTCCATTTCCGCTTGGAGCTGCCGTAGGGCTTTTCGGATATGGTAGCCCGCTGTGCTGCGGCTGCGCCCGTACTGTCTGCCAATTTCGTGCTGTGGAATACGCTTGAAAAAGGACAGGTAAATCATTTCCCGCTCCCGTTCGTCCAGCCGTGACAGGGCTTCCGCAAGTAAACCGCTGCTGAAAATGACCGTATCGCCGCAAAGGGTAAGTATGTATTCCTCGTCCGGCTCCGGGGCTTGGAAATATTCATCTGTCGTGCCTAAAGGGTAGTGCTTTTCGTCTGTGAGGTATTCAAGGGATATTTCTCTTTTGTGCTTCCTGCTCCGTGTCCTCGCTGCGTTGATCGTTGCATTTCGGATAACGACTTTGCAAAAGGCATGGAAAGTGTACTCGATATGTTCCCGATATTCTTCTGTACAGGTCATGGAAAATCCCCCTTTCCTCCCAAAAGGGCTGTGGCTGGTTAGTAGTTGCTTTTTATGATAGTAAGGGGCGGCAGCACTTTAGGCTGTCGCTCCTTGACTGCCTAACTGCAAAACCGGGCGGGGCTGTCAACGGCGGGCGAAGCCCGTTCATCTTGACCGTTGACTGGCTCGGCCGGGTTTGCTATTTATCCGGCAAACTTGAATTTATTTTAAGCTATCACGTTTTACCTTTTTAAGCCTTACTATCATTACCATAGGAATTTCTTTATTGTTTTTGAAACATTCTTCATAAAATCCATCAATGACAAATCCAGCTCTGAAACAAAGGTTAAAAATATCTTGTATGGAACGATGATAATAAATCTGCTCCTCCGGCTGCCCTTCGATCGCTATATCATAGTAACTGTGCGGTGTCATATATTTTTCAGTCAATGTGATAAAACAAGGGTGCTGCGTTGCAAAGACAAAAATCCCGTTTTCCTCCAATAGTTCATAAACAGCCATAAAAAGCGGTTCAATATCCGTAATATCCATAATTGCCATATTAGAAACTGCTTTCGTAAAGGCTCGATTTCTTTTTAATCCTAATAAGCTTTCTCTATTGGTCGCATCCGCCACACAAAATTCAATTTGTTTTGCATATTGTGATTGCCGTCTTTTAGCCAATTCTATCATTTTTTTGCTGTAATCAAAAGCGACAACCGAAGCACCTCTTTGTGCAAGATACGAAGAATAATTTCCATTGCCACACGCAATATCCAAAATGTAATCCGCAGGATTAGGAGATAGAAGTTCCGTTACTTTGGGACGCACTACCTCTCTGTGAAATTCATTAGATTCGTCACCCATTGCATTATCCCAAAATTGTGCGTTCTCCTCCCAGATTTTTTTACTTTCCTCTGTTCCCATGTTCTCTCCCACTCCCCAAATTTGCTTTTTTGCTTCCATTAAATCTTCCTTACTATATTCCATTGTTACCCTCCATAACTTCTGATTGTTGCCGTCTTGACGATTATGTATCTTTACATTACCTTCTGAAACATATGGCGCACCTTGTCCAGGCGGCTGTTTGGACGGCGGGGCTGGATGACCGGCTGACCGACAGCGGCCTGATATCCTTTCAGCTCTGTAAGGCATACGCTCCGCCCGTTGGTGTAAAAGGCCAGATCAGTACGGTATGCCTGTATACAGCGGGCGGGAATCTCGCCAGTAAAGACAACTTCATCCTTTTTTACCTGGGCCGTTTCGATGGTGGCACAGTATTTCGGTGCATCATGATAAGCCCTGGAAAGGTATTCCTGGGGCGCATAGAGGATGAAGGAGAGATAAGGTTCCAGCAGCTGCGTCCCCGATTCCTTCAATGCCTGTTCCAATACAATCGGGGCCAATGAGCGGAAGTCCGCCGGCGTGCTGACCGGACTGTAATAAAGCCCGTATTCAAAGCAAATCTTACAGTCCGTTACGTTCCAGCCGAACAAGCCCTGCTCCAGCCCGTAACGGATACCATCCCTGACAGCGTTTTGAAAACTCTGGTTCAAGTATCCCAGCGAAACCCGGCTCTCGTATTGTACACCGGAGCCAAGCGAGAGTGGTGTAACAGACAGTCCTATGGATGCCCAAAACGGGTTGGGCGGCACCTCGATATGGATGGTGTGGCTGGCTGCTTTGAGCGGCCGCTCCATATAAATGACGGAGGGTTCCTTTACCACTGTTTCAAGCTTGTATTTTTCCGACAGCAAAGCGGAAACAACCTCCAACTGCACCCGGCCCAAAAAAGAAAGAATGATCTCATGGGTGATGGAATCCACTTCGCAACGCAAAAGCGGGTCAGTATCCGCAAGTTGCGTAAGAGCGTCCAGCAGCCGTTCTCTTTGCGCTGCCGTTTTCGGCGCAATCGTCGTCCGCAGCATGGGGAGGGGGTCCTCGCGCCACCTTTTACGAGGGAGCCGGGTTGGGTCCCCTAATACATCGTTTAACCTCACGCTGTCGCTGGGAAGGATAACAATTTCACCCGGATAAGCGGTGTCTGTCCGAACAATTTCCCCTTTGGATGGAATACGCATCTCTGTGATTTTCAGCTTTTCTCTCCCGGCCAGGGCCACCGTATCCCGCAGGCGCAGCGTTCCGCTGTATAGCCGTAGATAGACACGCCGCTGGCCGCAATCTGTATACTCCACCTTGAAAACGCTGCCGCATAGGGCGGCGCTCCCCTGTTCCCCAATCGGTTGGAACAGCCCTGTCACCGCATCCATCAACGGTTGAATGCCAAGGCCCTTTTTGGCGCTGCCATAATAGACCGGGAACAGGGAGGCGTCTTGAACCCGCCGCTGTTCCTCCCGCACAAGTTTTTCCCGGCTGATTGGTTCTCCTGCGATATACTTTTCCAATAATTTATCGTTATTTTCGATGACCGCATCCCATGCTTCTATGTCGGTATTTTCCTCCAGGACTATTTCCGGGGACAGCGACACCGTCTGCTTGATGATAATATCGGCGGAGAGCTTATCCCGAACAGACTGAACCACGCTCTGCAAATCAACGCCAGCCTGGTCGATCTTGTTGATAAAGATAACGGTGGGAATGTTCATTTTCCGCAGGGCATGGAACAGAATACGGGTCTGGGCCTGCACGCCATCTTTAGCGGAGATCACCAAGATGGCCCCATCTAAAACAGCCAAAGAGCGGTACACCTCCGCCAAAAAATCCATGTGGCCGGGAGTGTCCACGATATTGATTTTATAATCATTCCAGCAAAAAGAAGTAACCGCTGTCTGAATGGTAATTCCGCGCTGCCGTTCCAAAATCATAGTGTCTGTTCTTGTAGTTCCTTTATCCACGTTTCCTTGTTCCGCAATCGCTCCACTGGTGTACAGCAGGCTTTCCGTCAATGTTGTTTTTCCTGCGTCTACATGGGCGAGAATTCCAATATTGATTATTTTCATGTGATTGTCCTCCTTTTACAGCCCCAAAAGGGCATAAAAATCCCCAGCAGTAAAATACTTTTACCACTGGGGATTATAATTTGCGGACATACACATATACAGCATACACCTGTTTGTGATTGCTGTTTTTCGGATATGTCAAAATTGATAAGGCAAAAGTATTCTTAAATTGGGTACAAAAAACCAAGCCCCCACAAAAGGGACTATCATAATCCTTTGTTCCCACTATTTGATTATAGTTTTATTTAAGAATACCTTGCCGCATATTTTTTACTCCTTTTTTGGAATGATGCTATTATATCACATTAGTTTTAGGAAAGCAAGTACCTAAAAGAAATTTTTCTTCCCCTTATATGTAACAATCATACCGACTTTCTGGCGTTCAGAATGGTTTCTGCTGTCTGCTGTGGTGTTTGGTTGGAATTGTCCAGCCAAAAGCCGATCCGTGGTGTTGTCTGCATAAATGTATCGTATAAGGTTTCAACCGTAAAGCCGGAATAGCCTGTTTTCTCCCTGTATCGTTCCCTTCCTTTTATTGTTTCCACATCTGGACAAAGAACGACAACCTCAACAGGGTATTTATGCGGCACAAAAAATATGTACATGTAACTAATTCAACACATTTATAATTTGAATAGGGACATTATAGCATTTACTAAATACAAATTCAATGTATACGGAAATAAAGATATAAGGAGTGGGAAGGATTCCGCCGTAGTCGGCATTGTAGGAAAATCCAAAAGTTTAGATTTTCCCACAATGCTTATCTTTTGGTCTTTGGTTCGGAATAGTGTAGTGCTGGCGGTCTATCTCTTGTTTTCGGTTGCTTGCTTCCTTACCGTACATGAGCATTTGCGCCGGGGTTGTCGTTGCCGTAGCCCTCAAGCAGATTGATAACGCCCCAAATGCCGAGGCCCGCGCCCAGCGCGATAACGAGGGTCTGAAGAACACCAACCGCAGAATTGAAAAATGCCATAAAAAGCTCCTTTCCTGCCGCTCTATGCGGCTGCCCCAAGAGGGCAAAGGGCGGTCTTGCCGCCAAAAAAGCCGCCGTATTCTTCCGGCGGCTGCGTGGGTATGGAAAACTGCGCCCGGTGGGGGCGCGTATCATGTGGCCAGTGTTTACGTTTCGGATTGTCTTACCACCTCCTTAAAATCTGCTGGATATGGAAAAGGCGCAGACGGGTTTAGCCGCGCTGCGCCTACTGCCGTTCATAGAGCCTTTCACAGGCGGCGATAAACTGCCGGATTTCGGCTTGCCGCTTCTGCTCCCGCCGCTCCCTGGCCGTCATGGGCTTACGGGCGGGAAAAGGAATGATTTTCTTATTCACTGTCCCCGTCCTCCTGTAATTCCTCCGCGTCGATCTCGTAGTAGTCAAAGACTTCATCAGGCTTGACGATGGCGGGGCGGCGTCTTAGGTGCTTCTCCATGTCAAAGGCGTTTTTCGGGTCTGCGTCGGACAGGTGCTTATATTGCGGGTGCTTCGTTATATCAAACTTATCCGAGAAGAACGGGCGCACCCCGCGCACCTGTAAAATGCACTTGCCGCCGTCCATGACGGCAATTTCGTCCTGCGTCATAAGCTCCTTGCCGAGCTTTTGGTAGTTCAGCCCGTGGGACAGCTCCCGCCCCCGCGTTTCGGACGTGTTGAAGCTGTCAATCGTTTCCTTGCCGAGTATTTCCGAGATTTCTTTTAGCGTGGATTTCTCCTTGCCGCCCAAGAAAAGGGTGGTGTCGCAGTTGCCGACTATGGTATCGGCGTTGTCCTTGTAAATGGCCTTTAGCTGCGACTGGCTTTGCAGGATAATAGACGCGGAGATTTCCCGGCTTCGTATGGTGGCAATGAGCTTTTCAAACTTCGGTATCTGCCCGATGTTCGCAAACTCGTCTAACAGGCAGCGCACATGAACGGGAAGCCGCCCGCCGTACACATCATCGGCCTTGTCGCACAGGAGATTGAAAAGCTGGGTGTAGAGGATAGAAACGACAAAGTTAAAGGTGTCGTCCGTATCGGAAATGATAACGAACAGGGCCGTTTTCCTGTCGCCCAGCGTGTCCAGCTCCATTTCGTCGCTCTCCATCAGTTCGCGCAGCTCCCGAATGTCAAAGGGGGCAAGCCGCGCACCGCAGGAAATAAGGATAGAGCTTCGGGTTTTGCCAGCGGAAAGCAGAAACTTTTTATACTGCCGGACGGCAAAATGCTCTGGGTCTTTTTCTTCCAGCCGTTCAAACATGAGGTCAACGGGGCTTTGAAACTCCGGGTCGTCCTCGCGGGCTTCCGACGCATTTATCATTTCAAGCAGCGTGGTAAAGTTCTTTTCGTCCTCCGGGGCTTCGTACCAGATGTAGCCGATCAGGGCGCAGTAAAAAAGCCGTTCTGACTTCACCCAAAAATCCTCCCCGGATTTCTCCCCGTCGCCCTTGGTGTTGGCAATGATGGTATTTACCAGCTTCAAAATGTCCTTTTCGCTGCGGATATAGGCAAAGGGGTTGTACTTCATGCTCTTGCGGAAATTGATGGTGTTTAGCACCTTGATTTTGTACCCGCCCCGCTGCAAGAGCTTCCCACACTCGACTAAGACGATGCCTTTCGGGTCTGTGACAACATAGCTGCTGTGCATTTGCATAAGCGACGGCTTGACGAAAAAACGGGTCTTGCCGCTGCCGGAACCGCCGATTACAAGGATATTTTTATTCCTCGCGTACTTCGGCTGCTTGGGGCGGCTGTTCATGGTAAGCCGTTCCGTCTGCGTCAGGGGGATATTGTTCTCAAATACGGGGTCTATGTACGGCTTTATGTCCTCTGCCGTCCCCCATCTTGCGGAACCGTACTCAATGCCCTTGCGGTACTTCTTCGCGTTTTTGCCTTTGATGTAGACGGCAAGCCGGATAATGAGCGCACCCGCAAGGCCAATCAAGAGGTCTACCGGGTGGAAGCTGGGCGCGTAGCTGGAAAAGGCGGCGGTGAAGCCCTCGCCCATGTGCAGCAGCTTTTGGCTTGCGTCCGCGCCGGGGGCAAGGCGCACCGCTTCGCCCAGCTTGTCAAAGAGGTAGACAAAGAGAAGATAGGGGGCGTTTAGGATAAGCAGCTTCTTGATTTCCGGCTTCATAGCGATACCTCCTGCTCCTTGTTCTTCACCTTTTGGCGGCTGGCGTTAAGCTGCTTCGCCTTGTCCCGGAACGCCGCCAACGCCTTGCGAATAGACGGCTTTTGCTCCTGCGTCAGCTTCTTTGCGGAAAACTCCTTGAAAGCGGCGGTCAGCACGTCAGCGTCCCGCCCCTTGAAAAACACAAGGTAACGGGGCGGCTGCTCTGTCGTGTCCTTTTTCAGCGCATAATCAATGCCGTACTTCTTCGCCGTACTCTCAAAGGCTTTGATATTGCCGTCGGTGATCTCGATGTTGGAAACGCCTGTGTTCTGCTTCATAAGCTGGCGCAAGGTCTGTTTTCCGTGGGGCTGCTTGCCGATCTGCTGCTTGCCCTTGGCTAACAGGGCTTTCATGGCCTTTTGTAGCATTTCGGCGGTGAGCTTCCCGGTTTTGATATACAGGGCAACGGTTTTTTCGTTGATTTCGTCCTGCATGGGTTGTGTCCCTCCTTTCGCTGTGGTCTATGGGGCGGCGGTCAGGTACGCACCCGCAAGCCGCTCAAATCCTCGGCGCGGATTCCCACGAGATACCAGTTTGCGCCGTACTCAATGCGGGTGGGTTTCCACTTGCGGCCTGTGAACACTTCCAGCGTGTCGCCGCAATGCAGCCCGCCGTAATAGTCCCCAAGGCCAAAGCGAATGTCGTAGCGGTCTGTCCGCTCGTCGAAAATCAAGGCTCCCTGTTTCATGCTGTGCGCTCCTTTCAGATTTGCCCCGTCGCCATATCGTGGGCGACAAGGGAAGTGTAGTAGTTGTTGATGGTGGACGGAGCATTAAAAAGCACCGTCCGTAGGTATTGCTTCATGTTGCGGATTTTCGTTGTGTTCTCCCGCATACAGTCAAGCACAAAGCGGATATGTTCGCTGTCCAGCTTCATAAACTTTGACTTTACCAGTTCGGCGGGGTAGTCGTCCCCGGCAATCCGTACCGTCGTCCTCGCGGTGCAGACGGTTTCCAGCATAATGTCCACAAGTTCGTCCAGCCTGTCCCGGTCAACCTGGCTGTCGGTCACGAGAATGTCATAGCTGATGTTCTCCATGATGGTCTCCCGGTAAATCTCAACCGCGCTCTGTGTTGCCGCTTCCTTTCGCTTCCGTTCCGGCGGCCCTGCCGCCATACGCCCCAAAGGTGAGGGGTCAGGGGAAAGGATAGGAATGGAATCGGTACTTGATAAATCCGTACTTGATTGGTCTTTTTTTGGTAAGTCAGTTCTTGATATATCTTTATTTAATTGCGTTGGATTTTCCTGCGTAGGTTTTTCCAACGTAGGCTTTTCCTGCGTTGGATTATCCAATGTTGGATTTTCCAACGTAGGTAAATCCGATGTAGGCGGCTGCGGCTGTTCGTAGATCACATACTCCGCGCCGCGCAAGCGGCCTTTCGCGTCACGCTCCCTTGACCGCACGATATACCCGGCGCGTTCCAATTCCCGCACCGCTTCGCGGATAGCGTCGATCTTCTCCTTGTTGATAAGGGACAGGCCAGCAAGGGTATAGTCCCAATCTTCGGGAAGCGAAAGCATTTGTGACAGCAGCCCCTTTGCCTTTAGGGACAGCTCTTTATTGCGCAGATGGTGGTTTGACATGACGGTGTAGCCACGGTTGCGCTCCACGCGGAAAACTGCCATAGTGTGATACTCCTTTGCGGTAGATTTGTTACGCAGTAGAAGCGCGATTTTGAGGGGTCAGGTATAAACACCTTGCCCCGCCAAAACCGCGCCCGTAAAGCCGCATGGCGCAAGGCTCTTTATGCCCCTACTGCGTAACAAAGGACATAAAAAAGCGGCGTCTCTTTTCTCCTTGTCGTGGGAGTGAAGAAACGCCGCTGTGAAAATGGATTATTAGGCTTCCGCAAGATAGTCCTTGATGATCTCGCCAAAGTCTGCCGTAAAGGAAAAAATGAAGTATTCCAAAACGGCGGGGTCTGCGTCCATAGGCTCGGCTTCCTCGGAAAACTGTAAGCCCATAAGCCCGTACAGCATTTTGATAATCTTGAACAGCTTGCCGCGATCTGCGGGGGTGTTCATGGTAACAAGGGTGTCCGTCAGGCGGTTGATGGTGTCCATATCGCCGCCCGTCGTTACCCATACCATTTCTGCGAATGGCTGCGTGATAGCTCCGGCAACAAGGTTGATTTTATCCTTGCTGATTTCGCCGGATTGGAGTATAATGCCCCTTGCAGTGAGAGTGTTAGAAGTTGTTTGCATCGTATTTCCTCCTTAACTTTTGATAGGCATAAAATAGCGACCATCAAAATGATGGTCGCTATTTTGCCTCTAATTTCTACCGATCTGTTAAATTGGTTTATAATCATAAGAAATTGATTTTACATCGTATACTTTAGTACTTGTACACTTGAACAATGTAGGGTCAAATACCGCCAGGTTAAATCCTTGTTTACGCATAGTGCTTCCATATTCAATTCCATCATAGCCCTTGCTGCGAATATAGTCGCTTATATACTGGGTGGGAAGATAATCTAATGCATTATCGTTTCTTAAAGGTTTCGAAATCTCCTGTGCAATCATTTTAAGATGTTCAATGTTCATTGCATATTGGGTGAGATCAAAACCATAATCTATTCCAATAAATGGACTAATCTGATCAATGTTAGCGAGGTTAATAACCTCAATATCTTTTAGAAGTTTGAAACGCCCCACTGTAACGTAATCATAGACACCAGCGCGGATTTCATACAATGTAGTTTCTGCTTCATCAGCAAGATACAGTATACTAATTCCTTCAGGATTGACACGCCCTCCTTTTGCTTTATCATTTGGGGGTGCTCCCATTTTTTCGCGTTGATACCCTTTCTCATCATGACATATCCTTGAACGAAATAAAATTTCGCCTTTGCGATGTTGTTTTACAGCGCAACGCAAAAATGTGAAAAGCTTGTCCGTATTAACGAAATCGCTATGAAAGCGGTTCTCCCTCTTGATGCCTTTTACAAAATCCGACCAACAGTTATTTTTCAATATGGAGTTTTCCTCTAAGTACTCACGGTCTTGGCTCTGTCTAATTCCCACAGGGCCATCAAAAAGCTCTGGTTGCTCTCTATATCTAATAGAGCATAGTTTTGTAATCAAGCGATATATAGCGTCAGCCTTTAAGTTAAAAATATTCCAGTTAGTAAATAAGATATTTTTCATTAAGTCTGTTTGACTACGGGGAAAGTCACATGGTAAATTAGAGACAGGTGTATAAATATCCAGCAAGCCATCAAAGAGTTCTGTAATCGTTTCATCTTTACCTATCTCGTAAACTGGAACGTTGTGGTTTCCGCAAAAATCGCAGTTGCCTATGGTCTTATTGCCGCAAATAATTGCCTTAATTTCAGTATCAGTAAAACAATTACTACAACAGAACATACTATTAAACCTCACTCAGATATTTGCCCATCAGTTCAAGGTGGTGCATAAGAGAGAGCTTTTTGACAGTTCCAAGGCCTGGATAAGACTGCTGTTCATAATGTTGCAAAAATGCCTTTAACCCCATCGTAAGTATAACTGGGTGTGGATCAGAATTGAACCATGCAACAAGTTTTGAAACCGCCTCATAGAATTTCAGCGCAGGATTTGTAATATCTTCGTTTGAATCAGAAACAAAGTGCCGAACTCGTAGAGTACCGTCTTTGGCAAAATATACGATGTGAATTGCTACTGCATATGGGGCAAAGCCAGCCTCAAGATATTCGTTGCCTACAACAGAATAATCTGAAAACCCAACAAATCCATCTTCTTTATAGTAAAGATGATCGTCCGAGAAGAATTCATCATCTTCATCCTGATAGTCAGCGTTTCGTTCTTGCTTTTCGAATTTATCATCAAGCAACACTTTGTGGTGACGTATTTTGCGCCTAAAAACGCTTTCGTCTGGCATTAATGCAAAACGCGGCACAATCGTACCAAATGTAGTTTCATACAAGTTCAAATAATCGCGATCTGTATTTATAACAAGAAGCTCCGATTTGTTGATACCTTTTTTGTCCCAAAAGGCCAGTAAAGATTTTGCATTTCTTTGCATAATTAAGGATTTGATAATAGCTGGATTCTCGTATTGCTCTGTAAATCGCTGTTTATACACAGCTTCCTTTGTTTCGTCTTGAACGTCCTGCCAGTCAGACATAAATGTACCAACAGCGGGGTTGCGAATAATTGCAATCGAGTGATTGACTTTAATGAAGTCTGCCATCGTATTTACAAGGGTCGGAGATAGTTTAACGGGTTCAACAATGGGGGTGACATAATCTCCGAGCAGATGGTTGGTAGCGAGTTCGCGTAATGCCAAAAGTTCATATTGCCGACCTCGTAAATAAGGGAAATACATCGTCTTAACCTCCATACTTCTTATTTAGAAATTCGCGGAGTTTTTTCCACTCAAGTTTTGTTGGGTTTGCAAAATAAAACAGAGATTTTAATTCATAGGGGACTTGCTCAAGTTCGCTTATTTCTATGTGATTCCGCTGTTTTAACTGCTTCAAAGCCATTGTGTAGGCTTCCAAGATGGGAATTTCTGAAAAGAGTTTAAGACATTCCCCATAGTAAAATGCTTGTGAAGCTTTCGGCAAACTTCCATAATATCGCATCAATATGTTCTCAAATTCGCGTTTGTGTAATATTTTGAAAATAGTAGTGTGATCTAAATGCAAATTATTTTCAAGCGGCTCTTTGCGTAATGTTGAGCTGATTCTATTTTGCGGCGTGAGGACATATATGCCAACAGCCGTATTATCAAGGAGTTCCTTTGCCCTGTTATACTGCCCCTCGGAAGTTACAACGCAAACATAATTGAAACCCTTATAATAATCACGAATCTGTGTTTCAAGACGATCAAACGTATCCAATTCTGTCTTAATTTCGTAAACAACAGCTCTTCCGTTTATCAAAATGAAATCAGCTTTCGATTTACTTATTGGTATTTGTGTTAATGCCGTTGTAGTATTTACACTATGTCGGCCAAGGAGAAGTTTATTAAGCAAAGTATTCTGATAGAAGTACTCATTTCTATATGATTTCGACATGAAACGATATATTTCACTAATTAACGCTCCGTTATTTTTGTCTTCTGGCTCATCTATGAAACGCTTAATTACTGCTCCATACGTGGTATTGTTACTTGCACTTGATTGAATCATGCCAAGGAAAACATTTTGAGTAAAGAGCCGATTTAGAATAAGGTTATTTTCAATCAAGTACTCACCTTCTTTCGGCTAATTATAATTACTCAATTTTATTATAGCACAATTGACGGACATTGGGTACCCATTTTCGAATTTTTTGCACCACTTTTTTGCTGCCCATGGTGCCCAAATGGTGCCCGGACGTAAAAAGCGGCCTTGTAAGAAGCTGTGGACACAAATAACAAGATACGAAAAAAGCCTGATTTTACAGGCTCTTTAGGAACATTTTATGCGGTTATATGTGGAGATATAAGGGATTTTCGCCGTTTCACGCCCCTCGAAATCAAGTTGTCCGCAAGGGCACGTGGGTTCGAATCCCACCCGCTCCGCCATGTCGGAGCAAACGTCATATCGTTTGCTCCGACTTTTTACAAAAGCCAGTTACCGCATTGCGGCATAATGGTCCGTGGCAGAATGGGATTTTTGGAAGGATCGACTCTGTAAAAAGCCATGGGGAACTGTCAAACTTGACAGTTCCCCATGGCTTTTTATGGCCCGATTGTTGACCTCTGGGTATGATCTGAAGGATGTGGCTTCGAAAAGACCGTCCTGTTCCGTACAGTCGGCATGGCGCCGTTTGGTGATGGGATTTCGCTTTTCCAGGAGCCAGTATCACCCGTATGGCGCCGAGGTCACCTCTGCACCCGGCCGGAGCCGTCTCCGGCACAGAGTTTTTCCACTTCGGTGACGGTGACCCGGTTGAAATCCCCCTCTATAGAGTGTTTGAGCGCCGAGGCAGCCACAGCGAACGCAATCGATTCTTGTTCGGACTTGCCGCTGAGCAGAGCATAGATCAGGCCGCCGCCGAAACTGTCGCCGCCTCCCACCCGGTCCACAATGCGCAGGTGATGTGTTCTGGAGAAGTAACAGGAGTTTCCGTCGTAGAGCATGCCTGCCCAGTCGTTGTCACTGGCGGAGAGGGAGGTGCGCAGGGTGATGGCCACCTTTTCAAAGCCAAAGCGATCCGCCAGTTGTTTTGCCACAGACTGATATCCCTTAGTGTTCAGCTTTCCGCCGCGAATATCTGTATCGGCGGCTTCAATGCCAAAGATGTCTTTTGCATCCTCCTCGTTGGAAATGCAAACATCCACGTATTGGCACAACTCCGTCATGGCGGCCCGCGCCTCTTCACGGGTCCATAGCTTCCCTCTGTAGTTGAGGTCACAGGAGACCTTGACGCCTTTGGCTTTGGCGACCTTGCAGGCATCTTCGCAAATGGCTGTCAGGCTGGGACCGAGGGCGGGTGTGATACCGGTAAAGTGGAACCAATCTGCCCCGTCGAAAATAACCTCCCAGTCAAAGTCAGAGGGCTGTGCTTCCTGGATGGCGGAGTGGGCGCGGTCATAAATGCAGACGCTTCCGCGCTGCGAGGCGCCCTTTTCCAAGTAGTAGATCCCCACGCGGTCGCCTCCGCGGACGATCATGGAGGTGTCCACCCCGAAATACCGCAGGGAATCCACCGCGGCCTGTCCGATGGCGTGGGAGGGAAGCTTGGTGACATAGGCCGAGTCAAGACCATAGTTGGCCAGGGAGACGGCCACGTTGGCCTCTCCGCCGCCGAAGGTGGCCTGCATCTGATCGTTTTGGAAGAACCGGTAATAGCCGTTTGGAGCCAGACGCAGCATGATTTCGCCAAAGGTAATCACTCTTTTGCTCATTTTATCATTCCCTCCTGGATAGACCCATTACGATGTCTGCGGCCTTGCGGGAGAGTTGCTCGATCTGGTCAAAGCGTCCCGCGCGGATCAGGGTGTCCTTGACCATCCAGCTCCCGCCGCAGGCCAGCACTTTTGGGCTGGCAAGATAGGTGCCCGCATTGGAGGCATTGATGCCGCCGGTGGGCATAAAGCGCACTCCGGGATAGGGAGCGGCCAGGGATTCGATCATAGGCAACCCGCCGGAGGGTTCTGCGGGAAAGAATTTGAGGACATCCAGGCCCAGCTCCAAGGCGGCTTCAATCTCTGTAGGGGTGACTACGCCGGGCAGAACAGGGACCCCGAGCTCCTGGCAGCGGTGGACCACACGAGGGTTTGTGCCGGGGCTGACGATGAATTGGGCACCGGCGTTTACGGCCTGTGTCACCTGTTCACAGGTGAGTACTGTGCCGGCGCCGATCAGCATTTCAGGCAGCTCAAAGGTCATACGCCGTATGGCCTCGGAAGCAACAGAGGTCCGAAAAGTGATTTCTGCTGCGGGCAGTCCACCGGAGACCAAGGCACGGGCAAGGGGAACGGCATCACCGGCGTCCTCCAGCTTGACCACAGGGATAATACCGGTCAAGCGGATGCGGTTTAAAATGGGATGCATGAAATCCCTCCTTTTTCATTTGCTGGGACAGACGGGGCACCAATCGGGACGCAGGGGCGTAAGCGCCCCGCCTTGGATTACCGCCACGGGCTCGATCACCTGCTCCACGGGAATTTCAGAGCAGTAGGCGTCCAGGAAGGGCGGGTCCCCCGGACTGACCGGACGGAGCCGGAAAAGGGTGGCGCGCTGCGAGATCGGCTCCAGCCATCCGGCAAGACCGAGCTGTCGGGCCGGGATAGTGGTAACGGCAGCTACAACTTCATCCAGACGCATTCCGAGAGCGAGAAATTTGCTCATGGTGTGGGGAAGGCTGTGCACCACGGTGTCGACATTGCGGATATGGGCATCGGTGCTGATGGAGAAGGTACGCAGGCCGGCGGAGATAGCCGCCCGGGCCACGTTCTGATCCAGACTGGCCGCCCCATGGCCCACGTCCAGAAATACGCCGCGGCGGATGGCGTCCGCTAGAGGAGGGATGGGGGTTCCGTCGGGATTCCACATAAGGTTGGCCATGCTGCAATAGCGCAAGTCGGGTGCCGCGCCCTTGCCGGCCCTCCGGTTGGCCTCCAGATTGGGAGCGCCATGGAAAATATGTGTGATGATGTCACCGGGGCGCAGAAGGGGAAGGGTCTTATCGTTGGAAGGGGGGCCCTCCACCAGGTGGGCCATGACGGGACGGCTCAAGAGCTCCCCTGTCTGAATGGCCAGGCGCAGGGGGGCCATACCCGCATCCTCTACCACGAGGCCGCTGGAGAGGACCTTGATCCCGAGAAGCAGACCGCTGGTGTCGCTGCGGATGCACTCCACTGCGGACTGAAGATCCAGATTCCTGCGGTCAAAATAGGGCTGCTTGGTGATAAGACCCACCCGGCTTATGTTCAGAAAGGAGCGCACCTCGGTCTGAAAGGTGGGGAGCACATACTGCCGGAAACAGGGGAAGCTGGTGCTGCCTGCGCTGCCGGCATCCACTACCAGATGGACGCCGGTGGACAGGCCCACCCGGTCGGCAGGGATCCCCAGATCGGTAGCGCCGGGATAGACATGGGCGTGGCTATCAATAAAGCCGGGCGCCATGAAGAGGCCGCTGTCGCCCAGACGGCGCTCCTCCAGGCCCAGGCATCTGCCGCCCTCCAGGTGAAGCAGGGCTGGTACAAAGGAACCGCTGGAGCTTTGAAAGGCTTGGACTGGGATGGCAGTCATTCGTGTCTCACCTCCGGGTCAGAGGAGCTTCAGCCGCACCAAAAGCCCCTTTAACTGATCCACATCGGCACGTATGGTGTATTTGGGCAGAGCGGCAATGTGTTCCACCACGCTGGGCTGCTTGAATGCGGTGCCGGTAATGACGCAGACTACGGTGTCGGAGGAGGATATCTTCCCGGCTTTTACAGCCTGCTTGAAGGCCGCTACCGTGGAAGCGGAGGAGGGCTCTGCACCAATGCCCTCATGTCCCAGGTCCACCATAGCTGCGAGAATCTCGTCGTCGCTGACCGCCATGGCGGCGCCGCCCGATTCCCGTACCGCGCGAATCAACCGCCGTCCGCCCTGAAGCGGGCTGTTGCCGGAGATGCTCTGCGCGATGGTGCGGGTGCTGTCGCCGTACATCTCAGCCACCTCGGCGCCGCTGTCCACCGCGCGCTTGAGCCAGCACACGGCCTCCGGCTGTACAGGCACCATATGGGGGACCTTGTCCGTCACGCCCATGGCGGCCAACTCGTTATAGCCCTTCCAAGTGCCCCAGACCCCGCCTCCGGTCCCCATGGGGTGGAAGGAGAAATCAGGGACGCGGCCCAGCTCGGAGAAGATTTCATAAGCATAGGTCTTCATGGCCTCGTGGCGTATGGGGTTGATGAAATTTACAAACACATAACAGCCCAGGTCGGTAACAGCCTTGTCCAGCATGGTTTCGATCTGGGCAAAATTGTCGAAATCCAAGACAGCGGTATTGGCGCCATAAAGCATAATCATGGTCTTTTTCATGGGACTTGCCTGATATTCCACCATCACCACACCTGGAAAACCGGCTCTGGCGCTGTACGCAGCAAAGGAGGCACCGGCATTCCCGGAGCTGTAAGTGATGCCTCGCTTGACGCCGATGTCCATGGCATAGCTCACGGCCAGGGAATAGCCCCTGTCCTTGAAGCTGCCCGTCGGCATGAGGGTATCGTTTTTGAAATAAAGGTTTTCTATGCCCAGGGTTGGACCGAGGTATTTGGATTTGACCAGGGGCGTCCCGCCTTCACCCAGTGAGACAATGTTTTGGTCGGAAACTTTTGGGAAAAAGTCGCGATAGTACCAAATGGGGCCGCGGACATATTCACGAAACAAATGTGCGGAACGCTTCAGACCGTTAAGATCATATTGGACCTCCAGAAGGCCGCCGCAGCGGGGACACAGGTTGACCGGTTCACGCAGGTCGATCTCAGCGCCGCAGGAGTCGCAGCGGAAACAAAGAGCATTTCCTTTTGTAGAAGACATGATAGAGGTTTCCTCCCGAACGTTAAATTCCGGTATCCCGGCTTTACTTGAGCGTGAAGATCGCTTCGATTTCCACGCTGAGATTGGAGGGGAGGGTGTTGACGGCGATGGCGGAGCGGGCGTGGCGGCCCTGCTCTCCCCACAGGTCCAGAAGGAGCTGGGATGCGCCGTTGACAACGGCGGGCTGCTGATAGAAGCCGTCGTCGCTGGAGACAAAGGCCAGCAGCTTCACCACCCGCTGGATGCGGTTCAAATCTCCCAGGTATTCTTCCAGCACGGCCAGGGTGTTGAGCATACAGTAGCGGGCGCCCAGCCGGGCGTCCTCCAGTGTGACGTCCCTGCCCACCTTGCCCTCGATTCTGTGTTCGCCGAAAAAGCTGCCCTGGCCGGAGGCGTAGAGCATGTGGTCCACCTGGTTGACGGGGACGAAAAGACCGACGGGGGTGGGAGCCTTGGGAAGTGTGATCCCAAGTGATCTCATTCTCTCATAAATATCCGTAGGAATTCCTCCTTATCAGTTTACTCCTGGCACAGAACGCAGGCTGCGTAGTGTCCGGGGGAGACCTCCCGGAGCGCCTGCGGCTCCTTGCACCGCTCACAGGCATAGGGGCAGCGGGGGGCGAAGCGACATCCCGGCGCCGGGTTAATGGGATTGGCGACCTCTCCGGCCAGAGCGTGGCGCTTTCGGTTCCGGCGGTTGAGATCGGTGGTGGGGATGGCGGAGAGCAGTGCCTGGGTATAGGGGTGGGCCTGATGGAGAAAAAGCTCCTCTTTGGGTGCGTACTCCACCACTTTGCCCATATACATCACCATGATATTGGTACTGATATGCCGCACCACACACAGATCGTGGGTGATGAACATATAGGACAGGCCCTGTTTATCCTGCAGATCCATCAGCAGGTTGAGGATCTGTGCCTGAATGGAGACATCAAGGGCGGATACGGGCTCGTCACAGACGATGAACTTCGGATCAACTGCCAGTGCACGGGCCAGCCCTACTCGCTGCCGCCGCCCGCCGTCCAGCTCATGGGGATAGGTGTTCACATAGCGGTCGGGCAGGCCACATACCTCCATGAGTTCGCACACCTTGTCCCGAACCCCCTGCTTGCTTTTGATGGTGCCGCAGACCCTGATCGGTTCGGCGATGATGCTGCTGATGGACAGACGGGGATTCAGCGAGGTGAAAGGGTCCTGAAAGATCATCTGCATATTAAGGCGGACCTGCTTCATCTGGGGCCTGGGATAGGAGAGGATGTTTTCCCCGTTATAGAGCACCTCTCCGCTGGTTGCCTCCAGCAGGCGCAGGATGGTCCGGCCGAGGGTGGATTTGCCGCAGCCGGACTCTCCCACCACGCCCAGGGTCTCTCCCGCGTTGATCCGGAAGCTGACGTCGTCGACGGCATGGAGGATACCGGCGGGAGTTTTAAAGTATTTTTTCAGGTTTTTCGCTTCAATCAGTGGTATCGGCATTGTGCGTCCCCTCCTCTCTGAACAGGTGACATTTGATTCCGTGTCCGCCCATATAGTACATCTCCGGAGCCTCACTGGCACAGCAGTCCATGCAGTGCGGACAGCGAGGGGCGAACTTGCAGCCCTCAGGCAGGTCGGTGGGGTCGGCCATAAACCCGGGGATGGGGTCCAGACGGGGGGTGGTGGTGTAAAGATCGGGGATGCAGTTAAAAAGTCCGGCCGTGTACGGGTGGTTCTTACGACGGGCGTAGATCTCTTCCACGCTGCCGTACTCAATGACCTCTCCAGCATAGACAATGGCCACATTGTCACAGAACTCAGCCACCACGCCCAGGTCGTGGGTGATGAGGATCATGGCCGAATTGAACTTCTCCTTGAGCTGCTTCATGAGCTCCAGGATCTGGGCCTGTATGGTGACATCCAATGCGGTGGTGGGTTCATCTGCCAGCAGGAGCTCGGGCTCGGCCACCAAGGCCATGGCGATGACGATCCGCTGCTTCATTCCACCGGAGAACTGGTGGGGATATTCATGCTTCCGTGCCGCGGGAATCCCGACCATCTGCATCATCTCGTCCACCCGGCGGTCCTTCTCTTCTTTGGTCATATCCGGAAAGTGGAGATTGAGGACCTCCAGGATCTGATCGCCTACGGTGGAGACCGGATTCAGGCTGGTCATAGGATCCTGGAAAATCATCGAAATACGCTCGCCCCGCAGCCCCAGCATTTCTTTGGGAGACGCGTGAAGAATGTCCGTTCCGTCATAGAGAATGCTGCCATGGGTGATCTGTCCTACCCGGGGCGGCAGGAGCCGCAGAATGGACAGAGCCATTGTGGTCTTTCCGGCGCCGGTCTCGCCTACCAGCCCTAACTTCTCGCCGCGGTGCAGGGTCAGATGAAAGCCGTTAAGGGCGTGGACCACCGCGTCGTCTGTATTGTACTGCGCGTAAAGATTCTTGATTTCCAGTAGGATATCCCCACCGGCGCTGTTTTGCAGTGCGTTATCCATAGTCGAGACACCCCCTTAATTCTTGGTTCTGGGATCCAGCGCGTCGCGGAGTCCGTCACCGATGAAATTGACGGCCATAACCGCCAGCGCGATACAAATGCCCGGAATTAGGCCCAAGTAGGGATAATAACGGATGTGCACCTTGTTCTCTGAGAGAATGGTGCCCCACTCCGGCGTGGGGGAGGAGACGCCGATGCCCAGGAAGCCGAGGGATGCGATGCTGAGGATGACCTGCCCCAGGGTTAGGGTGGCTGATACGATAACCGGTCCCATGCCGTTGGGCAGAATATGTTTGAGAATGATGCGCGCGGAACTGGTGCCGCAGCACTTGGCGGCCTCGACAAACTCCTGATTGCGCAGCGTCATGATGGACGAGCGCACCACGCGGGTGAAGCGAGGGATCTGAGAGATAGACAGGGCGACCAGCAGCTTGTCCACGCCGGTGCCCAGCGCGGCCACCACGGCCATGGACAGCAGCATGGCGGGGATCGCCATGAACATGTCTACGATGCGCATGATGACGGAGTCGACCTTGCCGCCGAAATACCCCGCCGCGCCTCCCAGCGCACAGCCAGCCACAAAGGAGATCGCCACCACGGCAAGGCCCATAAACAGCGAGATACGCCCGCCGTAGACGATCCGGGCAAAGAGGTCGCGGCCGAACTGGTCGGTGCCGAACCAATACTCCGCACAAGGCGGGGTGAATTTGTCCACAATATTCTGCTTGACCACCTGTTCGTAAGGGACGTACAGGGGAGCGGCCAGGATGGCGAGCATCATGAGCAGGAGCAGGAAAAGCCCTGCCATGGCTAACTTGTTTTTTCGAAAGCGAAACCAGACCATGCCCCAGACGCTGCGTCCGCTTACAGGCCGCACAGAGGGGGTCTTATCCGTATGATGTTTCATATCAAAACCTCCTCTATGCGGTAAGCTTGACGCGGGGGTCGATCAGGGCATAAATGACATCCACGATCAGATTCACGATACCCACGAAGATAGCAATAAAAATTAACGTGCCCATCACCACCGGAATATCCCGGCCCTTGACTGCGTTGATGAGCAGAGAGCCGATGCCCGGAATGGAGAAGACGGTCTCTGTAATGACGGAGCCCCCCATGCAGGAAGCAAAGGAGATGCCAACCTGTGTGACGACTGGCAGCATGCCGTTGCGGAGCACGTGGTGCGCGACGACCCGGCGCTCATCGGCGCCCTTGGCGCGGGCAGTGCGGATGTAGTCCTGTTTGATGACATCCAACATACTGGTGCGCGTCATTCGGAGCTGTGAGGCCAGAATATTGGCACCCAGTGTGATGGAAGGCAGGATAAAATGTGCCAAGGAGCCAACGCCGGCGGCGGGCAGCCATCCCAGCGTCAGGCAGAACAGGATCTGCCCCATCATGGCAAACCAGAAAGAGGGCAGGGAGAAGAGGATCAGCGCCAGGGCCAGGGAGGCATAGTCCACAAAGTGATACTGGCGGATGGCGGCGATGATTCCCAGGGGAATCCCGATGATAACGGCGACGAACATGGAAAGGGAGCCCAGCAAGATGGTGTAGGGGATGCGGTGGAGAAACTCGGGGAGCACCTCATAGCCGCTCAGCCAGGAGGTTCCGAAGTCGCCGCGGAGAACGCCGGCAATATAGCGGATGTACTGGATGACGATCGGTTGGTCGAGCCCCATCTCGGCTCGTTTGGCGGCCAGTGCCTCGGCGGTGGCGTCCTGGCCCAGTATCATGGCGGCGGGGTCGCCTGGAGCGAGGTTCAGTACCACAAAGATGATAAACGTGATTCCAAATACCACTGGGATCAGAAGCAGCAGACGCTTTATGATATATTTCAGCAAGTTTTTCCCTCCCGGAATAAGGGCCGTTTCCGGGCACATCGCCGTGCCCGGAAGCGGCCTCTCAGCTATGCTTGCTCAGTCTTTGCGGGGCCATGCCCCGAAAGACTTACCAGGACCAATCGTAGAAATAGACCACGCCCAGAGGATAGACCTTCATGCCCTGGAGTGCGGAGCGGTAGGCCATGGTGCTGGGATTGGAGAACAGAGGCACCTCGTAGGCCTCCTCCGTGCAGATGTCCACCATCTGGAGATAGAGTTCCTTGCGCGCATCGCCCTGGGCTTCCCGGGCCTCCATGCCCAGATCGTAGATCTCCTGGGTGCGGGGATACTGGTTGTTGAGCGTCTGGGCATAGTTGGCCTCGGTAGCCATGAAGTAGTTTAGGAAGCCGTCAGCGTCCAGCAGAGAGCTGCTGGTGTTGCGGATCATGGCGCCGAAGGTGCCGGCATACCAGAGGTCATTGAAGGTGGGAGTATCCACCGCGTTGATGGTACAGTTGATACCGATCTCCATCAGTTGGGCCTGGATGATCTGAGCGGTGGTGTCGCTGACGGTGCCGGCCTCCACAATGATCTGGAACTCCTCGTTGTTATAGCCGGAGGAGGCCAGGAATTCCTTGGCCTTTTCCACATCCTGCTCTACCACCTGATAGCCTGAGGGGTGGCCGGAGTAGGAGGGGCACATGTCGATGTCAATGATTGTGGCGTAGCCCTCTGTGGCGCCCTGTACCACGTCCTCTTTGTTGACAGCGGATTGAACGGCCTTGCGGAAATCGGCGTTTTCACCGGGCTGGCCGCTGTTGGCGCTGATATACATGGTCACACGGCCGGCGGAGTCCGCGCTGGCCCAAGTGGCGCCGGAGGCCTCATTTAGGTTCAGGCAACTGCTGATGGAGGGGGAACGGATGGCGTCAATATCGCCGTTTTCCAGGGCGATGATCTGAGTGCTGGCGTCGGTCATTGTCTTGATATAGATGGTCTTGATGGCGGCAGGCTCGCGCCAATAGCCCTCGTAGGCCTCCAGGGTAATGGTGTCTCCGCTGACAGCGGAGACAAACTTGTAGGGTCCAGTACCGATGGGGGCGGACTGGTAGCCGTCCTCGCCCGCCTGCTCATAGTAGGCCTTGCTGATGATGCCGCCGGCCCGGGAGGCGCAGCCGTTCAGGAAGGCCGCGTAAGGCGCGGTGAGGTAGATATTTACGGTGCTATCATCCACAGCCTCGGCGCGATCATAGTTGATGATGAGGGCCTTGCCGGTGGAATTCTGCACGGAGAGATCATAGGTAAAAACCACATCCTCGGCGGTCAACGGGGTGCCGTCGTGGAAGGTGACGCCCTCCTGGAGATGGAAGGTATAGCAGAGGCCGTCCTCAGAGACGCTCCACTCTCTGGCCAGACAGGGCTGAATGGTTCCGTCCGCGTCCAGAAAGACCAATGTATCATAGATGTTGTTGAGGACCAGATAGTCGTTGCCGTTGGAACCGTCGGCACCGCAGGGGAAAAAACGGGTGGGCTCCCCGCTGGTGGCCAAAATGGCGGAATCCTTCTGGATGGGGGCTGTGGAGCCGGAAGAAATCGTCTCGGAGGGGGAACCTCCGCCGCCACAGCCGGCCAGCAGAGTAAGGGATATGGCGCCGGCCAGAACCAGAGTAAGGGACTTTCGCATGTTCATTTTCAAGTTTATTCTCTCCTTTTTCTTGTAAATGGGCGATAGACAGATGCTTTCTCAGCAAGGGAACGGCGGAGTTCACACGGCAGTGGATGTCCCTCCTTCCATCTGGAATCGTACGGTATCAATCTGCTTTGCCGTGAAACACCGTGATCTAGGTGATGGAGTCAAGTCAAATTTAGAACCAGCAAGTTAGATGCCAATATGTGCCCTTTTTCGAGGAATCCTAAAAAATAATATGCGGACGGAGATTTTCCGGTGGCTATGCCGCCTTGGAAAGTGTAGGGCAGTCTGAAAATGACAATAGCGCCGTGGGCCTTTTTCCCCGTTTATATTTGAAAATGGGGAATAGGGTCA
>NZ_JBCOAQ010000008.1:31035-35087 GCF_040226735.1 Intestinimonas sp. RTP31139st1_F5_RTP31139_211217 | reverse complement strand
TCCCTTTACCCCCTTTTAATTTTGAAAAGGGGTAAAAGGGACACGGCACTGATCGCACAGAGAATCAAATTTGCTTTAAAAATGCCTCTCCACGGGGTGTAAGATGGACGCCACCGCGGCCACGTTCCATCTGAATAAAATTTTGACAGGACAAATATTCTAGCGTTCTCCGAATACAGCTCTCGGAACAAAATTGGCTCTGATTAAGCAGATAGGTACGGATGCTCCGCCGTCCAGCCCCTATGCCCGTAGAATTGATTATGGAGACCGCCTCCAGAACGGAGTGAATCCGCAAGCGTTCCGCCGCCTCCGCAGGAACAGAGGCGGCATCCTGCCTGGCCGCTCCGCTTATGTGGTCCTCCTGAGGGGCGTTGTCCAAAATGTACGGCGGCAGATCGGATACCTGGATCTCCTTCAGCCCCAGATTGGAGAGGTACTCAATACAGTTGCGCAGTTCGCGGATATTGCCGGGAAAGGAGTAGGACAAAATTTGGTGCCTTGCAGCGGAGGAGAGGGTGAAGCTGACCTTCAGGCGCTGCTGAAAGGAGGCGATGAGCAGAGGGATATCCTCCTTGCGCTCTGCCAGCGGCGGGATATAGAGCGGCAGGACATTGAGCCGATAAAAAAGATCGCTCCGGAACTCCTTGCTGCGGATCATCTGCGGAATGTCCTGGTTGGTGGCGGCGATCACGCGCACATCCACGGGGATGACCAGATCGCCTCCCACGCGGACCACTTCTTTTTCCTGGAGGACCCGGAGAAGCCGGACCTGAAGGTGGAGGGGCATCTCACCGATCTCATCCAGGAAAAGGGTGCCTTTGTGGGCCAACTCAAAAAGGCCCTGCTTTCCGTTCTTGTTGGCGCCTGTAAAGGCGCCCTTTTCATATCCGAACAGCTCGCTCTCCAGCAAGCTCTCCACCAGCGCACCGCAGTTGACGGCGATAAAGGGCTGGTTCTTTCGCGCGGAGGCGTTGTGAATGGATTGGGCAAACAGCTCCTTGCCAACGCCGGTGGCGCCTGTAATCAGAATGTTGGAGTTGGAGCGGGCCATGCGCTGGGCAATGGCCTTGCACTCCGCCAGCTTTTTGCTGCTGCCGACGATATCCTGAAAGGTGTACTTCGCAGTGGATTTGCTCCCCGTCACCTGACGGCGCAGCTTCCCCTGCCGCTGCTCCTCAGCCCAGTAATCCGAGATTTGCAGGTAGCCTGTTTCACGACCGGTCTGCAGCACAAGGTTGAGCTTGACGGCGTATGTCTTCCCGTCATAGGCCACCAACTGCTCCTGGGTCTCGTTCCCGCGGTGGATCTGGCAGGAGCGCAGAAAGGGGAAGGCGTCAAACAGCGGCTGGCCGATGAGCGATTGGGGGGACCTTTGAATAAGAGAGGCCACGTAGGAATCGCAGTAGAAAATATGCAGATCGCCGGTGAAGGCCAGAAGGCCGCGCTGTGGGGGCTCATTCCCAATGACGGCGTTGAATTCACTGACGGACAAGTCGTTGATAGATGGGCGGAACTGCGTGCATACCTGCTGAAAATAATCGATAAAGCCTTGGGTGGAGGTGATGTCCTGGACACCAAGGCCAAGGGCGATCTCAAACACGGTGGTCACGCTGAGCATGCGCCCTCTGATGCGAAGATTCTCCGTATATCCATGCGGAAGATTCATGTCTCCAAAAAGCACAATGTGTCCGGAAAGGGCCCGCTCCTCCAGGCCCGGATACCATACCCGCATCCGTTCGGCGGGAATTCCCAGCCTCTGGAGCAGGGTGTAGCGGGCCAGCGCGGCCCGGGGAGACTCGTGGGCCACTACGATGGGGCCGGAACGCTCCAGCTCCTGGATGGTCCTCAACTGGAATTTTTCCAGGGTATAGGCGCTCTGGACGATGGTACATTCCGGATTGAGATATTTCTGCGCGTAAGGGACCAGATCCAGCGCGGTAACCAGAGCCACGTCGGCTTCGATCCTGCCGCCATGCCACTCGGAAATCGTGACCACTTTGATAGAGACATGCTTGAAGAGGCTCTCCAGAGTGGCCTTATGGTTGTCGGCCGTAATGGGGATGTTGCTGATGATGGCGATGCGTTTCACGGTATCCCTCCCACAGGCTTAGGAGAAAAGTTGGCACCCGGATTGCTTTTCATTTTGTACAGCAAAAGATGCGTGGCAACCCCATTGTATCGGCATTGCACAGCGCCGTCAAGTCCGGCGGGCCAGGGAGGTATGCTCCCGCCGCCGAGGAAAAAGGAGGATAAAACATTGAAAATCACGGAGATCAAGACCTTTGTAGCAAATGCCTACCGCACAAATTTTGTTTTTGTCAAGCTTTATACGGACGAGGGAATCACCGGTGTGGGAGAAGGGACTCTTGAATACAAAGAGCATGCTCTGTTGGGAGCGGTGGAAGACCTGAAAGGTTATCTTTTGGGAACGGACCCCCGCCGAATTGAGGAGCACGTTTTCCACATGTACCGGGACTCCTACTGGAGGACAGGCCCGGTATTGATGAGCGCCATCAGCGCGGTGGAGATGGCCATGTGGGATATCACGGGAAAATACTATGGTGCGCCGGTCCATGCCCTTTTGGGAGGTCCCGTACGGGAGGAAATCGAGCTGTATGCAAACGGCTGGTTTGCGGGGGCCAGGAAGCCGGAGGAATTCGCGGCAAAGGCCAGGGCCGCGGTGGAGAAGGGGGTCCGTGCGTTGAAATGGGATCCCTTTGGCTCGGCCTATTTGACGCTGGAACGCCGCGAATTTGCCGAGAGCATAGACTGTGTGGCGGCTGTACGGGACGCGGTAGGAGGAGATGTGGAGCTCCTGATAGAGGGACATGGGCGGCTGAACGTGGAAACGGCAACGCGCATGGCCAGGGCGCTTGCGCCGTACGGCCCCATGTTTTTTGAGGAGCCGGTTCCGCCAGACAATCTGGACGCCCTGGCCGAGGTCCACCGCCGCTCGCCGGTCCCGATTGCGGCCGGGGAACGGATCTATTCCTTGGCCGCCTGCCGGGAATTCCTCCAGAAGGGATGTGCGGATTTTTTTCAGCCGGACCCGAGCCACTGCGGCGGGATTTTGGCGGTAAAGAAAATGGCGGCGATGGCAGAGCCCTATTATGTCAGTGTGGCGCCGCATAACCCGAGCGGTCCGGTAGCGAATGCAGCTTGCCTTCAACTGGCCGGCGCCACAATCAACTATGCGATTCTGGAGATCATGCTCACGGATGTGTCATGGCGCAGGGAGCTGACGGACGAAATGGTGGAGTTCCGCGCCGGGAAGATCCATGTGCCCAACCGGCCGGGGCTGGGTGTGGAGCTCAGGGAAGAGGCGTGCCGGAGCCATCCCTTTCAGCCGGTTTATTTAAGGCACTATAACGGAGTGCTTACGGATATCCGACCGGAGGGGAAACATACGGCCTATTACTTTCAAAATTTTGACTGACCGCGGGATGGTGAGGCCCGCGGAGCCGAGGGCTGCCGCCGCTTCGTGATCCGAAGCTGGGAGGGGCGGCCGCGGGAGAGGGTAGCGCGCGGGCAAAAGACAGAGAATGCACCTTGAAGATGCACAATACCTATTTGCCGTGATCTCGGCTCAATACAACTCTGCGATTGGATAACATCCCAGGGAATCAATGATATTTTCAAGCAGCTTGCGCTTGATCTGAAAGCGATTTCCGGTCATAATCAGCCATGTTGCGTCCGGGTTTTCTTCCGCCAGCCTCCGCAGTCTTTTCACGAATGCGGAAATATCCGGCCGTTTCTTCAGCAGAACTTCCGCCTCCGGGCTGGAACATTCTACGATGAATTTAGCCATATCTGCACCTCCCACGAACAGGATACCACAACTGATCATAGGGCTAATTAAGAAAGAGGGGACCCGTTTTCCGGAGATCCTCTCCAAGCAGCCCCATGTGGCCTATAAGGTGGACGATATGGAGCCCTATATCCGGCAGGCTCAGCGGGTCATTTTGGGACGGAAGCTTTGAGTGATACGATCCGCCCTACCATTATTCTCCATGACGAGGCCATCATCGAGCTCTACGAGGAAAAGTAAGGAC
>NZ_JBCOAQ010000008.1:0-31025 GCF_040226735.1 Intestinimonas sp. RTP31139st1_F5_RTP31139_211217 | reverse complement strand
GATGCCGTTCCGGCATCGGGGCCCGTCGGTTTTTGAGAGTCCTCCGCAAAGGCTGCGCGGCGGGCCGACCGCCTCATAGATGATAGCGGAAATTATCGGACGGGCGCATACTCCATCTGAGACGGCGTTTCAGTGGCCTCCAGCTTGAAGATGACGGGGCGGAGCCCGTCGTTACAACTGCAAATGGCAACGCCGGGGGTCCTGATCCAGTCGCCGTAATAGAAGAGCTCCGTCCCCGCCCCGTGAGCCAGGGCAAAGACATACTGGTAAATGGCCTTCCACGCCTCGTCACAAAGACCGTCCGGCTTTGCATAGTCGGCATAAAAGACCTGGCCGGCTCTCATCATGGGACAGGCGGTCAGACCCTCCACACCGTATTCGGCAGCCAGCTCCCGGTCCAAGGTGGTTTTCAGTACCGTGATCTTAACTTCCTTCATAGTGAGACCCCCTCGCCGTTTATTTTTTTAATTATATCAGACAGCGGACGGGGGATGCAACCGGGTATGGAAAGGACTGCGTCGGGGTGGTATAATCAGGGGCAACGCCGGGCAGGCCTCGCGCCAAAGCCCAGGACCAACGGATGAAAGGGGAACCTCCATGCGCTATTATGCCGCCCCGATGGAGGGCGTGACCAGCTATCTTTACCGAAAGGCCCACAGCCGCTATTTTAAAAAGGCGGACAAATACTTCATGCCGTTTCTGTCCCCCAGCCACGACCATATTTTCACAAAAAAAGATTTGCGGGAGATTGCGCCGGAGCACAACGAGGGGCTGAACGCCGTGCCGCAGCTCCCGCCGCCAATTTATATTTTCGGTACTGCTTCACCGCGAAATGGTCGGGGTCGCGTTCTTCCAAGTCGGCAAACAGCAAATCGACGGGGCTTTGATATTCCTCGTCGTCCTCGCGGGCTTCGCTGGCGTTGATAAGTTCCAACAGGGTAATAAAGTTCATTTCCTCGGCGGGGGCTTCGTACCAGATGTAGCCCACCAACGCGCAATACAAAAGCCGTTCTGCCTTTACCCAAAAATCCTCCGCGCTTTTTTCTCCCTCACCTTTGGTATTCGCTATCAACGTATTTACCAGCTTCAAAATATCTTTCTCGCTGCGGATATACACAAAGGGGTTGTAGTGCATAGATTTTTTGAAGTTAATCGTATTCAGTACCTTAATGCGGTAGCCCGCCCGTTGCAGCAGCTTCCCGCACTCAATCAAAACCGTACCTTTCGGGTCGGTTAAGACGTAAGAGGAATGAAGCTGCATTAGATTAGGTTTGACAAAAAATCTTGTTTTTCCGCTGCCGCTGCCGCCGATCACGACGACGTTCTTATTTCTCGCGTACTTCGGCTGCTTCGGGCGGCTGTTCATGGTAAGCCGTTCCGTCTGCGTCAAAATGATGTTGTTTTGGAAATCCGGGTCTATGTAGGGCTTTATATCTTCGGCGTTTCCCCATCGGGCAGAGCCGTACTCCGCGCCCTTGCGGTATTTCTTCGCGTTTTTCCCTTTGACATAGACTATCAAGCGGATAATCACCGCACCGACAATGCCGACAAGCAAATCCAACGGGTAAACGCTCGGCAAGGCGTTTTCAAAGGCTGCGGAAAATCCTTGTGTGATATTCAGTATCTTTGCAGAAATATCCGCGCCGGGGGCAAGCCGCACCGCCTGTCCGACTTTATCAAAGAGATAGACAAAGAACACATAGGGGATATTCGGAAGTATCAGCTTTTTGTAGTTGATCTGCTTCATATCTCGCGCCCCCTGTCCATTTTCTTTACCTTGTCGCGGGCGGCGTTAAGCTGCTTCGCCTTGTCCTTTGCAGCGGCAAGGGCTTTGCGGATAGAGGGCTTTTTCTCCCGGTTCAGCTTCTTTGCGGAAAACTCTTGAAACGCTGCGGTCATAACGTCCGCGTCCCGGCCTTTGAAAAACACAAGGTAACGGGTCTGCTCGCCCTTAACCTTTTTTAGCGAAAAATCTATGTTGTATTTCTTCGCCGTACTCTCAAAGGCTTTAATATTGCTGTCGGTGATCTCGATGTTGGAAACACCCGCGTTCTGCTTCATAAGCTGCCGCATGGTCTGTTTCCCATGCGCGGGTTTGCTTTTCTGCTCCAAAAACTTTTGGATTGCTTTCTGTAACGCCTGTTCGGTAAGCCGCGCCGCGCCTTTTCCCACTTTGACGTATAGGGCAATCGTTTTTTGGGTTACTTCCTCCTGCAAGGTATCAACTCCTTTCCCGGTAAAGTGCGGCTATGCTCATTCGCCGCCGTATAAGTCGTGATTGACAAGGGCGGTATAGTAGCTGTCAATGGTACTCGGCGCGTTGAACAGCACCGCTTTTAGATACTGCTTGATGTTGCGCACTTTGGTTGTGTTCTCCCTCATGCAATCCAAAACAAACTCAATATGGCTGCTGTTCAGCTTCAAAAACTTGGATTTCACCAATTCGGCGGGGTAGTCGTCCCCGGCAATACGGATTGTCTTTCGGGCTGTGCAGACGGTTTCCAGCATAAGGTCAACAATCTCGTCCAAACGGTCTTTGTCAATTTTGCAGTTTTGAATGAGATGGTCGTATTCGATATTGTCCTTGATAATCTCCCTGTAAATCTCTACTGCGCTATTGCTTTTCGCTTCCGTTCTTTTCCTTTCCGGCGGCGTAGCCGCTTCGCCATGCGCAAAGGGCAAGGGGTTTAGGGAATGGAAAGGAATGGAATCGGTACTTGATAAATCAGTAATTGATTGTTCTTTACTTAATATATCTTTATTTAATTGCGTTGGATTTTCCAACGTAGGTTTTTCCTGCGTAGGTTTTTCCAACGTTGGATTATCCAATGTTGGATTTTCCAATGTAGGTAAATCCAATATAGGCGGCTGTCCGCCGCTGGTAGCTGCTTCCGGCTCTCGCGGCTGCGGCTGCTCGTATATGACGTAATCTGCGCCCCGCAAGCGTCCCTTTTCGTCGCGCTCCCGGCTGCGCACGATATATCCGGCTTTTTCGAGTTCCTTTACCGCTTCGCGGATTGCGTCGATCTTCTCCCGGTTGATATGGGATAAGCCCGCAAGGGTATAATCCCAATCTTCGGGCAGCGAAAGCATTTGCGACAACAAGCCCTTTGCCTTTAAGGACAATTCCTTGTTTCGCAAGTGGTGGTTGCTCATAACGGTATATCCCGTATTTCGCTCCACTCTGAAAACTGCCATATTTCCTCACTTCCTCTCTTGGTATGCGTGGACAATTAGAAAGCCGTTTTCGGCTGTTTTGGTATTGCAATATGCCCTTTGCCGTTTTCGCGTCTGCAAAGCCGCATGGCACAAGGGCTTTTGCCCGTCTATTTGTCCATGCTGGCGTGCGTTTTCCGCGTCCTTTTGCCGGGGCAATAGGGACACTCTTTGAAAACGCAAAACTCATATTTCCACCCGGGGCGGTAGAAACGGCAAGTGCCGCAATCTTCATCATCTCCGGCACAACCGGATTGATAGCGGTCAAATCCCGGCTTCTGCTGCATGAGCAATTCAAACGCCCGCTGCTTGCCCTTTGTGAAATACATTCCGGCTGCACCTCCTTTCCTGCGGGCATAAAAAAACGGCGTTACTTTCTCCCCCAAAGGGGTTAAGGTAACGCCGTTTGTGTGCGTATTCAGTTTTTAACACATTCCCTGTCTATCCGCTGTCCGCAAAACCATTGATTTTATTAGCTTTTTGCCGCTATCGCTATCACACCTCATTATTTGAGCGTCCAGACTGGAAACGGTTGATTTCCGACATTGAAGCCGGTAAGGTGGGCATTGTCCTGGTCAAAGACCTCAGTCGCGTGGGTCGTGACTATCTCCGTGTGGGCTTCTACACGGAGGTCACCTTCCCGCAGAACGGCGTTCGCTTCATTGCCGTCAATAACGGCGTGGACAGCGCCAATCAGTCCGAGAATGATTTCGCGCCGTTTCTCAATATCATGAACGATTTTTACGCTCGTGATACCTCTAAGAAGGTAAGCGCCGTCTATCGGGCAAAGGGAAACAAGGGCGAACACACCGGCAATCATCCCATCTACGGGTATCTGAAAGACCCGGAGAACAAACAGCGCTGGATCATCGACGAGGAAGCTGCCGCCGTTGTGCGCCGCATCTTCCGTATGGTCATTGACGGCAAGGGTGTGTACCAGATCGCGGATATTCTGTCCGAGGAAAAGGTGCTTTGCCCGTCTGCCTATCTTGCCGCAAAGGGCGTTGGCAACCGCAGGAACAACAAGTTTGAAGATCCCTACCGCTGGTGGGGTACGACGGTGAGCTACATTCTCGCCCGTGTAGAGTACATGGGGCATACCGTCAATTTCAAGACCTTCAAGACTTGCTACCGGGACAAGCACCGCAAGCAGGCTCCCAAAGAGGACTGGAAAATCTTTGAGAACACCCACGAAGCCATCATTGACAAGACCACATGGGAAACCGCGCAGAAGCTCCGCAGGACGATCCGGCGCGGTGACCGCAATAAAGAGCCGAATCCACTGACCGGGCTGCTCTACTGCGGCGAGTGCGGCGCGAAAATGTATAACGAGCGCAGCGATAGGGACGCATACCACAAGGCCCCGAAGGACAACTACGTTTGTGCTTCCTACCGCAAGAAAACGACCTCCTGCACCATTCACTTTATCCGCTCGGAGATCGTCCGTGACCTGATTCTGGACGCGCTGCGGAATGTTGCGACCTATGCCAGAGCCAACAAGGAGGATTTTGAGCAGCTTGTGATGCAGACCACCTCCGACGCGAGAAAGCGCAGTCTGCAAAGCGGCAGGACGGAGATTGACCGTATCATGCGCCGCACAAACGAGCTGGACACGCTGCTGCAAAAGCTCTATGAGGACTACGCCCTCGGACGCTTGCCGGAAAAGCGGCACGCAAAGCTCTCCGCGCAGTATGAAGCAGAACAGGCACAGCTTGAACAGCGCAGCGCCGAACTGATGGAGCAGATGAACGCAGAGCAGGAAGAAAGCGTCAATGTTGACCGCTTCATGGAACTGGTAGACCGCTATACGGACTTTACCGAGCTGACCACGCCCATGCTCAATGAGTTTATCGACAAGGTAATCGTCTACGAGCGCAAGAAGATTAACCGCTATCAGTATGACCAGCAGATCGAGATTTACTTCAATTTCATCGGCAAGGTGACGCTGCCGGAGGAAGAACCGGAAGCCGCGCCAGAAGCCCCGAAAACGCTTCATGTTGCCAGCAATTCCAGCTTTGCACCCATTGGGGACTATCTCTCCGCGCAGGGCGAAGAAGCGATTGCGTTGCCATTCTACAAGGTGGAGGAACTGACCGGCAAGCCGCTTTGCAAGTCGGCGTACAAGTACGCTTCCTACTGGTATCCGGCACAGGACAGGCCGCTTTCCAATACCATCTACAACGCTGGATATGACGTTGACCGCGTGGACTTAGCTGCCGGGATCGTGTATCTGACGAAAGCCGCATAACAGAACGAACACCCCGCACCGTGCGTTTACAGGACGCATAGTGCGGGGGGTTTTTGCGTTTTGAGCAGATGCTTACACACCGGATATCATCAAGTTATTTCTGCTTGATCTTCAACGCACAAATCATTGAATCGACGCCTAATAGCGCCGTATAGCTATTGTTGGTTTTTCTGAAAGCAGGCGTGTAATAAACATTATTTTCAGCATCAAAGCAGAATTTTTCAGCAGTTAGTTCTTCCATCTCACGCGCCAATAGATCACTTCCATAGAAGCGGCGGAGAAAGTCGATTCCCGCACACATGGCAGCGACAGGTTTCTTTTCGCTGATAAAATGTGTGACGCACGTTTTTATCACATTGGAATCTCTATAATTGTTCAATAAACCGATTCCACCGGGTATGATCAATGCATCGTATTCTGCAAAATCAACCTCATGAATATCTTTAATGCGTCCCCTACCGATGCGGGCTGCTTCTATAAGGATATTCCGCTTTTCTGCTATCTGCTCTGTCAGGTGGTTAACAGACTGCATGGAAACATCTTCTGCGACAGGAGTGTAATCACACCCATATTTATCAAGCGCTACATACGTCAGAATTACCTCTTCTATACATGAACCATCACCGAGGCCACAGCCTGCTAATAAAACTAAATACTTCATTTGTGTTCACCTCCACAACTCACCAATTCTCTAAAAATCTCATTCAAATTATAGCATAGTATTGTGAACAAATCCACCTATTTCAACAGCTTTAATCCAACTTTAGCCCTGTACTGCGTGTTGAACGTGGCACAGGGCTTTTTCCCATTTCTGACGATTTTGAGCGCAACATTCGATGCCCTGTACGCAGGACACACCTTTGCACTTCACGGAATCGGACGATAACCAGCTAAACCGCAAAAGACCGCGCGAAGCCGCGTACTGGCTGCACGATGCCGTGAATCGCGGAATGGTGCAATCCATACACGCAGACGGCAGATACTTCACGAATCCGGCAAGCATTGATTTTTCTCACCGGATTTCAAGTCCTTTTGCCTGAAAATCTCTGTGAATCCGGCTCGTTCGTAAAGTGTTTACATTTTCATTTGAAAAACCGTCTTGACAATATTCATCGGACGTTGATACGTTCATGTTCTTCAAGTGGATTTTCAAGGCGTGGGTGGCGGTGTATCTCGTCACCCACACCTTTGATATTACTATGGCTGTGTTCGATATGGCGCAGCACGTCGTTTCCGGCGCGGCGGGCGTGATCGGCGGCAGCACGAATATAGACGTGGACGCCGCCCTATCGTCCATGCAGGCCGGGCTTGACGCTATGGAAGTCCCCGAACTCTTATTGCTCGTCATGGAAACAAGCCTTGTCAGCCTGTGCATGAAAATCATGTCGGTGCTGATAACGGTTATCCTGTACGGCAGAATGATAGAAATATACCTGTATTGCTCGGTTGCGCCTATCCCATTCGCAACTATGACAAACCGGGAGTGGGGGCAGATTGGAAACAACTACCTCAAATCCCTTATTGCCCTCGGATTTCAGGGCTTTCTGATTATGATATGCGTCGGCATTTACGCGGTTTTGGTAAACAGCATGATAATAGCGGACAATCTGCACAGCGCGATATTCTCCCTTGCAGCCTATACCGTTATCCTCTGCTTCTCCCTGTTCAAATCCGGCGCGTTGGCAAAATCCATCTTTAGCGCCCATTAAGGCGGGAAAGGAGGTTATCACTTGGCGTATGTACCCGTACCCAAAGACTTAACAAAGGTAAAAACGAGAGTTGCCCTTAACCTGACAAAGCGGCAGATCGTTTGCTTTGCGGCGGCCCTCGCTATGGGCTTGCCGCTTTTCTTTTTGCTCAAAGGAAGCACCGGGACGACCGTTGCGGCGGCGTTGATGTGCGCCGTCATGCTCCCCTGTTTCCTCTTTGCCATGTACGAAAAACACGGGCAGCCCCTTGAAACGGTAATCCGAAACATTGCGGAAACAAAGTTTATCCGTCCAAAGGAGCGGCCCTATCAGACCGAAAACCTGTACGCTGTCTTGGAAAAGCAGCGGAAACTTGAAAAGGAGGTATCAGCGATTGCCAAAGGCACAAAACACAGGAGCAGCCGCCCCCGCCGGGGCTAAACAGAAGCTGACCCG
Source organism: Intestinimonas sp. RTP31139st1_F5_RTP31139_211217 (assembly GCF_040226735.1). NCBI lineage: Bacteria > Bacillati > Bacillota > Clostridia > Eubacteriales > Intestinimonas > Intestinimonas sp. RTP31139st1_F5_RTP31139_211217. Next base: position 23,417 of record NZ_JBCOAQ010000008.1, on the reverse strand, counting down.
CGCAGAGAAGAAAGAGATCGCCGCCATTATCCAAAAGGCAAAGGGCGACGGCAAGCCCCACACCGCCCAGCAGACGATCCCCTATCTGCAAATGTACCCGGATGGGATTTGCCGCGTTTCGGATAAGCGGTATTCAAAGAGTACCGCGTTTGAGGATATAAACTATCAGCTTGCGCAGGCCGACGACAAGACCGCCATTTTTGAAAACTGGTGCGACTTCCTCAACTACTTTGACGCTTCCGTTTCGGTGCAGTTCTCTTTCATCAATCAGGGGGCGCAGCGGGAAAGGGCGCAGCAGGCTATCGACATTCCCACGCAGGACGACACTTTCAACTCTATCCGCAGCGAGTACGCGGCTATGCTGAAAAACCAGCTTGAAAAGGGCAACAACGGCCTTGTGAAGCAGAAGTATATCACGTTCTCCATCGAAGCGGATAACCTTGCGGCGGCAAAGGCGCGGCTTTCCCGCATTGAAACCGATGTGCTGAACAATTTTAAGGTGCTGGGCGTGACCGCCCGCCCGCAGACAGGCTATGAACGCTTGCAGACCCTACACGGCGTTTTCCACCCGGAGGGCGAACCGTTCCGCTTCTCTTGGGACTGGCTGGCACCGTCCGGGCTTAACACAAAGGACTTTATCGCGCCGTCCTCTTTCCGCTTTGGCGAGGGGCGCACGTTCCGCATGGGACGCAAGCTGGGCGCGGTCAGCTTCCTTGAAATCCTTGCGCCGGAGCTGAATGACCGTATGCTTGCGGACATTCTCGACCTTGAAACAGGCGTTATCGTCAATCTGCATATCCGCAGTATCGACCAGACCGAAGCCATCAAGACCATCAAGCGCAAGATCACCGACCTTGACAAAATGAAGATCGAGGAACAGAAGAAAGCTGTCCGAAGCGGCTACGACATGGACATTATTCCGTCCGACCTTGCCACGTTCGGCAGCGAAGCGAAAAATCTCTTGCAGGATTTACAGAGCAGGAATGAAAGAATGTTTTTGCTCACGTTCCTTGTGGTGAATATGGCGGACACAAAGAGGAAGCTGGACAATGACGTGTTCGCGGCGGCGGGTATCGCGCAGAAATACAACTGTGCGCTGACCCGCCTTGACTATATGCAGGAAGCGGGGCTTATGTCCTCTATCCCCCTTGGGGAGAACCTTATCCCCATTCAAAGAGGGCTTACCACCAGCAGCACCGCTATCTTTATCCCCTTTATCACGCAAGAGCTGTTCCAGACGGGAGCAAGCCTGTACTACGGGCTGAACGCCCTTAGCAACAACATGATTCTGTGTGACCGCAAGCAGCTTAAAAACCCGAACGGGCTAATCCTTGGTACGCCCGGAAGCGGCAAATCCTTTGCAGCAAAGCGGGAAATGGCAAACGCTTTCCTGATTACCGACGACGATATTATCATCTGCGACCCCGAAGCGGAGTATTACCCCCTTGTGCAGCGGCTTCACGGGCAAGTGGTACGCATTTCCCCCACCAGCAGCCAGTATGTGAACCCGATGGATATAAACCTCAATTACAGCGAGGACGACAACCCCCTTGCGCTGAAATCCGACTTCATTCTTTCCCTGTGCGAGTTGGTGGTAGGCGGCAAGGAGGGCTTGCAGCCCGTCGAAAAGACCGTCATTGACCGGGCTGTGCGCAGCGTCTACCGTCCGTTCCTTGCCAACCCCGACCCGGAGAAAATGCCTATTTTGGGCGACCTCTACAATGAGCTTTTGAAGCAGCCGGAGCCGGAAGCGGCGCGTATCGCGGCGGCGTTGGAGCTGTACGTTTCCGGCTCTTTGAACGTCTTTAACCACCGTACCAACGTGGAGCTTTCAAACCGCCTTGTCTGCTTTGACATTAAGCAGCTCGGCAAGCAGCTTAAAAAGCTGGGTATGCTCATTGTGCAAGACCAGGTGTGGAACCGCGTCACCGTCAACCGCGCCGAACAGAAGTCCACCCGCTACTACATGGACGAGTTTCATTTGCTTCTCAAAGAGGACCAGACCGCCGCCTATTCCGTTGAAATCTGGAAGCGTTTTCGCAAATGGGGCGGCATACCGACAGCCATCACGCAGAACGTGAAAGACCTTTTGAGCAGCCGGGAAGTGGAAAACATCTTTGAAAACAGCGATTTTGTCCTCATGCTCAATCAGGCCGCAGGCGACCGGGCTATCCTTGCAAAGCAGCTCAATATTTCCCCCCAGCAGATGAAGTACGTTACCCACACCGAAGCGGGCGAGGGGCTTTTATTCTACGGCAATGTCATTCTTCCCTTTGTAGACCGCTTCCCGAAAGATACGGAGTTGTACCGCGTTATGACGACGAAGCCGGAGGAAGTGAGCGGCGCATGACAGCGGACACCATCATCAACCGGGACGCGCTGTGCGCCTTGCGGGAGCTTCCCGCCGAAAGCGTCCATTGCGCGGTAACGTCGCCGCCCTACTACGCCTTGCGGGACTATGGGCTTGACGCGCAGATCGGGCGGGAGGACACGCCGGAGCAGTACATAGAACGGCTGACGGCGGTTTTCCATGAGCTAAAGCGCGTACTGCGTTCGGACGGCACCTTTTGGCTGAATATCTCGGACACCTACTGCGGCACAGGCAGCAAGGGCAGCTACACCGACCCCAAATATCCCAAAGGCCGCAACGGACAGGGCTTTTCTCTTGCCCGGACAGCGGCGGGCTGCAAGCACAAGGACATGATCGGGATTCCTTGGCTTCTGGCGTTCTCCCTACGCGCCGACGGGTGGTATCTGCGCAGCGATATTATCTGGCAGAAAGACAACCCCATGCCGGAGAGCGTGAAAGACCGCCCCACGCGCTGCTATGAACACATCTTTCTGCTTACGAAGTCAAAGCAGTATTACTATGACGCCGCCGCCGTTGCGGAGCCGACCGCCCCCAAAACGGCGGCGAGGTACAAATCCAGCCGCAGCGCAAGCAGCAAGTACGCCGCAGAGGTACCGGGACAGGGCAAAGTGCAGGGCTTAAACAAAGCAAGGAGCGGCGGCTACTACGACCCCGCCCTTATCCCCACCATGCGAAACAGGCGGGACGTGTGGCTGATAAATACCGTCCCTTACAAGGGCGGGCATTTTGCCGCGTTCCCGTCGAAGCTGGCGGAAACCTGTATCTTGGCGGGCTGTCCCAAAGGCGGCGTTGTCCTTGACCCCTTTTTCGGCAGCGGCACGACGGGGCTTGCGGCGAAAGCACTTAACCGCCGCTATATCGGCATTGAGCTGAACAGTGAGTATTGCGCCCTTGCGAGGGCGCGGATTGGAGGTGAAGCACCATAAAACAGTATAAACCTCGCGATAAAGTCACGCAGAAAATGACCCGCGACGGGGCTATCGAAGTCAACGAAACCCAACAGACGACCCAGCGTATCAGCCAGCGGGAGCAGGACGCGGATTTTCAGAAAACGCCGGAGCAGCAGGCTGCACAGGACGCGGCGGCACAGCTTGACCCCATAGCCGCCGACGCCGCCCCGCTGCCCCGTCTGCCTGTTACTCCCGCAAGGGAGGACACCGCCACCGCCGAGCGCGTCATAGAGCGTTTGGAGGGTGCGCAGACCCGGAAAGCGTCTAAAAAGGCGGTGCAGAAAGCCCAGCGGGAAAGCGCGGCGGGGGCGAGATCGTCACGTCTGCAATTTACCGACGAGGAACGCAGTACACCGGAGCTTGGCAAGTATATTGAGAAATCCGACAAGGCCGCTGACCGTCTGGACGCTGCAAGGGCGGCTATCCCCAAAGAAAAGAAGCTGGTGCGGGAACGTACCTTTGACGAAGCTACGGGCAAGGGCAAGACCCGCCTACGCTTTGAGGAACACGACAAGCCCCCCGGCTTCAAGGAAAAGCACAATCCGCTGTCCCGCCCCGCACAGGAGGCGGGTATTTTCGTCCACAACAAGGTACATTCCGTTGAAAAGGATAATTCCGGCGTGGAGGGTGCGCACAAATCCGAGGAAGCAGCGGAAAAGGGCTTGAAATACGGGGCGCGGAAAGTCAAGGAGGGCTACCGCAGCCACAAACTCAAGCCCTACCGGGCGGCGGCAAAAGCGGAAAAGGCGGCAGAAAAGGCCAACGTCAACTATCTGTACCAAAAGGCGTTGCAGGATAACCCGCAGATCGCCGCGTCCAACCCCGCTTCCCGCTTCATGCAGAAGCAGCGTATCAAGCGGCAGTATGCAAAGGCCATGAAAAAGGGCGGCGCGGCTACGGCGGCAAAGGCAGCGGAGAACACCCGCAAGGCGGCGAAAAAGACAGCCGAGGAAACAAGGAAAACCGTATCTTTTGTGGCGCGGCACCCGGTAGGCGTAATCGTCGCCGTCGCCGCGCTGCTGCTGTCTGTGATGATCTTCTCCGGCCTGTCGTCCTGTTCCTCTATCTTCTCCGGCACCATAAACGGGGTGCTGGGTACGTCCTACACATCGGAGGACAGCGACCTTGTGGCGGTGGAGAACACCTATGCCGGAAAGGAAGCCGCGCTGCAAAGCCAGATAGACAACATCGAAAGCACCTATCCGGGCTACGACGAATACCGCTATGACCTTGACGACATTTTCCACAACCCCCACGAGCTGGCTTCCTACCTGACCGCCCTTTTGCAGAGCTACACCCCCGCAAGCGCACAGGCAGAATTGCAGCGCGTCTTTGATAAGCAATACACCCTGACTGTGACGCCCACCGTCGAAGTGCGCTACCGCACAGAAACCCGGACGGACAGCGAGGGCAACAGCTATACCGTCCAAGTCCCCTATAACTACTATATCCTCAATGTGTCCCTGACAAATACGCCCATATCGTCGCTTGCGCCCAGCCTTTTAACGCCGGAGCAGCTTGATATGTTCCGGGTGTATCTGGAAACAAGCGGCAACAAGCCCCTTGTCTTTGGCGGCGGCTCCCCGAACGGCACCCCGTCCGAGGATTTGAGCGGCGTTCACTTCATCAATGGGACGCGCCCCGGCAATACGGCTGTGGTGGACATTGCAAAGTCACAGGTGGGGAACGTGGGCGGCTATCCCTATTGGAGCTGGTACGGCTTTAATGGGCGTGTCGAGTGGTGCGCCTGTTTCGTTTCGTGGTGCTACAATCAGATGGGCTTATCCGAACCGCGCTTTGCTGGCTGCACGTCCGGCGGTATGGCGTGGTTTACCTCTCATGGACAATGGGGCGACAGGAACTATACCAACATTGCCCCCGGCGACGCGATTTTCTTTGATTGGGACAACTCCGGCGACGCCGACCATGTAGGCATTGTGATCGGCACCGACGGGGAGCGCGTCTATACCGTCGAGGGTAATTCCGGCGACGCCTGTAAAATCAAGAGCTATCCCCTTGGGAGCAGCGTCATTCGCGGCTACGGCCTGATGAATTGGGATTGACGCTGCAAGTGAAATACCGATATGAAAAAACATCAAAAATGGAGGTGCGATAAATCAATATAGTTTCCTTTGGGGGCGGCACGAATAGTGCCGCCTTACTTGTTGGCCTTTACAATCACCATATCCCCGTTGACCTTATCACCTTTGCGGACACAGGCGCGGAGCAGCCCCACACCTATCAATTCATTGTGACAATGAATGAGTGGCTTGCCGCCCACGATATGCCGCAGATTACCGTTGTGGAGAATGTAGACCGCTACGGCAACCGCCTGACCCTTGAAATGGAGTGCTTGCGTTCCCATACGCTGCCCTCTATCGCCTATGGCTATAAGCGGTGTTCCCAAAAGCACAAGATCGGGCCGCAGGCAAAGTTTTGCAACAACTATGCCCCATGCCGGGAGGTATGGGCGCGGGGTGAAAGGGTAAACCGTTATATCGGCTATGACGCTGGCGAAGTGAAGCGGTATGAACATTCCCGCAAGTGCGACGAAGCCGATAAGAAATATCACAACATCTATCCCCTGATTGAACAATGGGGGTGGAGCCGGAGCGATTGCGTCCGGGAGATCGCAGCGGCGGGTTTGCCGCAGCCGGGAAAATCCTCTTGCTTTTTCTGCCCCAGCATGAAGCGGCAGGAAGTTGAAGCCTTAAAAGAGCAATACCCCGACCTGTATCGGCGGGCGATTGCCATTGAGGAAAACGCCATGCCCCACCTTATCAAAGTGAAAGGTTTAGGGCGCAGCTACGCTTGGAAAGAGCGTTATGGAAAGGAGTAACGTATGGCAGTAAACAAAATTGAACGCATTGACCGGGAGATTGAAAAGACCCGCGAGAAGATCACCGAGTATCAAAACAGGCTGAAAGGGCTGGAAGCGCAGAAAACCGAAGCGGAAAACCTGCAAATCGTCCAGCTCGTGCGCTCTATGCGCCTGACCCCGCAGGAGCTTACGGCTATGCTTTCCGGGGGCGGTATTCCGGGCATTGCCACCGTCCCCGCAGACTATGACGGACAGGAGGAAAAAGAGAATGAGGAATAAGAAAATCGTGCGCAGCTTCCTTGTGCTGCTGGCCCTCGTCATGTGCTTTTGCAGCGTTTCCGTAACCGCCTACGCACAGGGCGACGACACCCCCACCGACGACAGCAACGTGAAAGTGGAAGCCCCTGACCCGCAGCCCTTGACCCCGGAGGGCAACATGACCCTTGTGGACGACATTAGCGGCGACGCCGCCGGGGATAAGCAGTTTATCGTGGTACAAAGCAAGGGCGGCAACTATTTTTACATCGTCATTGACAACGCCGCCGATGGAAATAACACCGTCCATTTTCTGAATCAGGTGGACGAAGCCGACCTTTTGGCTATCATCGACGAGGACGGCGGCACCGCGACGCCCGCCCCCGCCGTTTGTAGCTGTACGGATAAATGCGAAGCCGGAAAGGTGAATACGGCTTGCCCCGTATGTGCTACGAACATGACCGCTTGCAGCGGCAAGGCAGCAGAGCCGGAGCCGGAGGAACCCACCGAGCAGCCGAAAGAGAAAAGCAGCATGGGCGGGCTTGTCCTGTTCTTTGTTGTCGCCCTGATCGGCGGCGGTGGTGCGCTCTACTACTTCAAGTTTATGAAGCCGAAGCAGGCCGTCAAGGGCGGCACAGACCTTGACGATTTCGACTTTGACGAGTACGACGAGGACGAGCGGTCAGAACAGGAGGGCGAGGAAGAATGAGCTATGCGTTAGTCATTGCGGAGAAACCCAGCGTCGGGGCGGCGATTGCCGCCGCCCTTGGCGTTTCCGGCAAAAAGGACGGGTATATCGAGGGAAACGGCTATGTCATTTCATGGTGCGTCGGGCATTTGGTGGAGCTTGCACAAGCCGCCGCCTATGGGGAGCAGTACAGGAAATGGCAGCTTGACAGCTTGCCGATTCTGCCGCAGGAATGGCAGTACACCGTTTCCGCAGATAAAGGAAAGCAGTTCAAGACCCTTAAAGAGCTTATGCACCGCGCCGACGTGACCGAGGTTGTCAATGCCTGTGACGCTGGGCGCGAGGGTGAATTGATTTTTCGCTTTGTCTACGATATGACGGGCTGCAAGAAGCCCATGCGCCGCCTTTGGATTTCCTCAATGGAAACGGCGGCAATCCGGCAAGGCTTTGACAGTCTGAAAGATGGGAGCGAGTATGAAGCCCTCTACGCTTCCGCGCTGTGCCGCGCAAAGGCTGACTGGCTTATCGGTATCAACGCCACCCGCCTTTTCTCCTGCCTGTATGGAAAGACCTTGAACGTGGGGCGCGTCCAGACCCCCACGCTGAAAATGCTGGTTGACCAGGACGCGGCTATCTCCCATTTCCAGAAAGAAAAATACTACCATGTGCGCCTTGACCTGTCCGGCGCGGAAGCGGCAAGCGCGAAGATCTCCGACGCCGCCGAAGCGGACGCGCTCAAAACGGCTTGCGAAGCGTCGCAGGCCGTTTGTACTTCCGTCGTGCGGGAGAAGAAAACCGCAGCCCCGCCGAAGCTCTTTGACCTGACTTCCTTACAGCGGGAAGCCAACCGCATTTTCGGCTACACCGCGAAGCAGACCCTTGACCTGGCACAAGCCCTGTATGAAAAGAAGCTGCTGACTTATCCGAGGACGGACAGCACCTATTTGACCGACGACATGGGGGAAACGGCGGCGAACACCGCCACCATGCTGTGTGGCAAGCTGGCCTTTATGGAGGGCGCAGAGTTTTCCCCCGACGTTTCCCGCGTCCTTGACAGCAAACAGGTTTCCGACCACCACGCCATTATCCCCACGATGGAGCTTGCAAAAGCCGACCTTGCCGCGCTGCCCGAAAGCGAAAGGAATATCCTGACCCTTGCCGGGGCGCGGCTGCTGTTCGCCGCCGCCGAGCCGCATATCTACGAAGCTGTTACAGCGGTTTTCTCATGCGCTGGCAGCGAGTTTACGGCAAAGGGAAAGACGGTGCTTTGCATGGGCTGGAAAGAGCTTGAACGCCGCTACCGGGCGACGCTGAAAAAGAAGCCTGATACCGACGACGAGGAAAACGCCCTTGCGCTGGACGCGCCGCCCTTTGCCGAGGGACAGAGCTTTGACCGCCCCGCCGTAAAGGTGACGGCCCACGACACCACGCCCCCGAAGCAGCATACGGAAGCGACCTTGCTTTCCGCTATGGAACGAGCCGGGAACGAGGACACCGACCCCGACGCGGAACGGCGCGGGCTTGGCACTCCCGCCACCCGCGCCGCTGTCATTGAAAAGCTGGTGAAATCCGGCTTTGTGGAGCGCAAGGGCAAGCAGCTTATTCCCACAGGGGATGGCAGCGGCCTTGTGGCTGTTCTCCCCGACGTACTGACATCTCCCCAGCTTACCGCTGAATGGGAAAACACCCTGACGCAGATTGCAAAGGGCAAGGCCGACGCGGACGGCTTCATGCGCGGCATTGAAGCTATGGCGCGGGAGCTGGTGCAGGCCCACCCGAATATCTCCGACGCGGATAAGGCGCGTTTCAAGGAGGATAGGCCCGTTATCGGCAAATGCCCCCGCTGCGGCGGCAGCGTCTACGAGGGCAGGAAGAACTACTATTGCGGGAACCGGGATTGCGCCTTTACCATGTGGAAAAATGACCGCTTTTTCGAGGAACGCAAAACCGCCTTTACCCCGAAAATCGCCGCCGCGCTGCTGAAAGACGGCAAGGCGAAAGTGAAAAAGCTGTATTCCCCGAAAACGGGCAAAACCTATGACGGGATAGTGCTTTTAGCCGATACGGGCGGGAAGTACGTCAACTACCGGGCTACCGTTTCGAGGGGCAAAGAACTTACGCAGCAAGCATAGGAAGCGGGTACCCACTTCCGTAAAATCCCCGCCTTGCGTTATGGCGCAGGACGGGGATTTTGCTTGTTGGGATAGTCCCAAACCCTTATGCGGAAAGGAGAAACGCTATGGCGAGTTTACGGGAAGCCGTAACGGTTTATCAGGACGAATTGCGGGCGGGCATTGCGTGGATAGCGTTCTGGCGGGAGGGGCGTTCATGGAGCAGCGACTATCTCTATCTTGAAATGGACGACACCCTTACGCCGGAGGATAGGAGCCGCTTGCAGGAAATCCAGCACACCGACCCCGCCGCCGTTGTTTTGAACGGCTACTATTGCGGCTACTTGGGCGAGGACATGAACCTTGCCGAGCTGACCGCTGGAGTACGCCGCCACTATGAGAACGGCTATAACAATATCGCTGACTTTATCGAAACCCACGACGACGCATTATCGCCGGAGCAGATCGAGGAAGCGAGGAAAGCCGCCCACGCCGCAGGACTTCCGTTTTCGGAAAAGCCCTACCGGGACGGGGACTTTGACCCCTATGTATTTGACGGGAGCATGAGCGCGGAGGATTACGAGCTTATGCACCGCATGATGAACGAAGAAAGGAGCGAACGATTGAGCGAAGTTTTTTCTATCTTAATTGACAACCGCAGCCGCTTTGAAGCGGGAGAATTAAGCAGCGCGTGGCTCTCCATGCCAGCGACGGCGGAGCAGCTTCACGCGGCTATGCAAAGCGTCGGCATTACCGCCGACAATCCGCAGGATTTTTTCATCAACGGGTATTCCTACCCCTTAGATAAGCCCCTTGCGTTGCCCTATGACATGGTGTGCGCCGCTGGGATTGACGAGCTGAATTTCCTTGCGGCGCGTCTGGAAGCCCTTGCCCCCGCAGACCTTGACGAGCTGAACGCCGCAGCGCAGCGGAAACCGGGCTTTGAGAACATCGGGCAGATCATCGACTACACCTACAACACAGACTTTTTCGTGCATATCCCCGAAGTACAGACGGTGCGGGATTTGGGCGACTACTACTTGAATAAATCCGGCATGGTGGATATGCCCGAAGAATGGAAAAAGGGCATTGACCTTGTGGCCTTTGGGCGCAACGCCGCCGAGCAGGAGCGCGGCAGCTTTACCCCCTATGGCTATATCGTGGAAAGCGGTGACCAATGGGAACGCCATTACGAGGGGCGGGACGTGCCGGAGGAATACCGCATTATGAGCTATCCGCAGCCCCCGGCGCGGCCTGACCCGGAGAAAGCGGACTTTGACGCTATCAGCACAGGGCAGGCCGCGACGCTGACCGCAGAACCCCCGCAGCCGCGCCCCGTTGTTCCTATTGTCCTGACTTCCGAAAAGCCCGCCGAGAAGATAAAGGAGATCACCGACCGTCTGGAACAGGGCATTGCGGAGCTGTTCGACAGCGAACGCTACAAGGACTATCTGCGCGTTATGTCGAAGTTCCACAATTACAGCTTTCGGAATACGCTTCTGATTGCCATGCAAGCCCCCGACGCTTCCCTTGTGGCGGGCTACAATACATGGAAGAACACCCACGGACGCCATGTAAAGGGCGGCGAAAAGGGCATTAAAATCTTTGCGCCGTCCCCCTACAAGGTCAAGCGGGAAGTGGAGAAGTTAGACCCGCAGACGCGGAAGCCCATCATCGGCAAGGACGGGAAGCCCGTCACCGAAGAACAGGAAATCACCGTCCCCGCCTACAAGGTGGTATCTGTCTTTGACGTTTCGCAGACCGAGGGGCGGGAGCTGCCCGACATTGCGGTGGACGAGCTGACGGGGGACGTTGACCGCTACAATGATTTTTTCGCCGCGCTGGAAAAGACCTCACCTGTCCCCATCGGCTTTGAAAACATCGAGGGCAAATCTCACGGCTATTACCATCTGGAAGAAAAGCGGATCGCCATTCAAGAGGGTATGAGCGAATTGCAGACCTTGAAAACCGCTATCCATGAGATCGCCCACGCAAAGCTGCACGACATTGACTTGAACGCCCCGAAAGAGGATTTAGCGGACAGGCCAGACCGCCGCACAAGGGAGGTACAGGCCGAAAGTGTGGCGTACACCGTCTGCCAGCACTACGGGCTTGATACGTCCGACTACTCCTTTGGCTACGTCGCTGGGTGGAGCAGCGGGCGGGAGCTTGCGGAGCTGAAAGCGTCCCTTGAAACAATCCGCACCGCCGCCGCCGAGATTATAGACAGCATTGACGGACACTTTGCGGAGCTGCAACAGGCGCGGGAGCAGGCCGCCCAACAGGAGCAACCACAGCCCAGTTTTGAACAATGGAGTGAGCCAGTCACCCCGGACAATACGCCGGATAATCCGGGGGAGCCGTCCGACGATGTAGCTGCGTATTTGCCAGAACAGGGCGAACCGCCGCAAGAAGCGACACCCGACCTTGCCGCCGAGCCTACCGTTACGATTATTTGGAGCGAGAGCGCGGAGCTGCGGGAGGGTGAAACCATGCCCCTTTCCCGCGCAAATGCCCTTTTCGCTTCCCTTGACGAAGCGGAGCTTGCAAGCCCCGGCTATGACAAGACGAAGTTTGCCATTGATTGCGTCTTTGACGGCGAGGCCGACCACTACGAGGGGCGGCAGGACTTTGGCGACGGCGACGGGAGCCTGATAGACCATATTGAAAAATACCACGCCCACTATGAGAACAATGCGGATTGGGAAAACCATCTGCTGCACACCGAGGGCAAGGAAGCGGTAGAAGCGGACAAGGAACAGCGGGCTATGCTGCTGCATGAGTTTATCCCCTATTTGAAGCTGCATTGCGCCCTTTCTGATATGGAGCAGGCCGCAGCCGCCGCGATGCAAAGCGGCGAAAGCATGACCCAGCCCGAAACGGCCTATCACACCGCCGTACAAGCCTACGTTGCCGAGTGTCGGGGGAAAATCAACAGCGGCGATTATGAATTGCCGCCCGCCCCACGGCTTGCCGACTTTGACCCGGAGCTTCAGGCGTACAAGGAACACGTCAGGGAGGAAATCGCGCAGGAAGCCGCCGCCGCAGGAATGACCGTAGAGGAATACGCCGCCAATGGCTACGAGCCTTACCCCGCCGCGCCGGAGGAACAGCCGCAGGAGCCGGAAACCCCTGTCTTTGATAAGCTGCCCCCCGAACAGCAGCAGAAGCTATCCGGCGAGGTAAAGGCCACGCTGCAAATGCTGATCGACGCGGACATACAGACCGCCGGAGAGGTTACGGCTGAAACGCTGGAAGCGATTGCTACACAGGGCTACGCTTACCGGGACGGAAATCTTGTGAAGCAGGACACACCTACGGAGTTGCAGAAAAAGGCCGCTGAAATCGCCAAAAAATATGAAAGTCTGCCTATGCAGGATAGGATAGGGATTATCGCGCAGGCGTTCGGCTGCACGTCCGGCAAAATTGAAACTTCTCCATGTTCCGGCAAATGGCGCGGGACAAGCGATATATCTATCCGCTTTGATAACGGCGCGTCCCTTGGTATCGGCAACGACTTAACGCCGAAAGCTAAGACCGCAAAGGTGCAAAACGAGCTTGTCAACGCCACTTTGCGGCGGTATAACCCGGAGATTGTCGCCGCCACAAAGGACGTCGCCCTTGCAGCACTTAGGGCGCGGGAGGTCAAGGACAACGAGATTGCCGCGCAGCATGGGCTAAAGCCGTACACCTTGCTCAATGTGGAGCTGCACGACGGCGCAGACAGCAAGAGCGGACACATGGGCTGGTACTTTGTGACGCTGGCGGTTGACGGCAAAATCCATTCGCATTTAGAAACGGGATTGGCCTTTGACATAGCGGGCGGCAAGGTGAGCGAAACACCCTCAAAGAGAAGCTATTATACAGCGGGGGCTTTGAAAGAAGCCGAGGTTGACTATGTTTTCAACAACGTGGGCTTTTCCTCTACCTCTGACCTTTATTCGCTGCCTATCAGTAATGAAGTGCGGGAACGTGCGGAAAAGACCCTTGCGGAGCGGGAAAAAGAGCAGCCCGCCGCCGAAGCCCCCGCGCCGGAACAAGCCGCAGCGAAGCCGGAAGCGTCCGTTACCTATTATCCCATCAATGAGGACGCCGCCCGCCGCGCAAAGGAAATGAATAGCTTTGATAGCTACAAGCCGGGCAGCGCGACGGCAGCTTACCGCAGCTACATTGACGAAGCCGTACAGATCGCGGAGCGTCAAAAAGCGCGGGTAGACCCGATGTACCATGAGAAAATAGACAGTCTGCTTGATACCTATGCCCGGAAGCTGGCGGCAAACTTAAATGCCAGCTATGCCATTGAAGCCCGCGTACCCTCTATTCTGATTACTGGCGGCTCTAATTTCCCGGTTAGGCAGAAAGAAAAGCAGAACGCGGCGCGGGACAGGAATATGGAGGAGTGGCGGGATATTCAAGGCTTACTTGATAAAATCCGCAGTACGGGTATGGGCGGTATCAGCGCGGACGACCCGCAGGCTGTCCCCAAACTGGAAAGCAAGCTGGCGGGCTTGGAAAAGTTGCAGGAGAAAATGAAAGCGATAAACGCCTATTTCCGCAAGCACAAGACACTTGACGGCTGCCCCGGCCTTTCGCCGGAACAGGGGCAAAAGCTGGTGGCTGGCATGGCTTCCTATGACCGCGTACCCTACCCCTCGTGGGCTTTATCCAACAACAGCGCGGAAATACGCCGTTTGAAAACCCGCATTGCTTCCCTCACACAGCAAAAGGCAGTCGGCTTTGTAGGCTGGGAGTTTGACGGCGGCAAGGTGGAAGCAAATACTGACGCTAACCGGCTGCAAATCTTCTTTGACGGCAAACCCGACGAAGCAACAAGGGAAGAGCTGAAACATAACGGCTTCCGCTGGTCGCCCAAAGAGGGGGCATGGCAACGGCAGCTTACCACAAACGCATACTACGCAGCGGATTATGTGAAAGCCATTGCGCCCATTACTGGCGAAAAGCCTACCGAGTTACAGCGGGCGCATATCCGGGCGCAGAAGCAACAGGCGATACAGACCCCGCAAGAGCAGCCCGCCGCCGAAGCCCCCGCGCCGGAGCAGACCCAGCCGCAAACGCAGGACACCTTTTCCATCTACCAGCTAAAGCGCGGGGACGAAACGCGGGACTTCCGTTTTGAGCCTTACGACCGCCTGCAGGCGGCGGGGCTTGCCGTTGACCCGGCGAATTATGACCTGATCTATACCGCGCCCCTTGCGCCGGATATGTCGCTGGACGATATTTTCACCCGCTTCAACATCGACCACCCCGCAGACTTCAAGGGACACAGCCTTTCCGTTTCCGACGTGGTAGTGCTTCATCAGGCCGGACAGGACACCGCCCACTATGTAGACAGGTTCGGCTATCAGCAAGTGCCGGAGTTTTTGCAGGAGCAGCAGGAGCTTACCCCCGACGCCCGTATGACCGGGGAGCAGATCAGGACGCCCCGGGGCAGCTTCCACGTTACCGATATGACCCGCGAACAGATGGAAGCCGCCGGATATGGCTTTCACCACCAATCGGAGGACGGAAAGTATTTCATCATGGGGAATGGCACACGGGCGTTTGCCGTTTCCGCTACGCAGCCGGAAAGCCCCATAAAGCACATTGAGGACACCGTAGAGCAGAACGATAACTGCTTTGACGGTATCATCAACAACACCCCGCCTACGCCCACCGTTGACGAGCTGGAAGCAAAGGTACAGGCTGGGGAACAGATTTCCTTGCTTGACCTTGCCGACGCAATCAAGGCCGACAAGGAGCGCGGCGGCGGGACTCCGGAGAAAAAGCCGTCTATCCGGGCGCAGCTCAAAGCCGATAAGGAACGGGCGGCGCAGAAAAAGACGGCGGCAAAAACGAAGTCGCAGGACTTGGAAAGGAGCTGACCCATGCAAAGGTTTGATAATGTGGACGTGTTCGCGTCCCTCAATGCCCTTATGCGGCAAAATACAGGCTTTTACCAAAGCGATTTGGAGATTGACAAGGAGATCATTGCGAGGGCGGCGGCAAGCCCTGACGCAGCGGACAAAACGCTTCTCTGGCTCTCCCGCCCGTCGGGGACGTATTGCTTCAAGGAGCGCGACGTTTTCCTAAAGGACACAGGGCCGCACAATACCTGGCGTTTCCACAAGGAGCAGACCCGCGATAGGATTCTGGCCTATGCCATTGAGCTTACAGGCGTGGAGGACGGGAAAATCCGGGGCAATCTCTATGAGCTGGACTATGCGCAGCACTACCAGCGTGTAAAGGAACAGGCGGTTCCCGCCGATATGGTGCGCCTGACCTATGCCTACGGGGATAGGGAGCAGCCCGCAAAGGAGTTTTTCGACGCTTCCCCCGACCCGCGCCTTGGAAAGTATATGCACTATGAAACGCTGCCGAACGACCCCGCAGCACTCCGCGAAGTGCTGCAAGCGGAAAAACACAGCCGGGACGCCCTGACGCCGGGGGACTTCAAGGCACACGTCGCCGCGCTGCACGATGGGCTGATTGAACATGAAGCGCGGCGCATTGTGGAGCGCATGAAAGGGCTGGACAGGCTGAACAGCCCCAACAAGACGCATTTCATGGTGGAGATCGCCCCGGCGTTCATGCAGCTTGCGTCTACAAAGGACACCGACCGCCTTTTCTCCATGCTGCCCTATAAGACCCTTTCCTTTTCCAAAATTGATGGCAGACATGGGACGTATGCGCTGATCGGCAAGGACGAGAACCGGGACAGGGAAATCCGCAAGTCCCGCCCCTCTATCCGGGCGCAGCTTGCCGCAGACAAGAAAACAGCCGCACCGAAAAAGGCGGCGACGAAATCGAAGAAACACGAAATGGAGGTATGAGCATGATTCGATTGACCGTTGAGGAAGAAAACCTTTTGAGCATTTACGATACAGGCAGCAAGCGGGAGCTGTTCGAGCGTGTCAACGCCGCGCTGCCGTTTATGGACGGAGATATGCAAGAGCTGGCAGTACGCGCCTTGCAGAAGATCGACGCCCTGACCGAAGCGGAGTTTGCGGGGCTTGCCGTTTTTGCCGCAGACGACGAATGAACGGGCTGAAACGGCTGACGCCGCAGCAAAGCCGGAAAGTCAACGCCCTTGTGAAAAAATCCTGCTGTAACTACGACAACGGAAATTGCCTGTTGTTAGACGACGGGGAAACGTGCGTCTGTCCGCAGCTTATTTCCTATTCGCTGCTGTGCAAGTGGTTTCGTGCTGCCGTCCTGCCGGACGATAAGGAGCTGCAAGCCGAGCTGTACCAGCGGGAGGATTTGCGCCGCTGTACCGTATGCGGCGCGGCCTTTGCGTCCAGCTCTAACAGCGTGAAATACTGCCCCGATTGCCGGAAGCGTATCACCCGGAAGCAAGCTGCCGAGCGCATGAGGAAACGACGCGCCCATGTTACGCGGTAGGGGCAAAATAAGCCCCATTTTATGCGGCTTTCCGGGCGCGTTTTTTAGGAAGCAAGGGAATTACATTCAAGCCCTCTAAAATGGGCTTCTACTGCGTAACAGGCACATAAGAGCTGCACCCATAAGAAAGGCGGGGCGCGGTGGCCATACTTGGCTGCCGCGCCCTGTTCTTTTGCTTAAAAATAGAATAATTGAGAGTTTTTTATATTTAGTCTGTCAATGAGGTTTTGTGCATTAGCACTATCGTCGTGATATGAAACACACCATTTACAAGTCGACTGAACATTTTTTCGTATTTCAGCGAAATAATCAAAATCTATTTCAGAAAGAGAATGACCCAATACATACACTTCATTAACCGTCCTTAATGAGTTAAAAAAAGACTGATAATATCTAATAATTGAAGCAGTATCTTTATATGTTCTTCTAAAATAGTCTTTTATAATTTCTTTAGCCTCTTGTAACCTAAAATCTTCCTCTATATCTTCCAGATAAATACCATGTTCTTCGGCTGCATTAAATGCAGGGATTACCTGTTCTTGAAAAAGTGCAGCGTTATGGTGTCCTAATATTAGATTATTCCCGCGCAAAGCATTACCATGAATATATAAAATATTAGAAGTTGGAATACCATACACTTTTTCTAATGTATCTGTATAGTTAAAATTCAAAAATAAACAATTTCTATTAAGTATATCTGGTGAAACAACAGGTGGTACATTTGTGTTTATATGCAAAATCCACTCTGAAAAATAGCGTGAAATATTTGTGGCAAAAGACAAATCTTCACTTATCATGTATTGAAAGTCATGATTGGCACTATCGCGCCAGTTATCATCTCCATAATCAAGAAAGTAACAAGAATTATCTTCTTGTATCTGCTCGTAATCCAAAAAACCTAATGCTTCTTCAAAGGAACTCCACAAATCCTCTTCGGGAATGTATTTACCTATGGCTTCATAAAAGCGATGCCTTTCTTGGTCTTGTGCGGAAACACTATCAAGAAGAACAAATCTGTCATATATAATTTGGGGTGGCTTTTCGTAAGAGCATAAGTATTTCATAAAATCAGAATACTTTGTGTGTAAGCCATGAGCTAAATCAAATCCATTACCAATGACGACTAATCTCGACAACATATATGCCCCCTTTCTTTCAAACTATTATAGCAACAAAGAATACACTTTTCCACTATTACACATCACCCGCGCGCTGTTTCCTTTTTATGTTCCACCTGCCTGTCCGTGTGTAAAATACTGTCAATGTTCCGCTTGATAACATCATATTCCTGCACCTGTTTTTTCAGCTTGCCATAGTCGGCGTAAAGGGCTTCTTTCTGGCCTTGCAGCTTTTCATACTCTGCTTGGAGGGCGGCAACGCTGGGGAGCTTCCTGCCGATCTGCGCGGTCTGTAACGCCCTTGCCGCTGCTTCATGGAGGATAATGCCCCGCTCATGGTCTGCTTTGAATTGCCCTTTGTCCTTGGCCTTGCGGTATGCGTCATACAGGGGCTTTGTCTTTTGATAGGTGGTAACATTCTTGATAAGCACCGCCATATCCGCAAGCCGTCGTTCCACGTCCTTTAGGCTGTCTGCGGCCTGTTCACTGGCGGCTGTCACTTGCTCTATCCGGCTGACTAAATCCGCATACTGTTCTATCCTGTGTTCCGTCAAGAAGTTCATCGTCTTTGCGGCCTGTTTCAGATTATGGATTTTCGCCCATTGTTCATAGCCCCGGCTCTGCTGCGCCTTGATACTGTTCTCAATGTCGATAAGCAGGCTGACGCCGCCGCGCTGCTGCTTGGGGACTTTGGCGGTGCGGGCGCGCTTTCCGGCTATCCGCTCCCTGATCGCTTCCTCTGTGTAGTCTGCGCCGAGGGTTTTAAGGCGGGTGAAACGCTCCTGCCCCGGTGCGCGGCACGACACATATTTTCCCGGCTTGATTTCATAGCCCGCCGCCTGTAACTTCTGCAACAATTCTTCAAAGCTGGACACTTGGGGGATAAGCGCGTCAACGGCGATTTTCAGTTTGCCTTTCCAACTCGTCCCCGTTTTCTCCGCTTGGTACTCCGCGTAGCTCTTTCCTTTGCTGCCCTTGCTGGGGACGACGACGGACAGGCCGTTTTCCCGGCACAGCTTGTCGCTCATGTTCCGTATGCCGTAGTACGTCCGCTTGTTGGAAACGTATTTGTGGTGGTCTACGAAATTGACGGCGCAGAAAATGATATGATTATGGACGTGGCCTTTGTCAATGTGCGTCGTCAAAACATATTCATGCTGGCCTTTGGTAACAGCGTCGGCAAGCTGCCGCCCGATCTCATGGGCGGTCTGCGCGTCTGTTTCCCCCGGTTCAAAGGACTGTATCAGGTGAAAGGCTAAGTTGTTGCCCTTTTGGAGTGCTTGCGACAGGGTAAATCCAAACTCTATGTCTGCCGTTTCATAGGAGCAGCCGAAAGAGGACACCAGCATTTTCCCGTCCGTCTTGTCCGGGTTTTCGATGTAGTCAAGGGCTTTGCTTAGAGTGCTTTTAATAGGTTTAATCTTTGTAACCGCCATATTTCATCTAACGCCCCCTTTAGCTCGTCTATGTCCTCTTGGTACACGCTGCCCGTACTGTTCACGCGCCGCGCTATCTGATTGATATTCACCCCGATTTTCTGTATCTCCGCTGTCATTGCCTTTATGTCGCTGTGATCTACTTGCACGATATAGCCGTCAATAGCAATCTTCCGCAGATACGCCGCCATATTGTTTGTGGGTATGAGCTTCATTTTTTCAAGAATCAAATCCCGTTCCGCTTCCGTCACGCGAAACTTGACTTGCACCGTCCTTTTCCGTCCGTCCATGCGCCGCCGCTCCTTTCCGTTCTCATAGAGGGTTTGGGACACTTCCCAACAAGCAATTTTCAACCGACGCGCCGCAGCGCAGGAGGGCGAAAATACGGAAGTGGGTACCCGCTTCCTATGCTTGCTATTCCTCTTTTCACATACTTCCACACCTAAAATGTAGATTTGCCAAACATTCCCCGAAAAAAGAAAAACGCCACAATTTGCGACGTTTCAATAGCAGCACAGACAAAAAACGGAGGACTTTATTCCCCCGTTTCCTTGCTGTTCGCTTCCTGTATTCCTTTTGCAGTTGCCGTCATAATCGTTAAATCCCGGCTGCTCATATCAGTAAGCAGACTGTCAAGCTGCCGCCGTTGCGTGGATTTGTCTGTTTCCTCAGTCGGGAAAAAGAACTGGTCTACTGACACATCTAAAAAGGTGACAAGCTCATAAAAGATTTGTAGGCTTGGGTGCTGTCCACTTTTCTCAATGGACGCGATATAGCGCGGCGCAATGTTCAGCCTGTCCGCTAACTGGTTGCGTGAGATACCCTTTGCCTTTCTTGCTTCTTTAATGGCTTGACCGAAAGCCTTAAAATCATACTTCACTTTGTCCTGCTTCATATTTTTCACCCTATTACATTTTACCGTTCATCTTTCCACTTTGGATATGATTACACACAGCATAGTATTGACAGTAATAGAGCATATATTCATCAAAAATTTACCTATGGATATTGAAAAAGACTTGACAGGAGAACAAATAGTAGCTAAAATAGAAAGAGAACAAACAGTAGCTAAATGAAAAGGAGCTTATGACTATGATAAAACTATTCTTTGGAAACAGCGTCACAATTATCAGTACACTTTTGTTGGGGGCAAATATCGGCTTTATCCTATGGGGATATTTAAGCCGGGCAGCAATCCATAAATGGGGTATGATTATCCTACTCTTTATCCTGCTTCATGGTGCGCTGTGGTATTTTGCGAATGTCCGTGATCTGTATTCTAACTCTATCATATATGCTACTGATGGCAGCGTAGAAATGGGGCTGTTTTCAGTTAGCAGTATTCAATCCATTGTCTTTTGGGTGGCAAGTGTTATTATATGGGTGCTTGGGATAATATCAATCTTCAAACCGGATTACAGGCAAAATATTTTTTTCATTATTGCTGTTGTGAGTATTGTTCAAATTGCATTTATTGAGGGTTCTCGTATATGGCTTTATAATTCTGTTCCTACTCGTTTTGATTATATGTAAGTGAGGTATTAGCATGGCGAAAAGAAATACGAAAGAAATTATTTTATTTGAATCACTAAAGCTGTTTGCTGATAAAGGCTATGACGGTGTAACAGTGCGTGACATTGCGGCAGAAGTTGGAATTAAGCAAAGCTCTTTATACAAACACTATAAAAGCAAGCAGGAAATCTTTGATACATTGGTAGACACAATGCAATTACGTTTTAGGGACGCGGCTACTTCTTTTCAGCTTCCAAATGGCGAATTGCGAGAAATGGCAAGGGAATACGCAACAGGTGGCAACGGGGTTTTGAAGAAAATTAGTAGTGATATTTTTTGTTTTTACTTGAAAGACCCCTATGCCTCACAGTTTCGTAAAATGCTTTCCATTGAGAAGTACAAGAACAAAGAAATTGACCGCATATATCGAGAAGTATACATTGATACCGCGATTTCTTATCAGGCCACACTTTTTGACGAAATGATAAAACAAGGCTTTATGCGGCAAGCCAATCCCGAAGTTATGGCATTACAGTTCTTTGCGCCGATTTTTCTTTTACTCAATAAATATGACGGTATAGCAGAAAAGGAAAAAGAGGCAATAGAAATGTTGGGAAAGCATATAGAACAGTTTGACATGATTTACCGTAAGGAGGAGATTTAATGAAAACTGCAATCGTATACGCCACAAAATACGGCTGCACAAAAAAATGCGCTGAAATCCTAAAGACTTATCTTCATGGTGAAGTAAACATACTTTCAGTAAAAGCAGATAAAATCAATCTATCTCAATATGACACTGTTTTTATTGGCGGTTCTGTGTATATGGGTAAAATCCAAAAAGAAATTACGCATTTTTGTAAACGCAATCTAAAACAGCTATTGCACAAGAAGATAGGATTGTTCGCGTGCTGCTATACCCCGAAAGATACAGTGGGATTTTTTGAAACACTTTACCCAATAGAGCTAATAAATCATGCTTCCTATGTAACCTCTGTTGGCGGCATAATGGACTACGAAAAAATGAATTTCCTATATAGGAAATTGTTTCAGTCTTTGAAAAAGATTGACGGCTTTAATGAGGGATTTACTGAACCAGTAATAAATGAGGGCGAGATAAAGAAATTGGCAGAAGCAGTAAATAAGTAAAATTCACCATTACCTTACGAATTGAGGTGGTTTAGTGAGAGGGGAACAATGGATATTGTGTCCTATATGTGGAAACAAGACAAGGTTAAAAATCCGGAAAGATACAGAGCTGAAAAACTTTCCGCTATTCTGCCCGAAGTGTAAACAGGAAGCATTAATCAATATCAAACAATTTAATATGTCAGTTATCAAAGAGCCAGACGCAAAGACGCAGAGCCGATAATCAATGAGTTAATTACTCATGGTTGTCGGCTCTTTTCTTTTCAGATAACTGCTTCTACTATGCGATTGCTGACAGATTGCAACAGATAAAAACCGTTGCTCGTCGGCAAGAACGCGCCCGATCTGAATAGCGGCGGTTTTGAAATAACAATCAAAGCCGCCGTATTCTTTTTTGAAAAATAGGAATACGGAGGGTGTATTAAAGTCGCCCTTATTTAAGGATACGGCGGTATCAAGGAGGTGCCGCTGTGTTTCTTTTGTATCGACATAACTTGACATTCTTTTCATCAAAAAAAGTTCGACCCCCGCCACGGGATATACCGGCCTTATAGATGATTACACATATCATTACAATACTGTTTATATTTCACTTGCCCCCGTCTGCATTTTGCAGGCGGGGGCATTTTTGCGTTTTCCAGAAAAGATTTTTGGAAATCCGGCCTTTGTTTCCGGCGTAATCAAAACGCTTGGTGTTGAGGGCTTACGAAAGGGGAAGTCATCACCCGCTTTCGCGGTTGCGAAAGGAGGTGAAACCATGAACGAGCCTATTCGTACCCAATGGCAAATCCGTTGCGCTTTTAACGGCTTTTGCAAGCGGACGTTGAAAAACGAAGCCATCAACGCCCACAGGGACAGGTCGCGTCAGCAGCTCCGCGAGGTTAGTTTTTCTGACTTGTCTCCGCAAGAGGAAAAACAGCTTTACACCTATGATACCTACTTTGCAGATGATGAAGCTGAAAAGTCCTTTTGCGTGGCGGGAAAGGAGATCACCGCGAAGCTGCTTGCCGAAGCCCTACGCAGCTTGCCGGAAGAAAAGCGGGACGCCGTATTGCTCTACTACTTCTTTGATATGAGCGACGTGGAGATTGGAAAGCTCCGCGACGTTCCGAGAAGCACAGTCCAGTATCGGCGGACAAGCTCTTTTGAACTGTTAAAACGCTATTTGGAGGAACGCGCCTATGACACAAACGATTGGTAACACCGAACAGGACGAACGCGGCTTACTGCCCTACCCGGTAATCATAGCCGCAACAAAGGGCGACCCGGAAGCTATGCAGATCGTCATACAGCATTATGACAGCTACATAGCGTCCCTGTCTATGCGGAAGCTCCGCGACGAGCGCGGCAATAGCTACTACGGCATAGACGAGGACATACGCGACCGCTTGCGGTCAAAGCTCATGCGGGCTGTCCTGTCATTCAAGGCCTGATTTGAAAAGCAGCGTCCCCCTTTCCGCTGTTCCCAGCTCCGGCCTTGCTACGGCACCTTGAAAAAGAAAGCGGCGCAAGATAACGGCGGCGCAGTTGATATGTACCCAGAATTCTGGACACATAAAAAATTGAATTAGGTGCACATGGATGCCTCTCTGAATTTTGTAGGAG
>NZ_JBCOAQ010000007.1:0-111901 GCF_040226735.1 Intestinimonas sp. RTP31139st1_F5_RTP31139_211217 | reverse complement strand
CTTACCGGTCATTCCGGCTCCACCGCCCCTTTTAACAATTCAAAGGACCGCTGGCTGATGGTGTGCTCCATCCGGCAGGCCTCCCGTTCCGCGGTCTGGGGATCGACCCCGGCCGCAATAAGCCGCCGGGTAAAGAAGCAGTGTTTTTCATAGGTCTGCTCGGCTACCTCTCGGCCTATATCGGTCAAGCGCAGAGAGAAGTCCTCATCCATGCCACGATAGTATTAGGGCAATCATGAATTTGAGCTGTCCTTCATCTTGATACGGATCGTCTGCCGCGATCCCAGCATGGAACAGACCGCTCTTGTCGTTTGGTCGAGAGTGAGGGCAATCCATGCTCCGTATAATCCAAGACCAAGTTCGTAAACCAGGAAGAAGGTAAGGATCGGCCGCACCACTGCGATGCTGATAAGAGAATAGAGGGCCACAAAACTGGTATGCCCCAAGCCACGGAGCAGACCCGCATGGACCATAGCCCATGCCTCCGGAATATTGACAGCAGCCACAAAGATCATGATCTCACAGCCCAGAGCCAGGTCGTTGCCCTCCAGATGGTAGAACTGAAGCAAGGGTGACCGGAGCAGCAAATAGAGCAGCGTGGCCGCACCCCCAGTCCAAAGCGCCGCCCGGCGGGATACGGCCCCGATCCGTTTCAGGTTGCACGTTCTTCCAGATCCCAACGCCTGGCCGGCCTGAACCAGGCTGGCCTTCCCAAGCCCTTGGGAGAAGCTATAGTAAATGTCGCACAGGCTCCCACAGATGTTGTGGACGCTTAGCGCCGCTGTGCCCAGGTCTGCTACCAGGCGTGAAAATGTGAACATCCCAAACCGTTCCGCTGCCTGCTCCAGGAATGTGCCCGTGGCAAGGGGGGCCAGGGAGCAGAGGTATTCCCGTTCCGGCAGCCAGGCCCCTCTGCCCCGCAGAGTGGCCGGATGCCGCCGCCGTAAGAAAAGCGCCAGCGTATAGACCAGCGTGGCGCCAGCACCGATAGCAGTTCCCAGCCCAGCGCCGAAAACTCCCAATTGCGGGAATGGGCCCAGACCGTAAATCAGCAGCGCATTGAACACGACATTGACTCCGTTGCCTAGCACATTGGACACAAGCACGCTTTTGGTATCGCCAAGCCCCGCCAAGATGCCGTGAAGGACAATAGCCGGACCGGAGAGCGCCAGACTCACCAGGGTGGGAAAGGCATACTGCAACCCCAAGTTGATATAGTCATCCTGTGCACCGGCCAGTCGTAGAAGCGGGCCAGCTCCAATCCAGGTCCCGACCAGGAGCAGCATCGAGAGACCGCACCCCAGCATGAGCGAAGCGCGGGAACAGGAGGTCAGGGACTCATCCGGATGCTTGCCGCGCCGGCGGGCAACATAGGCGCTCAGTGCAACAGAGTAGGAGCGGGTTACGCAGAGGATCACCATACGGGGCTGGGAAAAAATACTGACCGCCGCCACCGCTGTGTTTCCCAGAGCGGAAACCATCAGCAGGTCGGCGGCGGTGAGCAGCATCAGCAACAGGCCCTCTGCCGCGGCGGGCCAGGCCAGCCGCCAGAATTCCTTACGGATGGCCATATGCGATCAGCGGATCTCCCGCCCGGACGCCCAAGGCGATTGTGTAGTAAAGGACAATGCCGTCAAACTCGGCCCGAACCTCTTGTAAGCGGCAACCAGACAGTGCCTCCAGGTGTCCGAGCAGTTCTCCCCTTCGGACCCGTTGGTCTAAACCTACTGCCGGATACCAAAATCCCTCCGACTCAGCTTCTGCATAGAAGGTTTCTGTGATCTCCAGCTGATCCCGCGGCGGGTTCCCTCCGGGCATAATCTCCAGATGGCGCAACAGGGAGCGGACGTCCTCACAGCAGGCGTCCACCTCCTGTTCAGACCAAAGCCCCTGCCCGCCCCTCTCAATCAGCAGTGCGGGAATGTCTCTTTGCACCGCCCAGCTGTAAAGCCCGTTCTTGGCGGTGGAGCGGACCCGGTAGGGTACCGTCAGGACCTTGGCGGCATCCAGTGAGACTTGGTTGACCATTTTCTTCCCTGCTGCCGGGAAGAACACCAATGGATGAAGCGTTTCGCTGCAGTCTCCGCTGTGGAGATCTGCCAGCAGATCGGCTTCCGGGTATAAAGCCGCCTCCAGGGCAAAGGCCAATCGAGCGGAAAGGGGGCCCGCAGAGTTGCCGGGGAAGGCTCGGTTCAAATTGACGCCGTCCTCCGGCACCACCTGTTTGGCTCCGGCATAAAAAGCACTGGGATTTGCCAGCGGCAGTAGGATGACGTTCCCCGACAGCCTCGCCGGATCCAGGTCCGCCGCCAGACGGCGCAGGGCCTGAATTCCCACATACTCGCAGCCGTGGACCCCTGCCGTGACCACCAGCGTCTTGCCCGGGGCGGCACCGCACAGGCAGAGCGCATTCAGGGACGGAGCATCCGGTACCGGGAGCGGTACGTTTTTTCGCTCACCAGGCAAAAGTGTTATCCCACAAAAAATCATACGTCCACCTCCGAAGTCTCGGTGTCAAATACCACAATGGACTCCAGCAACCGCCGGGCGTACTCATCCTTAGTCTCGCTGATGCGGCTGACGGGCAAATATTCTGTTACACGGCCCTGATAGAGGAACAGCACATCGTCACAGAGATATGTGATCGAGGTCAGGTCGTGGGTGATAAATACATAGGTCAGCCCCAGCTTTTCCTTCAGATCCCGCAGCAGATCCATTACCTGGACCTGGGTATGCGCATCCAGGGAGGAGATCGCCTCATCAAAGAGGATGACCTCTGGCTTACAGGCCACTGCCCTGGCGATGCACACCCGCTGAAGCTGGCCGCCGGAGAGCTCGTGGGGAAATCTGCCCGCAAAATCAGCAGGGAGTCCCACCAGTTCCAGAAGGGCGGCCATTTCCTTCTTTCGCTCCAGCCGGCCCCCCTCCCGGCGCTCCCGGACGGTCAGGCCCTCGCCGATGATGTCTTTGACACGGAAACGGGGATTGGCAGAGGTTGTGTAGTCTTGAAATACCACACTGAGCTTGTTCTGCAGGTTCCGCCGGCCCGCTCGGGAGGCGTAGACCGATACGCCGTCCAGAATCGCCTCGCCGCTGTCCGGTTTCAGAAGCCCGCAAAGCACCCGGCCCATAGTGGATTTTCCGCTGCCGGACTCTCCCAAAATACCGAGGCAGGTCCCTCTTTTTACGTTCAGGGACACATCAAAGAGCACCTGCTGACGGGTATGTCCGAACACCTTGTCCTGACGCTCGCTTCGGAAACTGACGCAGATATTTTTCAGTTCAAGCATAGACACGCTCCTTTCCTCCCAGCACCTGGCTGTATCGGCGCATCACATCCGTCCGCTTTTCCACCAGCAGCTTGGTATAGGAATCGGTTGCATGGTGAAGAATGTGTTGGAAATCGCCTTGGTCCACCACAAGCCCCTGATTGAGGACTACGATCCGGTCTGCCACACGGGAAATCGCATTCAAGTCATGGGAGATAAAGACCATCGCTGTCTGGTGTTCCTGCTTGATCCGCAGCAATTCGTCCAGGATCTCAAATTGAGTGATGGCGTCAATAGCTGTGGTAGGTTCGTCCGCGATCAGAAGGGACGGCTTCATAGAGGTCGCAATGCCAATCATAATCCGTTGAAGCATTCCGCCGGAGAGCTGATGCGGGTACTTCTCCAACACCTCCTCCGGATTACGAATCCGCATTTTCTCCAGCATCTCCAGAGAACGCTGGCGGATATCCGCCTTGCTCCAATCATTGTGGGCCGCAAAGGTTTCGGCAATCTGGGCTCCGATCCGGTAGAGAGGATCAAAACAGGTCATCGGGTTTTGAAGGATGATGCCTACCTGACCGCCTCTTAGACGGCGCAGTTCTTCATCACTTCTCCCCAGCAGCTCCTCTCCCTGGAATTTGGCACTTCCAAGCACGTGGAAGCTATGATCCAAAAGGCCCATCGCCGCTTTCATAGACATGGATTTTCCACTTCCGGACTCCCCAAGGATTCCAAGGCACTCCCCAGGATATACCGAGAAGGAAACTCCCTTCACCAACTCCACCCCCTGATGCCGGTGTGTGCAGAGCAGAACATGGAGATCTTGCAATTCCAGAACCGGGGTCATTTTTCCACCTCCTTGGGGTCCAGCACATCCCGCAGGGCGTCGCCCATCAGATTAAAGCAGCACACCAGAACCACGATGGCAATACCAGGCGCGATCATCTGGGTTGGATTACTGGTAAGTACATCCTTCGCCTCGTTGAGCATGGCTCCCCATTCCGGGGTTGGGGCCTGTACGCCCAGCCCCAGGAAGGACAGGGTAGAGATATTGATAATGGCCCAGCCCACATCCAGAGAGGCCAGCACCGCAAGATCAGAGGTAATAGACGGCAGAAGGTGTCGGAACAGGATGAACCGCTCCGGCATTCCCACGCACCGGGAGAACTGAACAAAGTTCCGGTCCCGGTACTGCATGACACCGGTTCGGATCATGCGGGCATACCACGCCCATTTGATGAACACATTGGCAATGATGACATTTTGGACATTGATCCCCAGAAGGCCCACCACGGCGAACACCATGATCTGGCTGGGGAAGGAAAGCATCACGTCCACCACCCGCATGATGACCTCTTCCACCACGCCCCGGAAGTAGCCGGCCATAACGCCCAGCAGCGCGCCCAGTGCGATGGTCCCCAGCATGGTCAGAAGGGCAAGTCCCAGCGTTGGCCGGATGCCGTAAATCAGGCGGGAGAGGACGCACCTGCCCAGATGGTCTGTGCCCAATGGGTACTCCAGGCTGTACGGCGCGAATTTGTTGAGGATATCCGTAACATAGGGATCATGCGGCGCCAGGAGCGGGGCAAGAATGCCGATCAGCGCGATCAGGAGGACGAAAGCCACCGTCACCACAGCGGCACGGTTGTGCAGAAAGCGTTTTCCCATGGCTCAGCTCTCCTTTCTCAGTCTGGGGTCGGACACGGTCTGAAGGATGTCGAACACCAGATTGAATACCACGAACAATACGCCGATGAACAGCACATAAGTCTGGATGACCGGCAGATCACGATTGAAGATGGAACTGATGCACAGCGTCCCCAGCCCCGGCCAGGAAAACACGTTCTCCACCACGATGGTGCCGGCAATCATCTGGGGGATGCTCATACCCATGGCCACGATGCAGGTGTGCATGGAATTTTTGAGCACATGTTTCACCCAGATGGAGCGCTGGGGCAGGCCGCGGACATTGGCGTAGAGCACATAATCCTGCTTCATATTCTCCAGCATATTATTGCGGATGAGCCGGATATAGGTAGAGATGTAACTGAGCGCCACGGTAAAGGCAGGCAGTATCATATGCTGCCAGGTACCGTTTCCGTTGGTCGGCAGCAGACCCAGCTTGACGCTGATCCCCCACATCAGGAGCAGCCCAACCCAATAGGCAGGCATGGCCGTGGAGATAAAGACCAGGCCCCGCATAATCTTATCAAACCAGCCATCCTTGTACACAGCGCAGAGGAAGCCGATAGGGATGCTCAGCAGCAGCACGATCACAAACGAGGCCGCCGCCAACTGCAGCGTGGCGGGCAGGCAGCGGGCCAGTTCTCCGGCGACTGTGCGGGCGGGATTGACATAGCTGATGCCGAAATCCCCCTGGAGACAGCCCAGGACCCAGTCAAAATACCGCACCAGAAAAGGTTTGTTCAGACCCAGCGCCTCCTCCATCTCCGCAATCGCCTCATCAGTGATAATGGGCGTCTGCTGGATTCGGAGGACGACCTCCGCCGGATTTGAGGGGATCAGGTTGATGAACACAAAACAGACAAAGGAAATCGCCAGCAGCAGGGGGATTGCCATCAGCAGCCGGCGGATTACATAGCGCTTCATAGATGCCCCTTTCTTTTTTGCATAGTTGCAAAACTTAAACTCTATTTTGCGGAGCCCGCGCACGCGTGCTTCTTACGTGCTTCGCACCTGTGGAAAGTGTGAACACCCCCGCGAGCGAAGGCAATTCAGCACAAGGGCCGCCTCCAAAGAAGCGGCCCCGATGCCATCAACGATTACTCGAAGTACATGCTTGCGAAATCCACATCATACTGGTCGGTGCCGAAGTGGACCCCCTTCAGTTCCGAGGTATAAAGGGCTTTGTTGGTTTCGTAGGTCAGGGGAATGTAGACAGCATCCTCATGGAGCCGGGTCAGAACAAAGTCATACAGTTCCTGACGTTCTGCCTCATCGGTGGAGGTGAGGATATCCGTGATGGCCTGATCAATCTCTGCCTTGTCCTCCAGTCCCTGCTGTGCGGCATAGTCTCCATACACTGGGGCCCTCATAGCGGCCAGAGAGGACTGGGGATCATAAGGCATACCCCAGCAGATGTTGAACACCATATCAAAATTACCGGCCTTCATATTGTCACGATAGGACTGTTCTTCCTCGCCGTGGATGTTCAGGGAGATGCCCAGTTTCAAATACTCACTCTGAAGATACTCAGAAATGGTCTTCTCAGTAACGCTGTCGCTATTGTAGAGGAGGTCCAGTTCCAGTTTCTGCCCATTCTTGGAGCGGCCCCCGTCGCTTCCCATAACCCAGCCGGCCTCGTCCAGAAGGCGGGCCGCTTCCTCGGTGTCGTAGGCATAGGGCTCCAAATCCACATCACAGTAGGGAACGGTTGGGGAATAAAGGGTATCCGCTGCCGGTTCCAGGCCGTAGAAAATACCCTCGGAGATGGCCTGCCGGTTTGTGGCGTGCTGGAGCGCCTTTCGCACCGCTGTGTCTCCCAAAATATCGTGGGTGGTGTTCAGCACAATATGCCGGGTGGAGGTGGGGTCAGACAGGCTTACGGTGAACCGGTCACTGTCCACATACTGGCTGATGGCATCAGCGTCCAGCATGTTCTTGCCGAAAATCAGGTCGATCTCCTCATTCTCCAGGGCCATAATGCGCGTCTGGTTGTCGGGGATGACCTTGACGGTGATCTTCTGAATTGCGGGCGCCTCACCCCAATAATTCTCGTTGCGCTCAAAAACGGCGTACTCGTCAGTGACAAAGTCCGTGAGCACATAGGGGCCTGTCCCGATATAGCCGTTGACACCGTTCATCGTGCTGCCGTCGATCATGCAGTTAGGGGAAATCATTGCGAACGGACGGATGCAAGCCAGCTCGGTGAGCATGGGGTAGTACGGCTCGCTCATCTCAATGACGAAGGTATCCTCGTCCGGAGCGGACACACCGACCAGCAGATTCATCATCTCCAGCCAGGTGTGGCGCTCACGGTTCTCCAAGATGGCGTTGAAGTTGGCCAGAATGGCGTTGGCGTCGCAGGGCGTTCCATCGGAGAAGGTTACGCCGTCCCGGATATTGAAGGTATAAATCCGGCCGTCATCGCTGATGGTCCAGTCTTCCGCCAGACAGCCCACATAGCCGTCTTCCGTATTGCTCACCAGGGTGTCGTAAAGGATGCTCTGGGCGTACATCTCACCGGCGTACAGGTGAGGGTTCAGATCCCGGATATCCCGGTAGTTGACAAATATCAGCTCATCCCGCGTACCCGTTTCACTGTCTGCGTCGGACGAGCTTCCGCTTGGAGCCGCTTCGCCCCCTTGTCCGCAGCCGGCGAGCGCCGTCAACAGCAGGGCGCTGCTCAACAGCACAGAAAAAATCCTTCTTTTCATAAAAGCCTCCAGTCCTAAATATTACAGTCTTGCGCTATGGTTTTTCATTTTACAGCAGTTAGCCAAGACTTACCAGAGGCCAATTTTTCATGGAACCCCATAACAATTTGTTATGCCTTTTACAGCATTTCTCCAAAGCGCTCTGTCAGCCAGGAGGCCTGCGGCGAGAGCGGACGCTCCGGGTCCCGCACATAGCCGATTTGAAGAAACGGCTCGCATCCGTTGATGGCCAGCGGTTTGATGTCATATTGCTCATAGGGGCGGTGCATAAAATTCAGGCCCAGACTGCAAACATCCGTATGGAGCAGGAAATTGATGATCGAGTGGTCGCTGTCGCTGTATATCACGTGCTTCATAACGCTTTGGTCAATGACCCCCATGCTCACCGTTTCAAGATGATGTTCCATAGAAAAGAAATCCCGTACTCCACGCATGAATTTCAGATTTGGAAGATCTGAAAAGTCCACACTGTCCGCATGATACAGTGGGTGCTGAGGTCCTACGTAGACACAGATGCTCTTTTCACTCTGCGGAATAAACTCCAATTTCTTGTGGAGAAGAATGTGCTGAAATGTAGGCACCTGCTTTTGCGCCACATATACGATTCCAACTTCAGAAATTCCTTGGTGGACATGGTCGGTGATCTCCTCCACGGTGCCCTCGTGGTGCTCAATATGGATTCCAGACCCCCAGGTTTTGTAAAAGTCTACCAAAAGGCGGGACACCATGTTGCTGGGATATGCCGACAGCCGCAGACCGTTCTGCT
The DNA here is from genome assembly GCF_040226735.1 of Intestinimonas sp. RTP31139st1_F5_RTP31139_211217. Classification (NCBI taxonomy): domain Bacteria; kingdom Bacillati; phylum Bacillota; class Clostridia; order Eubacteriales; genus Intestinimonas; species Intestinimonas sp. RTP31139st1_F5_RTP31139_211217. Next base: position 103,469 of record NZ_JBCOAQ010000007.1, on the reverse strand, counting down.
CATCCGGCACGGCCAGAGAGGAGATCGTAGCCGTTGCTCTCAGAATCAGCTTCGCATACTCCAGCACGTTCTTTCCATAAACCGTAGGCTGTACGCCTTTCCCGCTCCGGACCAAAAGGGGCCGCCCCAGTTCATGCTCTAAGGTTCGGATGGTTTTGCTGACATTTGGCTGCGTGGTGTACATACAAGCCGCCGCTTGCGAAAGGCTTCCGCGTTCGCAGGCAGTCACAAAGCTCTCCAGTTGTTTTATTTCCATTGATCTGTCCCCCATGCCATCGGTTTGCTATTGCTAACCACAATATACTACATCTGGCGCTTGCGGACAACAAATATATTCTCATTCAGGATGTCATGCACTTGGAAGTGATAGAAATGTCCGGTACAATTTATTCTGGTGAACCACAGGCTGGGTTCCTTTTGAATGGCTGATTGCCAATATAGTCAAGCAACAGTCTAAGCAGTCGGTCCTCCGCTTTCCGTTTGCAGAAAATGCAATCAGGGCATTCTTGCGACGAAGGATAACTGGATCAGGAACCTGTTTTCTGGTCTGCTGCATATCTTTGAAACGAGCTTTATCAGGCTATGCTCTGAATTTTTACTGCATGGAATCAGTTACAAATCTCTGCCTGCACAAAAAACGCAGTTACCCATCAAGGATAACTGCGTTTTTTCGGAAAAGGCTTCTCAGGTTATGGAGGCAGCTCAAACTTATAGCCGCTGTGGGGGACGGTACGGATCGGATTTCCCGGTCCCATCTTCCGGCGGAGCTGGCTGATGATATTGACCACGGCCGCGCCGCAGTCCTCCGGGAACTCATGCCATACGGCCTCATAGATCTGTTCCTGCGTGAAGACCCAGCCGGGATGTCGGGCCAGATACGCCAGCGTGAAGAACTCCAGGTGCGTAAGGTGGAGAGGCTGGCCCCGCCACTTTACCGTCTGCTTGCGTAGGTGGAGTTCCAGGCCGAGAAAGGTGAGGATATGCTTCGTGGCGGGCGGCTCCACAATCTCGATTCCAGGCTCTTCCGCCAGGAAGTCCTTGATCCTATCCAGAATTTGTTCCTCGCCATTGGTGACGGATAAAATCAGTAATTTCCCCACGCGGGGTCCTCCCTTTCTTCTGACTGCTTACCGGTCATTCCGGCTCTACCGCTCCTTTCAGTAATTCAAACGACTTCTGGCTGATGGTGTGCTCCATCCGGCAGGCCTCCCGTTCCGCGGTCTGGGGATCGACCCCGGCCGCGACAAGCTGGCGAGTAAAGAAGCAGTGTTTCTCATAGGTCTGCTCGGCTACCTCCCGGCCTATATCAGTCAAGTGCAGGGAGAAGTCTTCATCCATCGTCAGGAAGCCGCCTTTTTTCAAGGTCGTCACCGCATGACACACGCTGGGCTTGGACACCTCCATGTGCCGGGCCACATCCACGGAGCGCACCATGCCCTTTTCCTTTTGGAGCACCAGCACGGCCTCCAGGTAGTCCTCGCCCGACGCGTGAAGTTTCATTTTGCCTCCTATCCCATCTCGTTCAGAAAAAAGCGCAACAGGCGTTCCCTGCCCTCCGGCTCGCAGAGGGAGTAGCTTTCCTGAATCTTACCGTGCTCCATGTGGATAACAAACTTACAGCACCGCAAAATAAATTCCGGGTCGTGCGTCACCACAACCGCAGTTCTTCCTTGTTCTGTAATTCTGTTCACCACCTCCGCCACCTGCCGCATGTGAAACAGGTCCAGCCCGCTGGTGGGCTCATCAAATACGATCAGCGGCCGTTCTGATGCAATCGCGGAGGCGACGGCCACCCGCTGCTTTTGTCCCCCGGACAGCCCCATGGGATGTCGCTCCCGATATGGGAGCAGGTCCATCTCAGCCAGCACAGCTTCCGCTTTTGCACGGTCCTCTGTTCTCATGCTCAGACATATTTCATCCAACACGCTTTCTGTGAAAAGCTGGTGGTTTACGTCCTGCATCACCATATAACAGAGCTTCAGCCGCTCTTTTCTGGAATAAATCCTGCCCTGTTCCTGCACAGTGCCGCCGCACCGCTTTTCCAGCCCGCACAGGCAGCGGGACAGGGTGGATTTTCCCGCTCCGTTATGCCCAATGATTGCGGTTGCACCGCAAAAGGGGAATTCCACCTCGTCAATGTGCAGGGTTTCCGGCTGATGCTTATAGGCAAAGGAGAACTGCCGGATTTTCCATTCGGAGTCCCCGGTCCGGCCGTGAGGCAGCGCTATCCCCTTTAGGTCGTTCAGGTCCAGTGGGCGCAGGCCCATTTGCTCCCGTCGCTCTGCGGGCAGGCTTTGGAATTCTGCGGCGGTATAGTCGCCTCGGATCTCTCCATCTTTCATATAGAGGACACGGTCGGCCAGATCTCGCAGGTAGTAGAGCCTGTGTTCCGAAATAACGATGGTTTTTCCCTGGGCCTTTAGGCGCATGAGCAGTTTTCGGAAATCCGCAATCGCGTAGGCGTCCAGATTGGAGGACGGCTCATCCAGGACATAAATATCCGGGTCGATGGCAGCCGCCGACCCACAAGCGATTTTCTGCTTCTCCCCGCCGGAGAGGGAGAAGATGCTCCGGTCAAGCAGGGATTCCAGCCTCAGCTGCTCCGCCACCAGGCGGACCCGCTCACGGACAGCCTTCTCGGGCAATCCGTGATTTTCCGGGCCAAAGGCCAGCTCGCTGGTCGTATCCACATTGAAAAACTGGGAGCGTGGATTTTGGAACACAGAGCCTACCATTTGGGAAATCTCAAAGAGCGACAGATCGCGGGTATCTTTCCCGCCCAGATAGACCGAGCCTGTAAAAGTTCCCTCGTGGTAATGGGGGATCAGTCCGTTCAGCAGACGGGTCAAGGTCGTCTTGCCGCAGCCGGAGGCCCCGCAGAGAAGAACAAAGGAGCCGTCCTCAATCGTACAGGTGATATGCTTCAGCGCCCCTTCCGTCAGACATTCCCCATCCACAGGGCCGCTTGCCGGATAGGAAAACGACACATCTCTGCACGCAATCATGGCATTCACCCCCTTGCAGCCCACACATAGACTTGCGCGGCAAATGCCCCAAGGCAGATCAGGAGCAACACAATGTCCTGTGCGCGAAACCAGATTTTACAGATGTTGGTCCGCTTGACCGGTCCGCCCAGACCGCGGGTCAGTGCCGCCGCACTCAACTCTTCTCCAATCTTGACAGAGCAGATCATCATGGGAACCATGCGGTATTCCAGAATAGAGCCGGCCTTTCCACCGCCAAAGCGGACGCCGCGCATCCGCATGGCGTCCCCAATGGCGCTCCATTCTTCTGCAACCGTCGGGAAAAAGCGGAACATGACCGACATGGGGATTGTGATCTGCTGCGGCAGGTGAAGCCGCTCCATAGCGGCCACGAATTCGCTGACGGTTGTGGTCGTGACTACGAAGTACCCCATGACAATTCCCGGCGTAAACCGGAGGAACAGCCCCACAATGGCAACCGCGATAAAATTTGCAACCCCGGTCAGATAGGATAGTCCAAACAGTTCCAAGCAGAGGCTTCCCCCAAAAATCAGGAGATAGAGGACAGCGCCTTTCCATTTTCCTGCCGAGAGCAGAAGCAGCAGGGGGATCGCCGCCAGCACGATGATGTAATACTGCATGACGCCTTCATACGAGCCGCCCAAAATGAAAACGGCTATGGTGGTCAGCACCGCCAATTTTGTGCGAGGATCTAAAACAATCCCACTGTGGTTTTTCTGACTGGCAAGAAGTTCGCGGCTCATGATACAATGCCCGCCCGTTCAAAGTGCTTTTTGAAAAGTTTGCGCCCAATCAGGCCGCCCACCAGTCCGCTGACAAAGGCCGCCGCCAGAAGCACCGGCAAAATCCAGTCCGGCATATAGGCCATGAGCGTATCTGCATATTCCTGTCCATAGCCGGGAAGGAGATTTTGATAGTAAGCATCCCGTGTCACAACAATAGGGATGAACGCGCCGATCACCCACATGGAGAAAACGCCGTGGATCAGGACTTCGCGCTTGGCGTTTTTGTAGCCGCAGCCCTTCATCATGAAATCAGAGATCAATCCAAAAATCAGGCCGGTGGGGATGCACCAGTAGCCCATTCCGGTGAGCAGCATAATGACGCCGAGCAACAGGCCGCAGATGGTCAGCATACCAAACTTTTTAATTTTGGAGAAAAACAGCATCATGGGGATGCCGCCGACCAGCGGAACGATCACACTGATGAGCGGGATGAAAATAGGGATAAAGCCAATAGACGCCGCGGCAAAGATCACGATAAAGTAGATCGCCGTAAAAATACCGATGTTGATCAAGTCTTTCCCTTGAAGCCTGTTCATTGAGAATCCTCCTACACATAATTGATTTTCGGATTAGACAACGCTAACCGTCGTAATAGTAGCACAGATCAAATCACGCTTCTATGCACATACCGACAGTTTAGGCCCGAATAGCAAGGAGTTTTCTCTTTCCTGTTGTTTGATGATTGACCTCTAAAAGGGGCCGCCCTATAATAAACTCAATCATTTTGCTGCGAAAGGGGGAAAATTTGTTGCGCGACATGATGGAAAGTATCCTGAAAAACAGCGATACTGTTTTGGGCGTAGAGTGGAAAAGCGGCCCAAATAGCAGCGAACTTCTTTTGGAGCAGGAGGACGGCCGCGGGAGGATGGTCTTCCACCCGCTCTTTCCGGGGGTAACCCTGGCGTTTATTCAGGTAAGCGCCTCAAATTGGCCGGAGTCCGAGGCAAATGCCGAGCTGCGGCCCCTGCTGATCAATTACTGCGTTGCAGGAAGAAGTGAGCTTCTTCTGGATGACGGAGCCTACATATACCTGAAGGAAAATGATTTTGCCGTCAGTGAGCAGACTGCCCAGGACGGCTATATTTTCCCAACCAGGCTCTATCAGGGCATTAAAATCTATTTTGATATAGAGCAGCTCTCTCAGAACGCCCAGGAACTGATGTCCGCCTTTGAGCTGGATTTTACTCTGCTGCGTGAGAACTATTGCCGCAGGCAAAAGACCTATATCAACGAGGCGGACAGCACACTTACCGCTATTTTCCGCAAACTCTGGGCACTGTCGGAGCAGCCGTCTCTATTTTATCTGCGCATCTATACGCTGGAACTGATTTACGAACTACTCCATACAGAGCCGCGCCCTTCAAAAACCTGCGGCTTTTATACGGAACTTCAGGTGGGGATCGCCAAAAAAGCAGAACAAATCCTCACCGCAGATCTCCGGAAACATATCCCCGTGCGTCTGCTGGCGGAAAAATTCTCCGTTGGGGAAACCAGTTTGAAAAACTACTTCCGTGGGGTGTACGGCCAGAACATCTCCACCTATCTGCGGGAGGTCCGTATGAAAGCCGCCGCTGAATTTTTAGCGAACACCAGCCGCCCCATTGCAGAAATCGCGGAGCAGGTTGGCTATTCCAATCAGGGAAAGTTTGCAGCGGTATTCAAGAAGCAATTCGGCATGTCCCCGTTGGAGTACCGGCGCGCACAGAAGCTGGCCACACTTTAGGCGCCGCTTCCCATAAAATAAGCACAGACCCTTGAAAGGCCGCCCGCATCCATAGGGTATTGGCCAGCAATGTTTCCCTGGGCGAAATGGATGATGTCCGTGCAGCAGTCCAGCAGCAGTTCCAGATCGTGTGTGATCACATAAACAGTGACACCTTCCGTGCTGAGCTGCCGCAAAACAGCGGCGACCTCTTTCATGTGCCGGTAATCAAGGCCGCTGGTGGGTTCGTCAAAGAAGAGAATAGACCGCTTTGATGCAATGGCAGATGCGATGGCCACCCTCTGTTTCTGCCCGCCGGAAAGCGACATAGGGTGCCTGTCTCTGAACAGGAGGAGATCCAGCCGGGTCAGGATTTCCTCTGCCTGTTTTGTATCCGGCTCCTCCATGCTGATCAACACTTCGTCCAGGACTGTTTCTGTAAAGAGCTGATGGTTTACCTCCTGCATGACCATATAGCAGGTGTTCAGCCGATCTTTCGAACGGTATCGCCTGCCGTTCCAGATTACCTCGCCGCATCGCTTCTCCAGCCCACAGAAGCACCGTGAAAAGGTGGACTTGCCAGCCCCGTTATTGCCAATGATGCCTACAATGCGGCCGGCCGGAATAGTACAATCCTGTATGTGCAGGATTGACGATCCGTGGGGATACGCAAAGCGGAACTGCTTCAGCTCCAGTTCCGTCCCTGTGCATTGCGGTGTTTGCGGCGGTTGTAATTGTTCCAGGGCGAAAGTGCGCAGCCCAATTTCCGTCCGGGCTTGCTCCGACAGGCCATTAAATTCCTCCGCAGTATATTCCCGTGTGATTTTGCCGCCCTTCATATAAATAAAACGATCCGCCAGACCACGGAGATAATAGAGCCTGTGTTCCGATACGATGATGGTTTTCCCTTGGCTTTTCCAGAAAGCCAGGGTTTTCCGCAGGTCGGAAATGGATGCCGCATCCAGATTGGAGGATGGCTCATCCAGTACCAGTACCTCCGGCTCCATGATCGACACGCCGGCGCAGGCAACTTTTTGTTTCTCTCCTCCGGAGAGGTGGAAGATATTCCGGTCCATCAGCTTTTCCAATCGGAAATCACAGACCGTCCTCTCCAGCCGCGCCCGGATTGTTTCTGCAGGCTGGCCCAGATTTTCACAGCCAAAGGTGATCTCGCTGGTTGTATCTACATTAAAAAACTGGGAACGCGGGTTTTGGAACACGCTGCCCACGATTTTCGCCGTATCATAGAGCGGTTGTTTTGACACTTCAGCCCCGTTGACCCACACGCCGCCGCTCATCTTCCCTTCGTAATAATGGGGGATCAGGCCGTTGATCAGGCGTGTGATCGTGGTTTTTCCGCAGCCGCTCTCGCCGCAGAGCACAGCAAACTCACCGCGCTTGATCTGAAGCTCAATGTCCCGAACACCACCGGTATGCTCCGTTTCTTCTCCATAAGAGAAGGTCACATGGTCAATCTGAATCATCCTCTGACACCTCCCCAAAAAGCGATCTGCGGCTGGAGCAGAAACAGAGCGAAGCAGGCGACGCAGAACAGCGCTGCCATAAGATCCTGTGCATGAAACCCAATCCGGCACAAATTGGTACGCCTTCCCGGAGCTCCAAGGCCCCGCGTTAAGGCGGCAGCGGAAAGTTCATCCCCGATTTTGACCACGGATACAATAAGCGGTACCAGCCGGTACTCGACCATCAGGAACGGGTTCTTTCCTCCGAAGCGTATCCCGCGCATCTTCATAGCGTCCCGGATGGCCTGATACTCCTCGCTGACGGTAGGAAAGAAGCGGAAAATCACCGACAGCGGGATCACGATCTTCTCCGTCAGGTGCATCCGCTCCATGGCGCCAATGAATTCGCTCACCGATGTGGACGCAATCAGATAGGCACCCATCATGATACCGGGTGCAAAGCGGGTCATGATGGATGTGACCGCCAACAGAACAAAGGAGGGGAGCCCGCTTGCCCAAATCAGCGCCACCCGCTCCAGCGCAAAGCAGGCCGCGTACAAAATCAGGTACTTTGCCGCCGTCTGAAAGCGTCGCTCGGAGAGGATCAGGATAAATGGGACAAGGCTCAAAAGCGGCTTTACCAAGTTCATGATCCCTTCATTGCTGGTACTGAACATCAGGGTGGTGATGGTCAGCAGGAGAAGCAGCTTGGTGCGCGGGTCCAGCTGGATGCCTTTCTTGCTTCCTGTTACTATGGGGTATGACGCGCTGCTCATTACGCAATGCCCGCCTTGGCAAAGTGCTTTTTCAAGAGGGCCTTGCCCAGCAGTCCACCGGAAATGGCGAACACAAAGATTCCTGCAATTACCAGGATTATGCTCCACATCGGCATGACAGCCATTACCTGATCCGCATATTCCTCTCCGAAGCTGGCCGCAAAACTCGCCCAGGAGTCTTCCACCATAAAGTACATGGGGATATAGGTACCCACCATCCAGAGGCTGAACACCGCATACCCCAGCAGGCTCTTCTTGGCGCTCTTATAGCCGCCGGATTTCAAAATCAAATCACCCAGCAGTCCAAAAACAGCCCCCAGGGGGACGCCCCAGAAGCCCATGCCGGTCAACCCCATCAGCAGGCCGCTCAAAATGCCCATAATGGTGACCATCCCGAACTTTTTCACCCTTGTCAGGAACAGCATAAATGGGATGCCGGTGATCAGCGCCCAAAGCGCCCCCAGGACGGGAAGGAAAATTGGTACAAACCCGATGGGAATTGCGACACAGCAGCCGATGACAAAATACAGTACTGTGAACAGCCCAAGGTTGATCAAATCTTTTGCCTGAATCTTGTTGTTCATAAGAAACACCTCCGCATTCATTGGTTAGCTCATTCTAACCCCGTCATAGAATACCATACCCGGACTGGCGTTTCTACAACTGAACAGCTTTTTAGCTCCAATCAACATCGAGTTTTAAATTGACGAGCCAGACTCTTCACGCCTATAATATAGCAAAAAGCAATTCTTTTCTTGCGGAGCCAAGAGGAGGACTCACCCATGAACATTGATGAGATTATCCGAAAATGCGTCGAAGTTCCCGGAATATCTATCGAACGGGGAGAATACAGCGCGGGGCTTTTTCTAAATGAGAAGGACGGAAAAGGCTTTGTAACATTTTTTCCGCTATTCCCGGGACTGACACTGGCTTATATTTCAGTAAACGCTCCGCTCTGGACAGCACCGGATTTGCGAGGAGAGGGCTCTGATGAAAAAGGCCCGCTGCTTCTGAACTACTGCGTAACTGGGCGCTGTGAGATCATTCTGAATAACGGAAATTTTGTGTATGTGACGGATGGGGATCTGTCTCTGACAGAACATTTTGCTCAAAGGCAGTATGTCTATCCACGCCGCATCTACGAGGGGCTGGAGTTCTTCGCAGAGCTTGATACGCTTGCGGCGCAGAGCGTATGGCTTCTGGAGGAATTCGGGCTTGACTTTCACTGCGTTGTGGAGCGGTACTGCCGGAATGGAAGCACCTACATCTCCAAGGCTGTCCCCGACGCGGAAGAATTGCTGAAAAAACTATGGTCACTGTATCATGAGCCTATGCCCTTTGCTGTAATGCAGATGAAGATCTATTCCCTGGCGCTGTTTTCTCTGCTGATGGAGCAGACGGAAATCCCTCTGTCCCAGGTCTGCGCCTATTTTACGGAAACGCAGGTGAGTATTGCAAAGCAGGTCGAACAGATTATCACAGCCGACCTGCGGCAGCATCATCCGGCCTGGGAACTGGCCGCGAGGTTTTCTATCAGTGAAACCAGTATGAAGAATTATTTTCGCGGTGTCTTCGGGCAAAACATATCGGCGTATCTTCGGGAGCTCCGAATGAGAAAAGCCTCGGAATTGCTGACGGGCAGCCGGCTTTCGGTATCTGAGGTGACGGAACAGGTCGGATACATCAACCAGAGCAAATTCGCCGCGGCATTCAAGAAGCAATTCGGCATATCCCCGTTAGAGTATCGGCGCAGGAGGCACTTGGAGCGCCTTAGCCATGAGAAACTTTGACGGACAGAACACACAAATATCTCAAGATTTTACAGCATCCAACTTGCCCGGCTCCAAAAATCAATGTTATAATATCCGGGAGGTGGTGTCTGTGGAATTAAACTTTGAAGGCGTAGTTGTTGGCGTGATGTCCCTTGTGATCATTGGAGCGTTCCATCCTCTGGTGATCTGGTTTGAGTATCACTTCACGCAGAGTATCTGGCCAGTATTTTTGATCGCGGGCCTGCTCTGCCTGATCGCCGCGCTTTTCATCCAGGGCCTTTTCTCTGTCCTTCTGGGGCTGCTGGGTGTTGCCTGCATATGGAGCATCCGGGAACTGAAGGAGCAGGCCCGCAGGGTGGAGCGGGGCTGGTTTCCAAAAAATCCAAAGCGGAAATAGGCAGGGGGCCTGCCTATTTCCATCCTCTTGACAGAGTGCGTATGGTTTTATATAATTATCCCGCGGTTAGCAATGACTAACCGCGAAGTACATCCTATTATGCAAGCAAAATTATGATAGAAAAGAGGACAGATTATGTTCAATCACCTGGAATCCCTGGGAACGCAGGAAAGCCCCGTCAAAGTCGATCTTCTGCACCTGGACCCTACAGACCCGGACGGCGGATGCTGCTGCAGGAAAAACAACGGCGAACATTGCTGTGGGCGGCACAGCCACACGCAGGAGCAAACGGAACGCTAAGGCCGGTGTGATTCCATGCAAACATCGGTTATTTATGGTCTGCTGATCCCTTTTGTGGGCACCTCGCTGGGGTCCGCCTGCGTCTTTTTCCTGAAGAAAGGTTTGGGGGATCGGGTGCAGCGGGGGCTGACCGGCTTCGCCTCCGGCGTCATGGTGGCCGCGTCGATCTGGAGCCTGCTGATCCCCGCCATGGATCAGTCCGCCGGGGCAGGGACCTGGGCCTTCCTGCCGGCGGTCATTGGCTTTTGGGTTGGTATTCTCTTTCTGCTGGGGTTGGATCATCTGATCCCTCACCTCCACCAAAAGAGTTCCCGCGCGGAAGGGCCCCATACGCAGCTGCGGCGCTCCACCATGATGGTACTGGCGGTTACCCTCCATAACATCCCGGAAGGAATGGCAGTCGGTGTGGTCTATGCGGGCTATCTGGCCGGAGACGGTCAAATCACCATGATGGGCGCTCTGGCCTTATCTCTGGGCATCGCCATTCAGAACTTCCCCGAGGGAGCGATTATCTCCATGCCCCTGCGCGCGGAGGGAATGAGCAAGCCCTGGGCTTTCGCAGGAGGCGTACTTTCCGGGGCGGTAGAACCGCTGGGCGCCCTGCTGACGATTCTGGCCTCAGGGCTGGTGGTTCCGGCTCTTCCATATCTTCTGAGTTTTGCCGCCGGCGCTATGATCTATGTGGTGGTGGAAGAGTTAATCCCTGAGATGTCCCAGGGAGAGCACTCAGATGTGGGCGCGCTGACCTTTGCTTTGGGCTTCACCCTGATGATGGCCCTTGATGTGGCACTGGGATAGAGACTCCCGCATAACATGGAAGCGGAAGGGGGTACCCCCTTCCGCTTCCGTGTTTTTCACAGTATATTAAACCTAGGATTGCTTCTTGATTCGCTGAATCGGGTCGGTTGCTGTTGGAAGTTTATTACAGTACAGGCCATAGAAATCGTCCCGAGCGAGGGTGTCCAGCCACACCGCGGAGGGGCAGCAGACCCGCTCGCCCTCTTGGCTGCTGTGCAGTTGGGTGCAGGCCGGAAAGAGGATCAGATCCCCGTTGGACACATAGAAATCGCACAGCTCCCGGCACAAGATCTCCTCTGCCACCCGCCGGGCCGCCCACTCGGGGGCAGAGGTCCGCGCGCACAGATAGGACGGGATCAGCACCGGCCCCTCTTGGGGCGTGCGGAGGAAGGTGCTCTGCCCATCCGCCCGCAGTGCGTAGAGAGAGGGCACCAGGGCGGTACGGGCCTGTCCCTGGCGCACAGTTTGAAATGCTCCGATGGGCATATCCGTTACAAAGCTGCGGTCCAGCAGGCCGGAGGCTGCCTCCCGGCCCCATGTTTCCCAGACAACCTTTACTACCGTCTTGACGGCAGAGTTGTTGATCCCGCCGAAGGCCAGCCCGTCCCAGTCCGGCAGCCGCATCTGCTCGCATATCCCCAGCTCGCGGGTATAGTAGACCAGAGGGATGGCCGCCGCGGGCAGGAGTTTGTCGCCCCGCCGCACGGCGTCCAGAGCAGGACTTTCCCGCAGGGAGACCCAATCTGCCGCCGGGTACAGCTCCGGTTCCATCTTGGAAAAAATGGCCCGATCCTCGAACACCTCCAGATCCGCCGAAACGATGAGGTCTGGGAGCACCGCATCCGGCCGGGCCAGATACTCCGACATATGCTCCGGGTATCCCAAGCCGAAAAAACGAACCTCCAGCTCAATGTCTTCCCGGTGCAGCCGCCCGGCCAGCTCCTGCAAAAACGCCTTTTCCTGGCGGTGCAGGACGCAGATGTGGTTCCAATAAAGCAGAATGTGTGTCATGCCAGATGATCTCCTCTCCGAAGCGATGCCTGATAGGTTTGTTGCCGGCGGTACAGCTCGCCTAATTCCATATAGAGTGCGGCCTCCTGTGGGCTGCGCTCCACCACTGCAGCCACCGCGCCGCCCCCCATGACGATGCGCCGCCGGGACATCAAGGCGGTGTGCGGGTCATGGGTGACCACCAGCACCAACTTGTCATGACGCTGAAGCAGGCCCAGCGCCCGCTCTTTGTCGATGCCGGCGTTCTCAATCTCGTCGATGAGGACAATGGGGCTGTCGCAGAGCAGGGCGATGTCGGCGATCATCAGCGCCCGGGACTGGCCGCCGCTGAGCTGGTTCAGGCTCTGGCCCAGGGCAACAGGCTCCGGGGTGATCTCATTGGCCAGGGCCAGCACCTCCACCGGCGGGGTCTCCTTCCCCCTGCACTGGGCATGGAGGGCCAGGAACTCTTCCACCGAGGCGTCCAGCACGAAGCGCATATTCTGCCCCAAGTGGGCCACCAGTTGGGAAGACAAGGACTGGCGGCGTTCCGCCGGGATCTCCACGCCGTCCAGGAGCACCCGGCGGCGGGTGACCGAGTCCCCATGGGCCAGCTGCTCTACATCCTTGATGAACCGGGACTTCCCGGAGCCGGTGTTGCCCACGATGGTACACAGTTCGCCCCGCTCCAGGGTGATGCCCTGGAAGGGTTCCGGCTTCCCGGTCTTGTCCCGGCCGGGAAGAATGGTCACAGACTGCATACTTCCGCCTCCTCAAAGTTGATCTTGCCCACCACGCCCTGCTGGAATGCGCTGCCCACACGCTGCTCTCCCACGCAGTAGGAGCAGACCCCGCTGGGCATGGTGTGCCGCAGAATGTCCCCCTCAAAGCTGCCGCACGCAGGCCGGTCCAGCAGCCACCGGGCCAAAAGGTCGGTTCCATAGCCCGCCAGACCGTCCACCGGAAAAAGCGCCGCTCCGGGGTTGATCTGCCGGATCTGCCAGGAGATGATCTCCAGTTCCGCCTGGGAGACCATGTCGATCTTGGTGAGCACCACAAAGTCCGCCTGGGTGAGCATTGGGCCAAGCTGTCCCGACGCCCGGCAGCTGGCGGTGCAGTCCAGCACACATCCGGCCGTCATGTGCTGCGTGGCCGGGGAACAGCGGTGGCAAAGTCCGGCAGTCTCGATGACCAGGGTGTCCCGCTTCAATCGGTCCGCCCAGTCCCAGAGCTCCGGCAGGTTGGAGACAAGAAAATGATCCGGGCAGATGTCCCCGCTCAGACCCGTCACACAGGGTAGCCCCATGCGCTGAAAGAGCGCCCCGTCCCCGGTCTTCAGGCAATCGATCTTGCAGACGCAGGGAGCGGTGCCGCCCTCTTCCAGCAGGGGAAGCAGGGCCTTCAGCGCCGAGGTCTTCCCCACGGCGGAAGCCCCGGAAAACAGATAGACATGGCGCGGCACGGCAGTTCCTCCTCGTATTGAAATCGGTTAGCCATAACTTACCACAGGAAACACAAGTTTGTCAGTACCAAGTGAGACTCCGGCAATCTCGATTGATACTTGACGGACGCCTCCGAACCCGGTAAAATATACGCCAGAGGTTAGCAGTAACTAACCAGAGAGGAGGGGTATTTTGGAGCAGGTGGAACTGGAACGGAGGCTGGCACAGTCGCCTCTTCTGGCAGGGGTCTCCCTGCCGGCGGAGCAGGCGCGCGTCCAGTCATTTCCGGCGGGCCATATCCTCAGCGACCGGCCCGGCGGCGTGCCCTCCGTAGGGCTGATCCTGTCCGGGCGGGTAGAGGTCTACTCCGTGGCCCTGGACGGCAAAGATGTCCAGCTCAGCACGCTCCCTGCCGGGGAGTGCTTCGGTGTCTGCAATCTGCTGGCCGGCGCTGAACTGGAAACGGTCCTGCGCTGCGGGGAGGAAACCGAAGTTCTTTATATCCCTAAACCCGTACTGCTGGCGTGTATGGAGCGGGACGCCGGATTGTCCCTCCGGTACGCGGAGCTGTGCAACCAAAAGCTCCAGTTTCTGCTCCGGCGCATCGAACTGCTCACCATGCAGTCCTGCCGTGGGCGGGTCATCGCCCATCTGTTGGCCGGTCAGGACAGGAACGGGTGTGTGAAGCCCACCGGCTCCCGGGAGGACCTCGCACGCCAGCTGGGCGTCAGCCGGGCGGCGCTGTTCCGGGAACTGGCGGCCCTTCAATCCATGGGCGTCCTGCGGTCAGAGGGAAATCTCCTCACCGTGCTGGATACGCCCGCGCTGGAAAAGCTGCTCTACCACCCCTCCCGCACCAAATGATCAGGAAAGGAAGTACCGTACCAATGAAAAAACTGCTCTCTCTGTTTTGCACACTGTCCCTGTCTGCCGCACTTCTGGCCGGATGCTCCGGCGGAAACGGCAACACCAATGCAGCGGCGGATGGTGCGGAGTCCACTTCTCCGACCTTAACGGAGCCGGAAACTACGTCCCAGCAGGAGACGGCTGCTCCGGTGGATGTCAATGTGATGGCCCTCAAGGGGCCTACTGCCATGGGCATGGTGGAATTCATGAGCCAGGCAGACACGGGCGAACTCACCGACAACAACTATCACTTCAGCATCACCGCGGCCACCGATGAGGTCTCCGCCGCTCTGGCCCAAGGGACTACGGATCTTGCTGCGGTCCCGGCCAATCTGGCTTCCGTCCTCTATAACAACACCGAGGGCGGCGTGCAGGTGCTGGCCATCAACACCCTGGGTGTGCTTTACATTGTAGAGAGCGGCGATACCGTCCACTCTGTGGAGGATCTGCGGGGCAAGACCATCTACGCCAGCGGAAAGGGCAATACGCCGGAGTATGCCCTCAACTATGTGCTGACCCAGAACGGCATTGACCCGGCCTCCGATGTGACTATCGAGTGGAAGAGCGAACAGGCTGAGTGCCTGTCGGCCCTTATGGCGGAGGAGAACACCATCGCCATGCTGCCTCAGCCCTTCGTCACCACCGCTCAGACAAAGAGCGAAAATATCCGTGTGGCGCTGGATCTGACCGAGGAGTGGGACGAGATCCAGGCGGAGAGCGACGCCCCCTCCACGCTGGTCACCGGTGTGGTGGTTGGCCGCACGGAGTTTGTAGCGGAGCACCCTGAAGCGGTCTCCGCGTTCCTGGAGCACTACCGGGCGTCGGTGGAGTATGTGAACGCCAATGTGGATGAAGCCGCACAGCTCGTAGGCCAGTATGAGATCGTCGCCGCAGAAGTGGCACAGAAGGCCCTGCCGGAGTGCAATATTGTCTTTATCGAGGGTGTGGAGATGAAGGACAGCCTCTCCGGGTATCTTTCCGTCCTGTTTGAGCAGAACCCCAAATCTGTGGGCGGTGCCCTGCCCGATGATGCCTTCTACTACAGCCGCTGAGTTTTCATGAGACGCCCTCGAACCATACGCGCCTGGGCGGTGCTCGTCTGGCTTGCCCTTTGGCAGCTGGGCGCTATGGCGATCGACCAGCAGATCATCCTGGTTTCTCCGCTGCGGGTGCTGTCCCGGCTCTGGGAGTTGATCCCCACACCGGATTTCTGGGGGAGCATCGCCTACTCCCTGGTGCGGATCACCGCAGGCTTCCTTCTGGGGGTGGCGGCGGGCACGGTGCTGGCGGCCCTCTCCGCGCGGTTTCGCCGGGTGGAGGAGCTGCTGGCCCCCGCCATGCTGGCCATCAAGTCCATCCCGGTGGCCTCGTTCATCATCCTGGCCCTGATCCTGTTTTCCTCCCGGAATCTGGCGGTACCCATCTCATTTCTGATCGTCCTGCCTGTACTCTATTCCAATGTCCTGGGCGGCATCCGGGCTGCTGACTCACAGCTGATGGAGATGGCCCGTGTATTCCGCATCCCGGTGGGGCGGAGCATCCGCTATGTGTATTTGCCCCAGGTGATGCCCTATTTCCTGTCGGCCTGCGGCTCCGCTCTGGGCCTGTGCTGGAAGTCAGGGATTGCCGCGGAGGTCATCGGTATGCCGGAGGGCTCTATCGGCGAGCAGCTCCAGCAGGCCAAGGTCTATCTGGATACCCCGGACCTGTTTGCCTGGACTCTGGTGATTGTGCTGGTGAGCCTGGCCTTTGAGCGGGCGTTCCTGGCGCTGCTGCGGCGGGGCGCCAGAGCGATGGAGAGGATGTGAGCCATGGAGGACATTGTGATCCGAAACCTGTGCAAGTCCTTTGCTGGAAAGCCGGTACTGCGGGATTTCTCCGCCGTACTCCCGGTCGGGCAGGTGACCGGCCTCATGGCCCCGTCCGGGGCGGGCAAGACCACTTTGCTGCGTATCCTGATGGGGCTGGAGCGGCCGGACGGCGGCACCATAGACGGCCTTGCCGGCCTGCGGCTCAGCGCGGTCTTTCAGGAGGACCGGCTCTGTGACAATCTGGACCCGTCCGCAAATATCCGCCTGATCAATCCGACCCTGGGACGGAGAGAAACGGAGGACGCCTTGGCGGCGGTGGGGCTGGCCGGCTGTCTGCGGCAGCCAGCCCGGGAACTCTCCGGCGGAATGCGCCGCCGGGTGGCGATCTTGCGGGCACTGCTGGCGGAATACGACCTGCTCTTCCTGGATGAGCCGTTCAAGGGTCTGGACCGGGAGACCAAAGAAACCGTGATGGCGGACACACGCCGGCGCTGCGCTGGACGGACAGTGCTCCTGGTCACCCATGATGTTGCGGAGCTGGATGCCATGGGCGCGGTTGTACGGCTTGATTTGAGTACATGAGCGCCTATCCGCAAACAGGGAGACCCCGCACCTCAAGGTGCAGGGTCTCCCTTTGCATTTATTTTCAAGACAAATAGTACAAGAACGAACGAAGGCGCGACCGGGCAGCCTCATCCCAGTCGTGATCCATGGCCAGGTGGAAGTGCGGTACGCCGTCCAGCGCACCGGTCATCTCCAAGATCGCGGTGGTATTTTCATATCTGGGCGCCATGGTCAGCACCCCGGCGCACCGTCCGCCTAACTCCAGCCCTTTAGCCAAACGATGCCGGCCATTGGCTCCGGAAAATCCGGGCAGAAGGCGGTCTGCGGAGGAGCGCAGAGACTCCAGTTCAGGGGAAAAACTGCTGCGGGGGCCCAGCAGACGGCCGAGTACTTCCACGCGGCCCGCCCACTCCCGGCAGGCCGAGCTTCCCGCATCCCGCCAGAGGAACCACAGATATTCGCTCAGCGGCGCCCGGAGCAGCCGCCAGCCCTCCTGTTCCAGTGTATCGGGGACGCCGTCATGAAGGGTGAAGAGGGTGAACGGCTCACCCACGATCCCAAGCGTCCGTCCCTCCGGCGGAATGGCGCCGATGTGCGCCGCAAGGGTTTCCAGCTCTGCCCAGCCTGGCACACCCGCCGGAGCCAGTGCGTCCCGCTGTTCCGGCGGAGCGCACAGCAGGAGATCTCCGACGAGGAACGCCCGGAACAGCAGATCCGGCTCCGGGCAGCGCTCCGGAAGCGTCTCCAGTTCCGGCGCGATGACCTTCACGCGGCAAAGCCCCTGGCGTTCCAATACCGTCTCCACGCCCCAGGGGTATTGCCCGTCTGCCTCCGCGCCCTGGGTGGAGGGAAGAAGCACCTGAAACGGGCCGCTCTCCGCTTCTGCCGCCGTCAGGACGCCGCCCAGCAGGGCCGGGAATGGCAAATACTCCTTGGAGCTGGTCTCCGCCCTCCCCAGCGGCAGGGTGGTACTGTCGAGCCGCAGGGTGCGCGTCTCCGTTTCCCAGGCCGCCTCACAATATGCGCGGAGATAAGCGGTAAACGGCGGAAGGTCAGGCACGAGCAGCGGCCCTCCGGTTCTCTCCGGCACGGCGGCCACCGCAGTAGGGCGGTGTACCACGGAGGTGAGGGAAAAGCCCGCCGGAAGCGGCTGGGCAGGGCGGCCCTCCAGGCTCTGAAGAAACGCCTCGATCCGTGTGATCACGCCCACGGGAGAGAAATGCTCGTCCACCTCGATCTGCAGATAGGGCTTGTCTCCCATTTCCTTCCGAAACAGATAGGAAAGCATGGTGTCCGGGCCGCAGCCGTGGTTGGTCAGATAGACGGCATACAGGTTTGGATGATGGGCCACGAGCTTGGCCCCGGACAGGATGTGCTGACCAAAGGGCCAGTACAGATTGGGGTAGTCCTCCGACAGATCCAGGTCGTGGGCGGGCAAGTGGGACAGGGTGATGACCTTATGCCCGCGCTCCAGCAGCAGCCGGGGAATACCCATGTTGAGCACCGGATCGGAAAGGCCGTAGTTCCGGGTAATGAGTACCAGCACCTTGTCGTCCGGTCTGAGGGACGCCAGCAGTTCCTGCCCCTGCTTCTCCACCGCCGCGGTATGCCGCCGCACCGCCTTGGCCCCGGATAGCAGGGCGGGCAGACAGCGCGGCTTTGGTATTCCCAGCTGCTTCCCGACGCCCAGCATGGCGGAGGCCATTGCCTCCTGTCCAAAGTCCAGGTCGAACACCGGGCTGAGCAGGGTGATTCCCCGCCGCTCCAGATCCAGGGCATTGGCCGCCAGCCGGGGCGCGGTCTGCATATAGACACAGCCATAATTGTGCTCTACATGGGAGGACTCGTGCTTCATGGTGTGGACAGAGGGCATGAAGATATAGTCCACGCCCTGTTCCGCCAGCCATGCCATGTGGCCGTGGAGCAGCTTCACCGGGTAACAGGTCTCCGCCTGGGCAGTCTGCTGGGCCAGCCGGATGATCTCCTCATTTGTGGGCGGAGAGAGCAGGACATTGAATCCCAAGTTCCGGAAAAATGCATTTGCCATGGGGAAGAATTTGTGGATCACCAGCGCATAGGGGACGCCCACCATCTTTTTCCCTGGGACCCGGATGGGGTCATACCCCTCCAGCAGCAGCGCCCCCGCCCGCTGGTAGAAGGCGATGTTCTCCGCCACCCCTGGCCCGGCGGCGTGTTCCGCCCCGGCCGCTGTGTCAAATCCGTGGAAGCAGGACGGGCCGCGGACTGACTCCAGCGCCAGCAGGGCCGCTCCATAGGCGCCGCTGATGGGGAAACAGGGTGAAACTGTGAGCCGCTCCCCCAATTCCTGCTGAAAGGCGGCCACGATCCCGGGATTGTAGGCAACACCGCCCTGAAGCACCACGCGGCTTCCGACAGGCTTGGCCCCAACGACCTTGTGGAGGTAGTTGCGGACAATGGACCGGCACAGGCCAGCCGCCACCTCTGCCTGGGAGGCGCCCCGGGAGAGTGCGGACTGGATGGCTGTCTCGATAAACACCGTACACCGCTCTCCCAGCTCCACCGCGCTGGGCGCGCTGAGGGCCAGAGGGCCGAACTCCGCCAATGGGATACCCATGCGCGCGGCCTGCTCTTCTACAAAGGAGCCGGTTCCGGCGGCGCAGATCCTGTTCATCTGAAAGTCGGCCACCTGTCCGCCCCGTAGGGAGATATACTTGGAGTCCTGCCCTCCGATCTCAAAGACCGTATCCACATCCGGCGACCAGTGGACAGCCGCCCGAGCTTGGGCGGTAATCTCATCCCGCACGGCGTCTGCCCCGATGAGGCGGCCAATGCGCTCCCGGCCGGAGCCGGTGACGCCCACTGCCAGGAAGGACACCGGCCCAAAGCGTTCATGGATGACATCCAGGCCCCGGCGCACCGCCCCCTCCGGGTCCCCGGCTGTGCGGAGATACTGGTAGTCGATCAGCGTACCGTCCCGGCCGGTGAGCACCAGATCCGTGCTGGTGGACCCCACATCAATCCCCAGGACACACCCATCCGGCGGGATGGTACCGGTGGCCGCGGGGACAGACGGAGGTGTACCGGGAAGTACGCGCAGCGCCGGCTGACGGCACAGCCGATCCCCACCTTCCAGCGCCCCGCCGCATAAACTGGCCAGCAGTTCCCCCATAGAGCAGGTGGCGGTCTCCATGGCTGCCTCCGCGGCTCCCGCGGCGCCGGCGTAAGGGAATTTCTCCGGCAGGATCAGCTCTGCTTCCGTCAATCCGAAGACCTCCCGCACAGCCTGGATCACACCCTGATTATGCCCGATGCCGCCGCACAGGGCCACGGGCTTTTCCACGGGAAGCCCCCGGACGATCACCGCCTTGTAGTTGCGCACCATGGCGTAGCAAAGGCCCAGGAGGATGTCCGGTGTGGGCACCCCCTCCTGCTGCCGATGGATGATGTCCGTTTTGGCGAAGACCGCGCAGCGGCCGGAGAGCCTTGGGATGGAGCGGGCCTGCCCCACCAGGCGGGAGTAGTCCTCCAGTTTCAGTCCCAGCCGGGACATCT
The DNA here is from genome assembly GCF_040226735.1 of Intestinimonas sp. RTP31139st1_F5_RTP31139_211217. Taxonomy (NCBI): domain Bacteria; kingdom Bacillati; phylum Bacillota; class Clostridia; order Eubacteriales; genus Intestinimonas; species Intestinimonas sp. RTP31139st1_F5_RTP31139_211217. Next base: position 83,224 of record NZ_JBCOAQ010000007.1, on the reverse strand, counting down.
GATCCTCAAAGAAGGAGCCGGTACCTCCGGCGCAGTGTTCATTTACCGCAAACCGGGGCGGGGTGTTCTGATCCAAGCCGGTGAGGAAGCGGGCGCTCTGGCTGCCGATTTCAATGGCGGAGCGGGCTTCCGGGGCCAACAGCCGGACGCCGAGGTGGATGGCTGGGATCTCCCCCAGCACGGCCAGGGCATCGCACCCCTCTTTCAGCCGGTCGCCCGCGTTTCCGGTGATGACCACCGGGCAGCCGCAGGCCCCCGGGTCCGCGGCTAAAAGCGCCCCCAGCAGACGGCGGGCGCTCTGAACCACCGCTCCATAGTGGAAAGCCGTTTTTTCCCAAAGGAACTTTCCCTCCGGGGAAAGCAGGACGAGCTTCAATGTGGCGTTTCCACAATCTAATCCGATTCCGTTCATCGTCATCCTCCCATTCCGCGCTCGTTGACATTTGCCAGGCAAAGCGCTATAATGCGGTTAGCATTTACTAACCATAGCAGTTTACAGCACAGTTGTCGATTGCCACGGCAACATGGAGGTATCTCATGAACCCAATTACTACGGTGATGCGTCAGTGCCGCCTGTTTGACGGCATCCCGGAAGAGAAATATCAAAATGTACTGGCCTGCCTTCGGGGAGAAACCAAATTGTTTCGTAAGGATGCCATCCTCCTCCAGATCGGCGAGTGCCAGAAGCGGCCCGGCGTTGTGATGGATGGGACGCTGCGGATCTCCCTGTATAGTGAGGACGGCAATCTGGTCACCATCGAGCGGCTGGGGCGGGGGCAGGTATTTGGGGAGACTCTGGTGTGCTCCATGGCGGAGGACAGTCCCATCCAGATCGACGCGCTGACCGATGTGCAGGTGCTCTATCTGGATTTTGACCCGCTGCTTCTTCAGCAGGAATGCGCTTGCCCGCACAAAGCCCAGGTCACCGCCAACCTGCTCCGTGAAATGGGGCGGAGCGCCCTTTTTCTCAATCAGAAAATGCGGATCTTGGCCCAGAACCGGCTCCGCAACCGGATCAAGCTTTATCTCCAGATGCTCCCTGTCAAGCCCGGCGGCGAACTCCATCTGGACATGGGGCGGGGCGAACTGGCCGACTATCTGTGTGTAGACCGCAGCGCCCTCTCCCGGGAACTGGGGCGTATGCAGAAAGAGGGGATTCTCGCCTTTCAGGGCCAACAGGTGCGTATTCTGGATCAGAGTTTTCTCAGCGTATAAATTTTGCCTGTCCGTTGCCATGGCAACGGACAGGCTTTTTTGCGGGTGCTATCATATCGCTGCAACAGGTTAGCTGTTGCTAACCAAAATTCTTGAAAGGAGAGTCGCACATGAAACGCGCTCTTGCATCCCTGGTAGCATCTGCGATGCTGCTGTTTGCCCTGGCTGGCTGCTCCAACGGAAATAATCCGGCCGAAAATCCCGCCGCATCCCCCACATCCCCGCCGGCCAGTTCCACGCAGGCCGCCGAGCCGGTGACCATCTCAGTGGGTGTGCCTACCGCGCCCCCGGCGCTTCCCGTCCTGCACATGATGGAGGCCGGACTGCTGGGAGAGAATGTGACCATCGACCTGAATGTGTGGAACTCCCCCGAGGAGCTGCTGGCCATGGTTCAGGGCGGGGAGCACGACCTGTACGCCTTCCCGCTCACTGTGGTTTCCACACTCTACAACAAGGGCCTGGATGTGCGCCTGATGAATGTGAATACCTGGGGCGTCACGTATTTCATGACCACGGATCCTGCGTTTGAAACCTGGGCCGATCTGGCCGGCAAGACCGTCTATATCCCCCTCCAGTCCTCTCCTCCGGACGCTCTGACCCAGTATTTCCTGAATGAAGCCGGGCTGACGGTGGGCGAGGATGTGGAGATCGTCTACGCCAGCACCGCAGAGGTAGCCGCCCTGCTGGCCTCCGGCGAGGCGGAATACGCCACCCTGATCGAGCCGCAGGTCACATCTGCGATGAGCCAGAACAGCGAAGTACGCCGGGCGCTCAGCTTTGAAGAGGAGTGGCAGCGGGTCACCGGCACCGACACCATGATCCCCAACGCCGGCTTCGGCACCACCCAGGGCTTCATTGACGAAAACCCGGAGCTGACAGAGCAGTTCCAGGCCGCCTACGCCGAGAGTGTCCAGTGGGTGCTGGATCACCCCGCCGAGGCCGCCGCTCTGGCCGAGGAGCACCTGGGCATGAAGGCCGCCGTGGTGGAGGCCGCGATCCCCAATATGGGCCTGACCTTCAAAAGCGCCCAGGACGCCTGGGGAGAACTGGATACATTCTATAACCTGCTCAACGACTTTGACCCCTCGATGATCGGCGGAAAACTCCCCAACGACGGGTTATACTATGCGGGGTAAGGCGGCCCTCTGGCTCCGCCGCGCCCTGGGCGTGGGCCTGCTGCTGGGTGTCTGGCAGCTGGCCTCGCTCTGTTTCTCCCCTCTGGTGCTCCCTCCCGTTCCACAGGTCGCGGGCACGCTGGCGTGGCTGATCCGGGAGCCGGACTTCTGGCCCACCGTCGGTACCACCCTGCTGCGCCTGGCGCTCGGCCTTGGGATCGGGATTGCGGTGGGTTCCATTCTGGGTCTGCTGTTCGGCCTGTGCCCCAAACTGGAGGATGTGGGGGCGCCGTTCATCCATGTGCTCCAGTCGGTGCCGCCGGTATGCTGGGTTGTGCTGGCTCTGGTATGGTTTGGGTTTAACGGCTGGCCCTGTGTATTCATCGTGGCCGCATCCACCATTCCGACGGTGGTGATCAACCTGAGCCACGGCGTGCGGGGCGTAGACCCGGAACTTCTGGAGATGGCGAGGCTCTACCGCTTTTCCCGCCGGAAAGTCCTGCTTCATGTGACGCTGCCCTCTATCCGCCCCTATTTCCTCTCCGCGTTAGAGATCGTCGTGGGCGGCGGGTGGAAACTGGCGGTGATGGGAGAGGTCCTCACCACGAACAGCGGGATCGGCGGCGCCATCACCACCGCGCGGCTGAATATTCAGCCCGATGCGATCATCGCGTGGGCATTCCTGCTGGTGGCAGGGTGCTTTATTACGCAGAAGCTGGTGTGCCTGCTTCTGTCCAGGAGAGGGGGAGCCCCATGCTGAGACTGAGCGGGATCTGCAAACGCTTTGAGGATCTGCCCGTACTCTCAAACCTGTCCCTCACCCTGTCCCGGGGCGAGATCGTCGCCTTGATTGGCCCCTCCGGCTGCGGGAAAACCACGCTGCTGAACATCATTTCCGGCCTGACGGCGCCGGACGCCGGTACGGTGGAGGGTGCGGACGGCAGGCTGAGCTATATGTTTCAGAGCGCCCGGCTGCTTCCTTGGCGCACGGTGGAGGAAAACATCCGGCTGGTGCGGGAGGAAGCGCCCGCCGGGGAAGTGCGCTCCCTCATCACCGCTGTGGGGCTGGAGGGGTTTGAACGCTATTATCCCGGCCAACTCTCCGGCGGCATGGCCCGCCGGTGCGCCCTGGCCCGGGCATTCCACTTCGGCGGTGAGATTTTCCTGATGGACGAGCCATTTCAGGGGCTGGACTACGGAATCCGCATGGAGATGCTGTCCATGCTGTTATCCATCTGGCAGCGGGAGCGGCCCGGGGTGCTTTTTGTCACACATGAAATCGACGAAGCGCTCACTGTGGCGACCCGCATCGCCGTGCTCGCTCCGCGCCCCACTGCAATCTGCCAGTGGTTTGACCTCCCCGGCCCGGAGGGGCGGGACGCCTCCGCCCCTGAACTGGCCCGGCTGCGCCAAGAGATCATCCGGCGGATCACCGGTTAGAACCGGTCTGGTTGCCACGGCAATGGCGTCCCACAAGGAAATGTGATATATTAGCTTTTAGAACACGGAAGGAGGCTCAGAAATGGACATTCTCCGCAATCTGCCGGTTCAGCAGCCGGCGGCTCTGAGGGAACTCATCTCCATCCAGCCGGGGCGCGTGGTGAGCATGGCCCTTTCCCGCAGCGAGCACTGCCAAATGACGCTGCTGGCTTTTGGGGACGGAGAGAGCATCAGTGAGGAGCGCTACTTCGGCGACACGGTCTATTATGTGCTGGAGGGTGATATGCCTCTGCGCCTGGAGGGACACGAGGTCCGCCTGGGCGCAGGGGATTGTCTGGCTGTCCCGGCGCAGACCACCCACGCCATTGGCGGGAGCGGCCCCTTCAAACTGCTGCAAATTACCATCCAATCAAACTGAGGAGGATCTGTATGGAACCGTTGATCAAAAACCTGCCCCATGCACGGCCCTTTCCCCTGAAGGATCAGGTCGGGTACGAGCCCGGTAAAGTCGTCAGCCTGACCCTGGCCCAGCGGCCTGGTGTGGGGATGACGCTGTTCGCCTTTGATGCGGGCGAGGCCATCAGTACCCACGCCGCCCCCGGGGACGCCATGGCCACCATCCTGGAGGGCACCGCTCAGATCACCATTGACGGTGTCCCGCACACGCTGAACGCCGGGGAGGCTGTCATCATGCCGGCCGGCATCCCCCATGCGGTCCAGGCCGTAACCCCATTCAAAATGTACCTGGTAGTTGCGAAACAGTGACCCTTTCCCGTCCAACGCTCCGTGGACAAACCCAGGCAGGGGTACGACAAATCACAGCATAAGACACAGCCCCGTCTGGCCTTGTTCATACGGTCAGACGGGGCTGTGTTCATGCTTTTGCCGGCGGCAGCAGACTGGTCATGCTGCGCAGGCTGATGCCCAGAGTGGACAGGTTATGGAGCGTGGCGGAGGTGGCCGGTGCCAGGACGCCCAAGGCACCCAAGGCGATGAGACCACCGTTGAAGCCGATGACAAAGCGGTAATTGGACTGGATGCGGTTCATCAGGGCCATGGACAGCCGCCGCAGCTGCACCAGCTCGAACAGGTCGTTTGCCGCGATGGTGATGTCCGCGATCTCCCGGGCGATGGCGGCACCGTCGCTGATTGCGATACCAACATTGGCAGCGGACAGAGCCGGGGAATCGTTGACCCCGTCGCCGATCATGACCACCGTGCGGCCTTGCGAACGCTCGGCCTGCACAAAGTGGGCCTTGTCCTCCGGCAGCACCTCAGCCCGGTACTCGTCCACCCCTACCTGGGCGGCGATGGCCGCCGCGGTGCGCTCACTGTCGCCGGTGAGCATGACGATCTTGCCCACTCCCAGGCTGTGGAGGGCAGCTACCGCATCCGCAGCCTCGGCGCGCAGCGGGTCGGAGATGCAGATAACCGCGGCCAGCACGCCGCCAACCGCCAGATACAGATGGCTGTACTGCTTGGGCAGGGTGTCGAAGGCGGCCTGCTCTCCCGGCGGGACAGTGCAGCCCTCATCCTCAAAGACGAAGTGGGCGCTGCCAATGATGACCCGCCTGCCGTCTACCGTACTGGCGATGCCGTGGGCCACCAGGTACTCCACCTGGGAGTGCATCTCCTCATGGGCCAAATCCCGCTCCCTGGCGGCCTGAACCACGGCGTTGGCCATGGAGTGGGGGAAATGCTCCTCCAGGCAGGCGGCCAGCCGGAGCATTTCCAGCTCCTTGTTCCCACCGAATGGGACCACCTGAGCCACCACGGGGTTGGCATGGGTCAGGGTACCCGTCTTGTCAAAAACAATGGTATCCGCCTGGGCCACAGCTTCCAGGTACTTTCCACCTTTCACGGTCACATGGAAGCGGCTGGCCTCGCTCATGGCGGAGAGAACCGCCAGGGGCATGGACAGTTTCAAAGCGCAGGAGAAGTCCACCATCAGCACGGACAGGGCGCGGGTGACATTGCGGGTGAGCAGATAGACCAGCACACTCCCCGCCAGCGTGTAGGGTACCAGTCGATCAGCCAGATGCGCTGCGTGATTTTCCGCTGTGGACTTGAGCTGCTCCGACTCCTCAATCATGGCCACGATCTTGTCATAGCGGCCCTTGCCGGACTGCTGGGTGACCGTAAGGACGCACTCGCCCTCCTCCACCACCGTTCCGGCATAGACGCTGCTCCCAGGCCGCTTGGGGACGGGGATGGACTCGCCGGTGAGGGACGCCTGGTTGAGCATGACCTCGCCCTCCGCAATGGTGCCGTCCAGGGGAATCATGCCGCCCATGCGGATGACCACCTGATCTCCGGCCTGTACCTGGTGGAGCGGGACCAGTTCCTCTCCGCTTTCGGTTTTCATCCAGACCCGGTCGATATTCAGGGACATGCTCCTGGCCAAGTTTTCCACGGACTTTTTGTGGGTCCACTCCTCCAGAAGCTCGCCCAGCCGCAGCAGGAACATCACGGAACTGGCCGTGTCGAAGTCCCGCCGTACCATGGACAGGCAGACGGAGATTCCATCCAACAACTCCACATGGAGCTGTCTCCGCAGCAGACACCGAAGCGCCCGGAACAGATAAGGAGCCGACCGAATAACTGTGTAGACCGCACGAAGCGGAGCCGGGAAGAACAGGGATCGGACGGCCTTAAACGCCACCATACCCACCAGTTTTTCCTCATAGGCACGGTTGAGCGCCCGGCTGCTGTGGACCGGGACCAGCTCCGCCAGCGCATGATCCTGATAGGAGAAGCCAGCGAGAATCCTCAGTAAATCCTTCCGATCCCCCTGATACTCGATCACTGCGCAACGAGTTCTTTCATGGACAGACGCACACTCCACCTGCGGCAGAGTCAGCAGCCACGCCTCCAGCATATCGGCCTGCTCCAGCGTCATGCGCTGCTGCACAGCCTGAACACGGATTCGCCCGCGGCATTCGTGTTTGATTTGAAATTTCATGATTGCCTCCACAGAACAAGAGGGACCGCCCCCGGCGGCCCCTCTCTCATTTCTTGCGCGTTACGCTTCAGAGCACTCCACGCTGGTGGCCTCCTCCGCTTTCGCACGCTGCTCGTTGATCTCCTTAGCGGAAGCCAGGATGTCAGCAGCATTCTCCTGAACGGAAGTGACCGTTTCCATCACGGACTCCTGCACACGCAGTGCGGCCGCGGTCATGTGGGTATAGGCCTTCTTCGCATCCTTGCTGGACAGCAGCTTGAAGCCGGCAGAGCCGAACAGCACCCCGCCCACAAACAGGGCGGCTCCTTTATGGAAATTCATCATTATGGTGTTCACCTCACATTCAGCGGTGCCGGTACCCGGTAATGAAAGTCATGACCATGCAGATAACAGCGCCCCAGGCCCAGAAACGGTGGTGCTTCATTGGATAGTCCCTCCCTCGCCAGACATGGCACCTTATTTCGGTCGCTTATAATAACATAAGAATTTGAGGTTTTTCTATCTGTTCTGGTCAGGAACCGTTGTAAATGGATTTTTATTTGCGTTCCGGCGGAATTGGGCGGGCGGCATATGGTAACGCCGCTTAAAGGCGATTCCAAATTGGCTGACGCTGGAATAGCCCACCACCGTGGAGATCTGGAGTACGGACTGGGTCGTAGTCGTGAGGAGCTCCGCGGCCCGGGCCATGCGCTGCTCCAGAAGATACTGGTGGACTGGGACCCCATAAACCTGGCGGAAACAGGACTTCAACGCTGTGCCGGAAATTCGGAACTGCTGAGACAGGCTCCGAACTGTCAACCGCTCGTCCAGGTGTCCCACCATGTATTTCTGGATCTCGCGTATGGTCTCGATCTGGCTTTGGGTATGGTAATCGCACTGCGGTGTCAGGGCCAGCCCCTCCCGCTGCGCGTGGAGCAGGAACAGGACTTCCAGCGCCTTGATAACATAGTAGTCCCCGATATGTCCCAGCTGCATATAGTCCAAGGCAGAAAACAGAGCTTCGCTCCAGAGTGCCGCTCTCAACATACAGGGATCATTCCAGGCGCGGGAGATGGACTCTCCCAGGTCGGAGTGCATGGCACGCAGGGTCGACCATGCGGTTTTCGCTTCCATCCGAACAAGGGTGCCGTAGAATGGCTCTGAAGCAAACCGTCCCCGGTACGCTTCTGTGCGGACCGGGAGAAACAGCACCTGATCGGTGCTGAGGCTAAGACGCCGGTGGCCGGCCCATTCCAAAAAAAGCCCGCCTTTGCGGCAGAATAGGATCTCCAGCGCCTCAGACTCCTGAATAAACAGGAACTCTTCCGAGGGGGGTACCCCTTCCAGCCGGAAGATAGCCGCCTGCTCCGCGGGCAACTGGGTAACGGTCCAGCCGTCCCAGGATAAAAGTGCGTCCAGCATGGCGCTTACTTTCGGAAGGAGAACAGGCCCTTCTTCTCATAAGGGGCTGACTGGATGGAAAGGACCTGATAGCCTGTGGCGGAGATCGCACCGCGCAGGGCGTCCTCGTCCAATCTATTCTCACACAGAATCTGCGTCTGCCCTTTGCTGTGAGACGAGGTGACCTTTTTAACGGGAAATGCCTTGCGGATCGCGTCGTTGACATGGGCTTCACACATAGAGCAGGCCATTCCTTCCACCACGATGGTATATTGGAGCATAACAGTTTCCTCCTCATTTTGTTAGTTTTAGCTAACCTCTCAGCAAAATGAAACGCCAAAGAAACAGTTTTCAGGTACCTTCGCGTATCTGAACTCCTGATTTTGGCGCCCAGAAGTTAGTTCTTGCTAACCCAATAATAGCATAAATCTCAAGATTCTGCAAGTCTTTTGGTGGGCGAAGCAATCATAAGTGTGCGTTTTACAGCCAATCTATCCTGGCAAAAAGCGCAACTGTTCAAGAGATGAAAAAGGTGGTATGCTCTACTTGTATTTAGGTCAGATTTTGTAGGTCAGATTTTTACCCGCGAGGGGCCAATGCGCCCCGAGCGGAGACTTGTCAGAACCTAAATACCGGACCGACCACGCACAAAAACCGCAGTTGCCCCATTCAGGGGTGGCTGCGGCTTTTTTTGTGCATCAAACACAGAAAGGAGACAGACCATGAATGAGCACAAGCAAACTGATGAAGGTCACCTACTACGACCCCAAAAGCCAAATCCGCCTCCTCTGCTACGCCGACACCGTAGTATGGGACACCAAACCCACGCCGACCCTTACCGCTTTGCGGTTTGGCGGCTACCCGGAGCGTGTGCAGGGACTCGCAGACGCAATTTATGGCGGGGCTACCATCGAAATCGAGGACGGTAAAGACACCTACTCCTTGAAAACCCTCACCAGGCAGTACCGCCGGGAACTTAGCCATGACGGAGTGTACGCAGAGGCTACCCTGATCGCAGAGGATGACGGCCAATCCGCCAAACAGAATGCTGGCGACAAGGATGAGCCGGACAAGGACAAGAACGACGAGGACGACGATCAAATCCAGCAGGATCTCCCGCCGCGCAATACCTACATTTTCTGCACACCGGGGGAACGCCGGGAGTTGTTCGACGCGGTGGACCAAAAGACCGCCGTTCCCATGATCCCGGAGTACCAGGATTATGTCCTCACGGAACTGCAAAAGAGGAATATCCTGCGGCCACTTCAGGTCAAGTCCCTGTCCCGTAAGCTGGAGGCGTGGCTTCTGCGCTGTGAGGAGAAGGACAAAAACATCGTCGCGGTCATGGAGGATGGACTCAAAAGCGGAGCGATCTCCATTCCGGGTGCGACCGTCGGCCTAAACCCGCTGGACGAAATCAACTCTATCACGGAATACCTCAATACCTTCGGCGTTACCGTGGCGGAGCGGATCAAGAAGCTGTTCGTACCGCTCTTTGACCCTGCAACGGAATCTCTGTCCCCGGAAGTGCTGGCAATCAACCAGTACATTGAGGATCACGCCGGCTATCCCCTCTACGACGCCCAGCTTGCGGTGGCAGAGGCCATCAAGCGCCAGCTGGAGCGGAGCAAGGTGGGGCTCATTGTGGCAGAATGCGGCTCTGGAAAATCTAAGATTGGAGCGGTATCCATCGCCGCAACGGCTGCGGGACTTCTTTCCCACCAGATGTCCGTCAAGGTGAGCAAGACTTTTAACCTGATCCTGTGCCCCTCCCATGTAACCGAGAAATGGGTGCGTGAACTGGAGGAGACCGTACCGAATGCCTTCGCCGCCGTAGTCCATACCCCTGCGGAGCTGGATCACCTGTACCAGATGTTTGAGCGGGGGAACAAATTCTGTTTCGCCGTCCTCTCCAAGGAAAAGGCCCGGGATGGCTACATGAGGGCCCCGGCGGTCATTTACCGGCCGTGGAATCGCGAGGCGCTTCCCATTGAGCGCAATCCTCCGCTTCACGATGGGGCGGACATAGACGGCAACCCGCACAAGCCGGTGTTCTGCTGCCCGGAGTGCGGCGCCGTGGTCATGGCCGAATTTACACAGGACGGCGTATCCTATCGGGTCCCGGCCAAGTCCTACTATTTTCGGCGGGAGCACAGCGGCAATCACAAATGCGCCGCCTGCGGCGCCCCTCTGTGGTCAGCCCTGAATCCGGATGCCTGGCGTAGGCAGAAAAAGTGGGCCAAGATCGGGGATTACGGCTTTGTTTACCGCCCGCTGGTCTATGAGCACTTCAAAAAAGCCGGCGGAGAGGGTCAGCTCCAGAAGCTCTATGAGATTCAAGACCACCCGGACGCCTGCTTTCCGGCCAGAGGCGCTTACCGCGCTTATGCGCTGAGCTCCTACATCAAACGCAAGTACAAAGGCAAAATCTATGGCCTGATTGTGGATGAACTTCACGAATACTCCAATAAGTCGGGCCAGGGAGAAGCCATGGCCGAGCTCTACGGCACGGCAAAAAAGGTGGTAGGCATGACCGCCACCCTGATCAACGGGTACAGCTCGGGGATATTCCATCTCCTCTACCGGATCTGCCCCGCACAGATGCGCAAGGACAACAAACGGTATGAAAATCCCTCCAAATTTGATGCGGAGTACGGCGTGATCCAGAACACCTATGTGGAACAGGAGCCGGAATACAATTCCAACCGCCGTACCGTGCAGAGCAAGAAGAACTCCCGGCTTCTGCCGGGCGTCTCGCCGCTGGTCTATTCCCGCTTCCTGCTGGACAAGGCCGCGTTTCTTTCCCTGACCGACATGGGCAAGGACCTGCCGGAGTACGAGGAGATCCCTGTTGCGCTGAAGATGCCCGCAGCGGTGGAAGCAGAGTACAAGGAAATCGAAAAAGAACTCAAATTTGTCCTGAAAAATGACAAAAAGGCCGCAAAGAAAATTTTGTCCGCCTATCTCAATCTTCTGACCGCCTACCCGGATCAGCCCTATGAGCAAAAGCCCGTTTATCATCCTTTGGACGGCCACCCGATTGTAACACCGGAAGACACAGTGGCTCCCGGTACAATCCTCCCTAAGGATGAAGAGGTGCTGAATATCGTGGAGCGGAAGATTGCCGCAGGGGAAAAGGTGCTCATCTACACCAACTGGACGCGGCTGGACAGCCAGATGAGGCTTCAAACGCTGCTAACCGCCCGTGGGTGGAACACCATCATTATGCCGGCCAAGGTCAAACCGGCAAAGCGGGAGCAATGGGTAGCGGACCGGCTCAGCGCCGGGCTCCAGGTCCTGATTGCAAATCCGACCCTTGTGCAAACGGGCCTTGACCTGAACGCTTTTACCACGCTGATCTTTTATGACACCGGCTATAAGCTGTTCACACTGAGGCAGGCCAGCCGGCGGAGCTGGCGGATCAACCAGACTGCCCCGCGGGTAGAGGTCTATATGTTTTACTATCGGGACACCATGCAGCACAAGGCGATCAAGCTCATGGCCTCCAAGCTGGCTGTGGCGGGAATTATCGAGGGCTCGTTCTCAGAGGAGGGCCTTGCCGCCATGTCCGAGTGCGAGGATATGACCACCCTGATGGCCAAGGAGCTGATGCTTGGCATCAAGGACAGCGTGGAGGATGTTTCCGCCATGTTCAAGCGCATGGCAAATCTCAAACCTCAGGCCGCCGCATGGTCTATTTTCGCGGAGGCCCCCACCGCCCAGGATGAAACGGTACTGGTAAAGAAAGCAGTCAATGAGCCAATCGTGGAATTCACCTTTGGAAATCCAGTCCCGCTCCAGACGCCAAAGCCGGTTATCGCGGCAACACCTGTTTCGACACCTATGCCGAAGGCCGCAGTCAAGCCCCACGCAAAGCGCAAGTCGGCCAAGGCTGTGATCAGTGAGGACCAGATCCCGCTGTTCAAAATTGCATAAAGGAGAATGACCTATGAATGATAATCCTTTTGAAATCAAGGAGGAAGCGTGCGCTTCCTCCCCGGACCACCGCCGCTACCTGCTGATCCAGGCCGTAGACACGGAGACCGGGGAAATTGTTTGGGCCGTGGGCGACGACCAGATATGCGCCGTCACGCGTGCCGACTTTATCCGAACGCCTGAAATCCGGTACAACGATGTTCTCATCCAGGAGTTTCCCTACAAGGAGAACACACCGGAGAGCGTCGGCCGCTGGCGCCCTCTGATTGAGGAACTGGTAAAGCTCACGCTGGCAAAATACCGGACACTGGACGGCCTTGCCCGTGCATACCCTCAGTGGGTCCCAGAGGAAACGGTTTTGCCGTTCCCCCGGCAGGCTCTTGAGAGCGCCGAGCACATCATTTTCCACGACAATGGGATCTGCGAGATGATTCCGCGTGCGGGCAGTTCCAAGGCAAACATCGTCCCGCCCACCGCCGCTGATTGTGGGGAGGAGTGCTGAAATGCTCGTTCATGTCAAACGCGATGAACTCCTTGCCATCGCCGCCCAGACCGCAAAGGCGGCGCCGAAAACCGCAACCTCAGAGGCAGTCCTGGGCATTCATGTAGAGGCGGACAGCCGAAGGTCCATGCTCACGCTGACCGCTACCAACTACGAAATCGTGATCCGCGCCTCCATGGGCGCCTCTGTGGAACAGTCCGGAAGCGTTGTCATCAGCGCCGCCTTATTCCCCGCGGCCATAGCCAGCCTTCCCGAACAGGATGTGGACCTGGAGACGGAACATCCCGGCCAGCTGACCATTCGCTCCGGGCACGCACGATTTCGCCTGTCCGCGCTCTCCGGGGACAAGTACCCCATGCCGGAGCTCCCCTTTCCGGACGACACCCTGCCTGTCAGCGGGCTTCGTTCGCTGGCGCGCAATACACTGTTCGCCGTTGCGGAAGATGGGGTGCCCTCGCCGCCCATGAAATGCGTCCGGCTCCATGTCGGACCGGACGGACTGAAAGCGTCCGCCTCAAATGGCTTTTGCATCATGGAGGCAGATGGCGATAAGCAGTGCAAAGGGCAGATCGAGCTGCTGCTGCCTGCCCGATCTCTCAAAGTCCTGGCCTCCCTCTCAAATGACAGCGATGTTTACGAGATGGGGGTGACTGGGAAAAGCCTGGTGTTCTGGAGCGGCACCTTGCTCTTTTCCGCCCGGCTGGTGGAAGGGAAATTCCCGAATACCAGCGGTATTTTTGAGCAGTTCAAGTGCCAATACTCCGTCCATCTGGATGCCGCCGAGTTTATCCGCGCCCTTGAGGTCGCAGAGTCCGTCTCGGAAAGCAACCACCGGGTCGAGCTTACCTTTGGTGAGCATGAGATTACGGTAAGCGCCGAAAGCGCCTGCGGCAGATCTTCCGCCCCGGTCAAGGCCCTGGTGCTCAATGCACCCAAACAGCCATTTTACTACAACTCCAGGAAACTGCTAGAGTATTTGCGCCTGGAGAAGGAGAAGATCACGCTGGAATTTGACAAATTCGGCCTTCTCGTGGTCCGTTCCGGCTCCACCCGGTATGTGCAGTCTCCCATGAGGGCGCCTGTTCAGGCGGCTGAAACCGGCAAGGCGGCGTAAGAAACGGAGGCGATCCATGCCTATATGAAAATTCCCACGATCTGCCGCTACTGCGGCGGAAAAATCATCAAGTCCACGACCCGGGCGCTCTACCCCAAAGGCAGCGAGCCGATTTATCTGTGCGTCAACTGCAACGCCTATGTAGGCTGTTACCCCGACGGAAGCCCAATGGGGAAAGTAGCCAACACGGTCCTGCGGCTAAAGCGTCAGGAGACACATCGGATCTTCGACCGCTTTTGGCGGGAGCAGGGCTGGACGCGGAGCGCGGCCTACCGCTGGCTGGCGCAAAATCTTCACCTGAAGGAACACGAAACCCACATCGGCATGATGGAAATGGACGAATGCGAACAGGTGATCCGACTGTGCCGGAAATACGGCAAACACAAAAAGGAGGCGGCATAATGCCAACTTGTCAAAAGAAAGATCAGCTCTGCCGGTGCATCGACTGGCCCGATGAAGATTTCGATGTGGAAATCGACCACTTCATCCGAAACTTTGAATTTCTCCATGTAGAACTGGAGTACGCTTCCCTGGACGCAAGGGAGCCTGTCCGTGTGTGCAGAATCGGCCGGTGCCGCGTGTGCGGGGGCCGTATGTGCGACGGCACAACACTGCCACCCGAAAAAACAGTCAGAGAACTGATGCCGACAATCTGCCTTTTGGCCGGTCTGGCGTTCCAGCAGTTCGGGTATCCTCTTCCGGCCGGAACGAGCAGCTTTCGGGAAGTGTTTCCGACGCTGTTTCACGAGGAGGACCAAGCCTTTGCAAAGCAATGGCTCTCGGAGCCAGAAGGCTGGCATCTTATGGAGCTGTGCTGCGGCGACGGAAGCGGGGGTACGGAGAGATGAAGAAAAAGAAGATCACCTTTTCTGAGCCCAACTGCCGTTTCGGCTGCCCGCATTTCAAGAGCGTCGGGTCTGTGCTGAACGAAACCTGCTACTGCATGAAAAAGGGCAAAAAGGGCAGGCGTTTGGGGAAGAAAGACCTGAAACGCAGACCTCCCGAATGGTGCCCCCGCCGCCTGAAAACACCCGTCTGCCGTATCTACGGCTTCAAGGACGAGATGCACGAGGCCCTGGAGCTGGATAACCGGCTGAACTTTGAGCCGGACAAACACGATTGGTATTTTCCATCGTCCCACCACTACCAGCTCCAGAGCGAGTTTCCACTGGGCATGACTGCTGAGCAGTTTTACAACGCGCTCCAGGAGGAGCCGGTGGAGAGTGTGCTCAACGGCACGCCGCTGAAAAATGGCGAATTGATCGAAATTGACGACGGCCTGGCTTCTCATTTCTTCTACTGTTATAGCCAGAGTACCGTCCTTCCGGCAAAGGTGTTCGGCCTCGAACATGAGGGAGGCGCGCACCATGCCTGAGCACACCGCCGCTCCAAGTGAGCAGACAGCACCCATGCGGCTTGCTAAAATCCTGGATAGCTTTATCCCGGGGATGCACGACACTCCCTGCAGAATCGCTATCTTTACCGATGGCCGCAAAATCAAAGTATTTGAAAAGGTCTATTTCCGCAGGCCGGCGTTCGATCCCCCGCTTCCGCAGACCTGGGAACGAAACTACTGGCTGGAGCGGTATCAGACTCCGCAGGCGGTGGAAAACCATCTGCAAAAAAATGGACTGTTAAAGGAGAATAGCCATGAATGAGCATCGAAACTGCACTTGTCCCGCCTCAAAGAGCGGGAGTTTCCAGATCGCCACAGACCATTACAGCCGCAACTTCATTCCTACGGGCTGGAAGCTGGAGTACACCTCTCTTGAACAGCACGAGCCACAGCGGTTTCTGTATATGACCGGCTGGTGCCTGCGCTGTGGTGGGCAGGACCTGCAAAGCGGCATATCTATCCCGGATGAGCTTTCCGGTGACGCTCTCCTGGAGCGTATCTATCGGGAGATGGAACACTACCGTCCCTTTGAACACCGGCGCAGTGACGGTACATACAATCGTAGCCTGTTAGGACGCGCAGCGTGGTACATGGAACAGGACGATCTCACGCTGGGCGAAAAAAACGCCCAGTTCCTCAAGCTGTTCCACGAGGAGGATCAGCGCGCAGTAGAGGACTGGATCTGCCGCAACCGGGCTGAGGAGCCCTATACCGTTCCCCGGCGGGACCGGAAAAGCACGCTGCTGTATGCCGTGCTGGACCGGGCCAGGGCCAACGGCGATCTGAGGGAGATCGAGCCCATTTGGGACTACTATCTCCCCAACAAAAATGAGCCGCTGTCTCCGGATAAGGACTCCTATCTGACAAACTACGCCTTTTCCGCAGTATCTACCATAGACTTTGGCTGCGAGGGGATCTATGTGGAGCTGTTCCTTGAGGGACAGTTTGACGAGTCCGGAAATGACCGCTGCTCCATCGGCACATTCAAGACGCTTCGGGACGACGCCGAGGCCTGTCGGCTGATGGGTCAGCTGTGCGGGGTGTTGATGTACCATACAGCGAAATATGTCAACGAAAACCTGCACCGCTATACGCCAAAGCGGGAACTGGAAGCGGAGCTGCACAGAAAATCCGCCGTGACGGAAAGTACCAGTGAGGACAGCCGCCATGCCTGAGCCTTTGAGCAATCAATCCGGGGCGGAGCAGGAACTCCCCCAGTATATCGAATGCCTGCTGAGCGTCAGCGGGGACGCGGCGTTTCTCAACACCTTTGACAAGGCTTTTCGGAGCGGATGCGGCCCACAGTGGGCCGACCGCCCCCCAAACACCAAGCCCAGGTATTCGTTCCACGCGCTGTTTCCGGTGCCGGAGGAGATCCAGCGCCGCGGCTTTCTCAAGGCCGGACGCCTGTGGTGCGCGGGTTATTGGGAAGCCGGCGGAGACCTGTGTGAAATGCAGGTCAAACGGGTATTGGGAGAACGGCGCTACCGTTTCTTCGTATGGGACACGCTCCCCAAAAATATGTTTCGCGTTGTCTCCCGGCATTATCCAACCCTGAAGTTTTGCTTGACCGCGCTTATCAAGGACGACAATTCCGTACTATGGGACAACGAATTGACCCTGCGCGAGTACATGATCGCAAATGGGCAGTACATGGGAAGCTACCGCCGGAATGAAACCGATGCTTTCGCCCAAATAAGAGAAGGGATGGGTTTTCAGCCATGACCTTTTTAGAGTGCTGCCAAACTGTACGCGAACATGGGCTGCGTATGATCCGCCCGCGGGAGCATACTCCCGGATTGTATGACATACGCGAACCCTTTGAAGCGGGGGCCGGCTGGGTCTGGCTGGACGCGACCACTGCGAATGTCGTCTGCCAGATCTTCGACGCCCTCTCGCCGGACCGGCAAGAGACATTCAAGACCCTGCCGGCATCCGTGATCCTGAAATTCTGCTGGAGGGTCGCAAATGGCATATAGCCTTTATCTGATCCGCAACACCAGAGACACCGATCTATACTATGCCGAGCACGGCGAAATAGGCGGGGTCCCGGATGCCGTTGGCTATGACGAGCCGCTTCACGCCATGAAATTCCGCACTTATGAGGAGGCGCAGGCATACATCGACACCAGCTCCCGGAGTGGACAAGAGACTGCCATCGTCCGGCGGAGCTTACCGCCTCGCATTTTACCTGGCTCGGCTGTGGAATTACGGCTATGCTCCGCAGCGGCAAGCCGATCCCGGACCGCCTGCTGGCGCCGACGCCCGGCCGGCTTCGTCTCTGGAGATGCTAAAGGAGGAAAAACAAATGAGTCAAACACCGAGAAACAAGATGCTCACCCGGATGGAGGAAGTCCGGGCACAGGTGGCCGAGCGTGATGAGCTCATTGAGATCATCGCCATCGCCCTGCTCACCCGCAAGAATGTCTTTATCCTGGGCGATACCGGCCAGGCCAAGAGCGCCGTTATCAACCTGTTCCGCGCCGGCATCACCGGCACCAACCAGTTTGAGCGGCTGATGTCCAAGCAGACCGATGAAGAGGCGTTGTTCGGGCGTCTGGACCTCTCCAGCCTCATCCCCGGCGGCGTGCCGGAGGAGGTGTTGGAGAAAGACCAGCACTATCAGGAGCTGCGCCGGAAGCTGGAGACAGAACTTCAGACCGGTGGGCCGAACAGCGCAAGTCAACTCGCGGACCTGACCGCGGAGATGGAACAGTACCGTAAGGCGCTCGCTGAGCTGCACAGCGGCGAGCCCCGGATCATCACCAAAGGAAAGCTGCCGGACAGCCATATTGTCTTTTTAGACGAGATTTTTAAGGCGTCCGACGGTATCCTCAACGCCCTCCTGACCGCGCTCAACGAGCGCCGGTACACCAATGAGGGCAAAACCATCCACATCCCCACGATCTCTTTCTTTTCCGCCTCCAATGAAATTCCGAATTTCGCAAATCCGGAGGAGAAGATCCTCAAGCCGCTCTATGACCGGTTTGAGCTCAAGGTGGTCACTGAGTATGTGGAAGACAGGGACGCCCGCCTGACGATTCTGAAGCAGAAGCAGGCGGCGCAGGGCACGGCGCAAAATCCGTCGGCCGTCATTTCCCTGGCGGAGCTGCAGGCCATGCAGGACGAAGTGCTTCAGGTCCGCGTCCCGGACCAGGTAAATGAGCTGATGGACGATGTGCTGTGTGGGCTGCGCGGCAAGGGCATCCATATCTCTGACCGGAAATATTTTAACTACGCCCCTATCGCACAGGCAAAGGCCTGGCTCAGCGGCAGGGACACCGTGGAGCCGTCTGATCTGACCACGCTCTGCGCCTACCTGTGGACCGCTCCGGAGGAGCGGACTATCATCCAATCCACCTTGGAGCGGATGTGCAACGATCCCCTCAAGGACCGGCTGGACACCATTCTGGCGGAAGCCGTGGAGGGGTATCAGGAGTTTACCGATACGGCCGACGCCCCTGCGGCCCGCCGGATCGGAAAACTGCGGGATGAATTTATGTCCCTCTATATCACGCTCAGTCAAATGCTCTCCAATGCTCAGAGCGATGCGGAGCGGGAAAAGATCAACGCCTGTCTGGAAGAACTGGAGCGGTACAGCAAGGAGGCCCATGCGTCGGTCCAATACTCTTATGTTCCGCTTCGGGAGCTCTATGACCTGAAGGCCAGTTGACAGCATCCAATGATAAAGAAAGAGGTGCCAATTATGTTAAATTACAATCTGCCGCTGACTGAAGCTGAATCAGAATTTGCTGCCGAACATCACTCCGTTATCTATGGGTATCTGCGCAAGGCGGGGCTGCCGGAGGATGACTTTTACGATGTTGTGGTCTTTGGCTACCTGCGGGCAGTCCGCAAATATCTGGCCCGGCCAGAACTGCGCAAGTACAGCTTTTCCACCATTGCCTACCGGGCCATGAGCTGCGATGTCCACCACTCCAAGGAGTATTGGATGCGCAAGAAGCGCCGTGCCCTGGTAGAGTCCCTGGATGAAGAGCTTCATACCCGGGATCTGCTGGACCCCGTATCGGCGGCCTATGAAAATGTGCTGTCTTTTCAGGAACTCTCCGGCAAGCTGACGCAAAAGCAGCGGCAGATCGCCGCATTGCGCGCACAGGGCTACCACGACCTGGAGATTGCCCGTATGTTTCAGGTCAAACCCGGTGAAATCAAGCTGGAGATGGACCAGGCGCGCTCGAAGGTCGTGCCGTTCCCCACGGAAACCGCCGCACTTGCGGCTTAAATTCAGGAGGTATCCTATGTCGAACATGAGCTACTGCCGATTCCAAAACACCTATGGAGATGCGGCCGAGTGTCTGGACGCACTGGAGCAGCAAAAAGAACTCAGCGGCGACGAGTACAACGCCGCCCGGAATATGTTCCTGGAATTTCTGCGCTTCTGTGTAGATATGGAGATCATCGAGGATTTCGATAAGGAGCGCTTTGGCGAATACCTCGGCGAGCTTCGCACCGGGAGGGACTGACATGGCAAATTGCCTTGAGATCACTCTCTGGTATCCGGAAGACAAATTCAATGCGCTATCCACTGCACTGGAGCCTGCGGGCTCCAGTGTGGAGGAAGAGCTGGGCAGGGTCTTGACGGAACTCTACGAACGCCTGGTCCCATCCGAACAGCGCGTTGAGATTGCCGAAAAGCTGGCCCGGGAGGAACAGCATGAAGCGGAGGAGCGGGTGCGGCACGAGGCGGAGACCTACCGCGTGTCCGTCCTCAAGCTGACCGCCGGCCGGGCCTGCGAGTACCATAAGCTCACGCGGGCCTGGGACCTCCTTGCCCTGGCCGCCTTTATCCGGGAGACGGTGCGAAAGTCGCCGTCATCCCCAAGCGGCGATTTTCGTTCCAGGCTGGGAGAGACGGAACGCCTTTCTACTCAAGACTTTGCCGAGCTGTCGATGGCGCGCTTTCGCAATGATCCTCATGTGAACGGTGCCTTCCAGGTCGATTTTCCCTCCGGAAGGTTTTCCTTTGTCATGCCCGGCGAGGGCTGGCGGAGCTATGCGCTCAAAGACATCTCCGCCGCTATTTACAAAGCGGGGCGGAAAAGCGGCCTGTCCAAGCTGGAAAGGCTTCACCGATTCTTCGACGCTCTGACCGACAAGCTGTATTTCACCTCGGAGGTTGAGTGGAACGGAGGCTCCGGCGATGTGTAAAGATTCGGAAAAGGACTGTAACACCTGCCGCCACAATCCCGGCTGCCTGAAAAAGGGGCTGGCAGTCTTTCTCCTGTTCATCCAGACTGGCCGCGACCGGGAGCTCTCCCGTGACCCTGACGGCCATCTGAAGACGGCATTTCGGTGCCGGGACTGGGAGGAGAAAGCGCCATGAGCTACACTGGCGGCGGCCCGTATTACGCGCAGCAGTACCCGGAGTACAACGGCATTCTGTGGAATGGGCGCTGTGGAAATCCTGAGTGCATATATCACTGGCATCCTCCAGAGGATGCTCCGGCGGAGCCTTCCCACAAGGAGGGCAGCTCCGGATGATGAAACTGTTCCGAGTCCATCATGTCCATGCCAATGGGCTGGAAACCCTGGCGCTGACGGTCAGCGCCGGCGGTCTGAAAAGCGCGGTCAAGCGGGTGCGCGAGCACCCCTTGATCCGGCTGCCAAATGGGACTTACTACATCTTTGAAGCAGGCAATTACAGTGATGGCCTGCAAATCACATTCTCATGATCAAGAGGAGGACAACCTTATGTTAAACCGTATCACTATGACCGGCCGCCTGGTTGCAGACCCTGAGCTGCGCCGCACCCAAAGCGGCGTCTCCGTCACCTCTTTCCGGATTGCCAATGACCGGGATTATGGCAAGGGCGAGGAGAAAGAGACGGACTTTTTCGATGTCGTGGCCTGGAGATCCACCGCTGAGTTTATCTGCAAGTATTTCACCAAGGGGCGCATGATCTCGGTGGACGGCCGGCTTCAGACAAGAGGCTGGAAAGACCGGGAAGGCAACAACCGCGTCAGCATTGAGATTCTTGTGGACAACGCCTACTTTGCCGACAGCAAGAAGGATGATGCCGCCGGCGACTTCCCCGCCGACGACCAGTTTGCGGGCTACGGCGCCTATCAGGGCTCTGTGCCGGGCGGCGGCGATGACTTTGCGCCGGATTTCTAATTCCGGCAAAACAACACGCGGGGGAGGCTTCGTCCTCTCCCGCGCTGTATTTCTTCCCTGCAAAAGCAAATATACCAAGATACAGGAGACGATGATACATGAGCTTTCCGGAACAGGATCGCGCAGTACAGATATTGGAGAAAGAGTTCGGCCCCCGCTGGAAACAGATTGTCCAGGAACTGGGGACCAAAGAGCTTCGCCAGCGTGTGGGTAAGGAACTCACTTCTTTTATGGCTTTCCCGGAACGCGGCAGCGGCGGGAACAACAAGTGGCGTGGAAACTGCTCGCCGGAGGTCGTGCGGGCGATTCTCCGCTATGTGCTTGAGTGCAAGCATTACTACGGGAAGCAGACACAGGACTTTACGCTCCTTGATCCTATGTCCGGCTCTGGGACGAGCCAGGCGGCGGCGCAGAGCCTTGGTGTGCGCTCGCTTCTGTATGACCTCAATCCCGCCCCTGCCTGCGGTATTGGCGGATGGGATGCGCTGCGGGACGAAGTGGACGATTCGGCAGATTTGATTTTTCTCCACCCGCCCTACCATAATCTGATCCCTTACTCCGGAAATATGTGGGGCACGCCGCATAAGGATGACCTTTCCAGGTGTTCCAGCTATCCCGAGTTTGTGGAAAAGCTGAATTACATTGTCCAGAAGCTCTTTATGGCCCTGCGCAGGGACGGCCGGCTTGCCATCCTGGTTGGGGACATCCGCACCAAAGGGAGTTTCTACTCTATGCAGCATGACCTTATGCGCGTGGGACAGATGGAAGCGTTCATCGTAAAAGGGCAATACAACTGCGTCAGCGACACCCGCAGCTACAAAAAGCCATTCATCCCTGTGGTAACGGAGTATTTGCTCCTTTTCCATAAACAGGATGCACTCTTTTTCCCTTTCGCGGTGCGCCGGGAGACCACCGTGGATCTACGGAAGGAGGACATCCCTGGCTTGACTTGGCACCACCTGATTCGGTTGACCATGGAGGAGCTGAGCGGCCGCGCCAAGCTGTCCGACTTGGGAGACCGTCTGGCCGCTCACCCAAAAGCAAAGAAAAACCCGCATTTTCGGGATCGCATACGGGCCACCGCCTATGAGCACCCGGGACAATATATTTCCTGCGGAAACGGCTTCTATGCCCTGAATTATGCCGTGGCCTAAATCAAAAACAGGAGGCAGAGATCTCAATGAAGATCACAAAAGAAGAGAAGATGTATCTTGAACGCTGCGGATATGGCAGAAAAGACTTCGCCCAGATCCAAGAAGCCACCAGAAGAGACAAAACAACTTACGAGATGGACGGCGCCCCTATTACCAGAGATGAGGCCGTCACCCGTTTGGGCCGCCTGGACTACCTATCCGGTATCGCCAGGAGTGCATTTCACTTCACAGCCATGCGTATCACGGAGGACGGGAAAGTAATCCTGTTCGACTCGTCCAGGCTGTTTGGAAAGGAATAGTACAATGGACAATCCATACTTAAAAGCTCAATGCCAAAACATGGTCTCCGCCCTCGCCGCCTTTTCCACAGCCTGCGAACTGGCGGCCTATGAAGATGACGGGTCCCTTTCCAAAGAGGAACTTCGTCAACTGCGGAGAATCCACGCCGCTGCCGCCCGTTTTCAAGCGGAGCTTCAGCGAGAAATGGAGAAGCGCCATGTCCCAACCGCCAAGCGCCTCTCCGCTGGATGCAGGTCACAGAAGGACGGTGAATACGATGCTCTTATCTGAGCCTGGAAAAGTCATCCGCTGCGCAGATCACCTCCAGGTTTTACTGGCGCTGCCCGCGGAGACCATAGATTTGATTCTGGCCGCTCCAGGCAAGCAGGAGTTTTTTCAAAAAGGCCGGCCATCCGATTACCTGTTTCGGAGGACTGCGGTTGAGCTCTTACGGGTTTTGAAGCCGGGCGGGGTGCTGGTCTGGCATGTCCCCAATGAGCGCGGGGAGGCCACCTTTTCCACCGCGCAATTCCGTCAGGTAGTCTACTTTCAATCAATCCAGTTGAGACTGATCGACACCATCCTTGTGGAAAAGGAAAGGAACACGCCGCCCACCCCTGTCCGATATGGAGACGCTTTTGAGTCCATGTATATCCTCGCAAAGGGCAAGCCCAAGACCGTTCATATTTTGAAAGACAAGCCCAACAAGTGGGCAGGTACAAAGACCTGGGGATGCCTCACCAAGCGTGAAGTGAACGGCACGCTCACTCCAAAAGGCCGAAAGACGATTCAGAAATTCGGCGCCCGCACAAATGTCTGGCACTACGGCACTGTTTTACCGATGGAGAGCGAGCTGTTCGGCGGCAAAGCTGTGAGCCTATCAGAACGGCTGGCCGAAGATCACATCCGGACCTGGAGCAACGAGGGTGATCTGGTGCTCGCTCCATTTGACAAGGACGGCACCGTGGCAAAAATAGCGCCGCTGTTGGAGCGGCGCTGGCTGTCGCTCCAAAATGCGGCAGACTGCGATGGCCTGAGAGACAACGCGGGATAAGATTGATCCCGAAGAGGATTTCGATCATAACAGGACTTTGAAAATGACAAAGGAAGGAAAGTAATATGCGTACTTATTTTCGCTCTTTAAGCGATGTGCTGGGCTCTCCCCTGGCACAGACCGCGCAGACATTCTCCCCCCGGCACGCCGGCGGACATCGGGTGCTGAAATCAACCAAACTGGAGGACGCGGCATACCGGGACCTGCGCCGGGGTGATAACGAGCTGGATGCGCTGGAAAAAGCCTGCGGCGAAAAGCTGTCCACCTTTCCCGCTCTGAGCAGGGACATCTATCAGAGCTTTTATTCCCTGAATGTGCGGCGGCAGCCAGAAGATGCCATTTCCGAGCAGGCCCGCCGCTTCAATGCACCGATCCTAAATGAGGTGATGGACGGCGAGGACTATCCCGCCATCAAAGCCGCCTGTGAGGGGCGGCAGCTCCCCGCCTATGAGGCCGCTTCGGAATTTATCAGTCAGGTGGCTGGAAACCTGGATGAGCTGCTGGAAAAAGCCAGTGGAAAAAAAGGGGCGCTGAATACCCTGGAGCGCCTGGAACAAAAAAGGGACAGGAGCATGGAGGAGCTTCAAAAACTGATGAAGCAAATCGCACAGGCCGGCCCTGAGCAGCTTCCCGAACTGGAGAAGCAGGCCGTCAAGGCTGCCAATCAGGCCCAGAGCCAGGTCAACCAGACGGAAGCCGTGGGCCATATGGTCCGCGACCAGATGCTCCAAAATAAAGAGGCCGTCTCCGGCTGTTTTGCACAGGCGGTACGGGCGGCGGCACAGAAAGCCGAAAGCGTTTCGTCGGCGCTTCTGGCCTGGGGCTACGGCCCTGACAGCAATGATCCGGAGCGGAGAGCGGCGGACCTGGAGTTGGCCGCCCGCGTCGGCAAGAGTCCCACGCTCATGGAGGTGGCCCGCTATCTGGGGCGCCTGAAGGAGCTGATGGA
Source organism: Intestinimonas sp. RTP31139st1_F5_RTP31139_211217 (assembly GCF_040226735.1). NCBI lineage: Bacteria > Bacillati > Bacillota > Clostridia > Eubacteriales > Intestinimonas > Intestinimonas sp. RTP31139st1_F5_RTP31139_211217. Next base: position 58,593 of record NZ_JBCOAQ010000007.1, on the reverse strand, counting down.
CGGCAAGCGCAAAAACGGCTATGCCTATGGCCGCGGCGAGAAGTACAGCCTGGAGCTGGGCGGCGACATCAACAGGGCCATTGCCTCGGAGTTCGCCATGCTTGCCGCGCCGGAGACGCTGCCGCTTTTCCTGCGCAAGCTCCAGCGAAAGGCACTCAAGCAGTACCAGCGCCGGGAGCCCATCTGCAAGGGAAGCGGCGACATCATCTGTATGCTGGACGAGTCCAGTTCTGCGGAGAGCCAAGCACCCTGGTGTAAGGCGGTGGCCCTGGCCCTGCTGGACATTGCCATGCGGGACCAGCGCCGGTTTGCCGTGATCCATTTTGCCGGGGTTGGAGATGTTCAGACTGATCTCTTCCTGCCGGGGCAGTACGACCGTGAGGATGTTCTGCGCTGTGCCGAGACCTTCCTAAACGGAAACACCGACTACGAGACGCCGCTGCGGGAGGCCCTGCGCCTCATGGAGCAGGAGGGCTTTGAAAATGCCGACATGGTGTTCGTCACGGACGGTGAATGTGTTTTGCCGGACAGTTTCCTGGAAAAGCTGAAGGCGGAACAGTCCGCCAGAGGCTTCCAGATCACCGGCATCCTGCTGGATCAGGAGGACGCCGGGTTTGAGTTCAGCCTCCGGGAGTTCTGCACCAATGTCTACCGCACCAGCCAGCTCTCCCGCGATCAAATCGCGGAGCAGCTGGTGGTGAGCCGGGTGGCATAGCGGCGAGAAAACATCTTATTACACAGAGAACACGGACGGAGAGTTGCGAACTATCCGTCCGTGTCACTCTGCCGCCAAAGGCGTCTCGCCGCGAATCTCCAGACTTGCCTCATTCACCATCTCGACTTGATTTATCTCTAAAATCTGATTATACTAACAACAAATACAGAACTTAAAATCGCTTTGGAAAAGGAGTGTGCCGCATGGATCACAAGCTCCGGTTATATCATGTTGGTCCTATTCAAGAATGTGATTTGGACCTGAACGACTTCACCGTTTTGACTGGCCCGCAGTCCAGCGGAAAAAGCACCGTTGCAAAAGCCGTCTATTTTTTCAGGACGGTCAAACAGGATATTTTGAATATTATCATGCAGGGAGGCCCGCAAGCAGTATCGGACCGGGATGACGCTTCCTGGTCCATGGTCTTGGAACAGCGCCTGAAGAACAAATTCCTGCAGCTTTTTGGGACCTCCTGGGTCATGCCGCTGGATATGAAGATGGAATACACCTATAAAAAGAATGTCTCTATCCGGGTATCCCTGACTGAAAATTATGATGATCCCCTGAAAAACTATATCGAAATTGAATTTAGCGGCTCTGTGAAAGAGTATTTCACAGAGCTGGGCTGGCGGAATTTTTCCAATATCTCTCCCGGCCAGAGGGACTATGCCGAGAAACAGCTCAGCCAGTTGTTTAATGATCCGTATGAAACCGTCTTTATTCCGGCCGGGCGCAATTTGATTACACTGCTGAGCGCGCAGCTCAACTATATTTTTACTTCGCTGGAGGAGTCCCAACTCCGTAATATCGACTATATCACCAAGCGATACACGGAATTGATCCTAAAGCTCAAGCCGACCTTCGGCTACGGGATGGATGGCGTTATCCGGGAAATTGAGGCTGACCCGATTCGGCTGAAAAAGTACAAGGAGATCAGGCCCGCGGTCAACCTCTTGAGAACAGCCGCGGAGCAGGTGTTGAACGGCAGCTACCGATATACGGAAAATGAGGAGCGTCTATATCTTTCAGACGGCAAATATGTGAAAATCAACCTGGCTTCCTCCGGCCAGCAGGAAGTTGTGTGGCTTTTTAACCTTCTGTTCTATTATCTGATTGAGCAGAGAAAGGTGTTCCTGATCGTGGAAGAGCCGGAGTCCCACCTTTATCCGGCCTCCCAGCAGACAATCTCCCATGTGCTCGCTTTGATGCTTACCAGCGGGAACACAGGCATCGTGACCACACACAGCCCCTATGTGCTCAGCACACTGAACTATCTGATGCTCGCCGGCCAGGTTCCTGTTCAGCGTCAAGAAGAGGTCAAGCCGCGTCTCAACAAGAGGTTTTGGCTTGATGCGGAAAGATCAAACGCCTATTATATTCATGACGGCAAGCTGGAAACGGCTGTGAACGAGGATGATGGGCTGAAGCTGATCAAGAATGAACTGATTGACGGCGCCTCCACTGAGATCAATGCGTTAAGCGATTTCCTTCTCGGATTTTTGTTTTCTGAGGAGGGATAGGTATGTGCTGCAACATCAATGATTTTACGCCGCATCGGGCGGGACAGCACTCCGTATTTACTTCGGCGGAAAATCGCTGTACCCATGTCGGCAAGAACAAAAATAGGCACATGATCCGGCAGTTCAAGGTGGATGGAGAGGTGGTCGCAGCGGGGGATATGTCTCCGCGCTGTGATTATCTCCTTTTGAACGATGATGCAAAGACTTCCTACTACATCGAATTGAAGGGCTCCGATCTGGTCAAGGCCATTGAGCAGATTGAGACTACCGTCGCCATGATTGCCCCCTCCATTCCGGAATATGCAGTCCTGCGCCGTATCGTTTTCAGAACGGGTACCCATGGAATACAAACCAGGCCCGTACTCTCCTGGAAAAGGAAGCATGGAAATACCGTCGTCATCAAAGAGCGGCTTTTAGAGGAAACGATCTGATTCATCTTGCGAAGGATCGGCGCACCGGGGAGTTCAAATTGCCGCCCGGTGCCGGTCCTGCTGTTTTCTCAAAAATAAAAAGCCCCTTGGAGGCGCATCGCATACTCAACGGCAAGTTGCAAGTTCCTTTTTTCTTACTATAATCAAGCAGAAAGAGGTGAAACCAAAATGGCAGACAGTCGCTATGTTCTTATGCACAAAAATACACCTGTGGCCGACCTCCAATTGGATACGGACACCGGTGTGATCCGGTCTGTCGGCCATGTTTATAACGCGCTCCATGTTCCGGTAGGTATCCCTGTGAAAAAGGGAGTCATTGACAGGAGCGCCCTCAATACATGGTGGACCGGCCGGGCCATTCCAGCCAGCCGTGACCGCATCCGGGATGCCCTGCGAGAGTTGGAGTTGGCCTCCACACAACTGCTCCTGGACAAATGCCTGGGGCTAAGCCTGTCCGACCAATATTGGATCTGCCCGACATCCAGCGGCGTGCGCTGGGAGGAGGTAAACTTCTTTCAAAACGCCTTTTCCGATGATGTGGGCAATATCCTGCTCGGCCGCGGCTCATCCAGCGGCCGGGTAAGCCTGATGTCCCCGGACAACACCTCGGACGGTTGGCTGAAGAAAAAGTGGGCCATTCTGGATGAGCGCCGGTGCCTGATGAAGGGCGGAAGCGGCGCCACCCAGCAGGAGCCCTACAATGAGGTGCTGGCCAGTTCCGTGATGGAGCGTCTGGGTATCCCCCATGTGACCTATACGCTGACGGTCCAGGAGGACTACCCGTACAGCGTATGTGAGGACTTTATCACCCCGGAAACCGAGTTGATCCCAGCGTGGTATATCATGCAGACGGTAAAGCGGCCCAATCATGTCTCGGTCTATCAGCATTATATGGACTGCTGTGAAGCCCTTGGTATTCCCGGCGTCCGGGAGGCCGTGGACCGGATGATCGTACTGGACTACCTGATCGTCAACGAGGACCGGCACCAAAATAACTTCGGCGTGGTACGCAACGCTGAGACGCTGGAGTATTTGGGCGCCGCCCCGATCTACGACAGCGGCACATCCCTGTGGTTTGACAAGCCCACCGGCATGGTGGGAAGCGGGCGGGTCACCTGCAAGCCGTTCAAGGACCGCCATGAGGAGCAGATCAAGCTGGTATCTTCCTTTGACTGGCTGGACCTGTCCAGGCTGGACAGTATCGAGGAGGAATGGATGGAGCTGACCAAGGGCTCCCTGTTCCTGGATGAAGCCCGCCGCATTGCTGTGGCCCGTGCCCTGCGTTGGCGCATTGAAACGCTCAAGGAGATCTCCCGCTGCGGCGTCTATGCCGTTCCGGGAACAGGCCATGATGTGACGGAGGATATTCGTTACAGCGGCCAAAGCGAACAATAATATCGGATCAAAGAACACAGGCCGGCAGCTTTGCGCTGTCGGCCTGTAAAACACAGTATGGGTTATTTACAAAAATCATTTAGCCTGGTCCCATACATGGGAGTGATGAGGCAGCGTCCGCATATTCTGGGAAACGGAGCCGCACCGCCTCAAAGAAGCAGGACTGAAACCCACAGCAGAATATCTCATCCGGCAGGAATGCCGCAGAGACCCGTTCATCCTCCGGTTGCTCCTGCCCATAGCCGTTCCACAGGTTAAATGCCAGCCTGGTGATTCTTTTGCTCGTACCAGTCTGCCAGCCGTCAGCCAGCGCCTCCGGGCAGATACACCACTCCCGCCAGTCAAATAAACGATGGAAGTGGCTCCTGGTATCTGGGCACAGCCCGCACAGATAGAGGAAAGAACGAAAATAGTTGTCTGGAGTACGCCCGGATGCTGCGGCCCGCTCCAATTTCTCACGGAAAAACGCTTCGTGCGCATCGTCATAAAAATGTACCGTCATGTATTCCTTCGATCTCCTTTCACCTGCCCTATGTAAGAGTAGATGGACACAAGCGCATCCAGGCCATCGTCTCTGCGCTTGAGCAGTGTCCGCGGCGCCAGATGCATTTCCCGCTGTAATTCTCCCCAAGTTTTCCCCTCAAAATAATATTTTCGGATCACTTCGGCCTGTTTTTCTTCTAATTGTGAGACATAGAACTCCAGCTTGGAGATCTGTTGTTCAACGGTATAAAGCTCCTGGGCGATCTCCATAATGGTTTCTTGGTTGAGTCGGTCTTTCTTGTCCCGGAACTGTGTGGCGATACGCATGGTCTTATCTGAGATAAATCCCGCCGGTCGAATGCCGTCGCTCACCGGCCGTGAAAGCGCCATGCTGTCGATCACCTCGCTGTCTGAAATCTTGGCGGGGTGTTCCTGCTCATAGCGAAGCAAGATGACTTTCTTCTTCAGCTCCGGATATTGCTTCAAGTCATCAATTACCTGTTCTCTTATTTTCGTTTGCTCCATGATGATCCCCCCGCCTTTCTTTCTGAAATAAAATTTTTCAGCACAAGGAGACATCATGCGAGGAATTCTTATCCAAGGCAAGAAAATTGGCACCGGAGAATAGGATAGCGGTAGACCAAGCTGTTGCCCTGCCATGGTGGAAAAGTGGAGGCGCAGACCTATTCATATTCCCCCATCTCATTCCATGCTTTGAAAGCAAATTTCGTCGCGATGTGGGTTCTTGTGCCGTTATCCACAGAATAGCGGTGCATCATGGTTTCCTTACGCTCCCAAAGTGGACTTAAAAGAGAATTTGCGGCGGAATATGTGTTATTTCGACATTATGGAGCGAAACAGTACCCGACTCCCTTGACTGTCTTGATATAATCGGTATCTTTAGGAGACAGGCCCATCTTCTTTCGTATAGAACAGATCAGGTCGTTAACGCTCTTACTGCCGTAGAGACTGCTCTCCCTCCAGACCCGTTCATAGATCAGTTCCCTGGAAAAGACGATAGAGGGATTGCTGGCCAGGAAATAGAGGAGCTTGAACTCCAGAGCTGTAAAGGAGAGCTGACTTCCGCGCATTGTGACCCTTTGGCGCAAGGGGTCCATCATCAGATCTTTATAAATGATACGGCCAGGCGGTGCGGCCTCCGTAGGGTATTCATCGGCCGACGGACGGCGAAGCAGGGCACAGACAGCGGCAGAGCACTCCTTGGGACTGTTTTCCGCAAGGCACATATCAAACCCTCGGTTCATAAAAGCCGCCCGAACATCAGATTTACCGATTGGGAACATAAGTAGAAGCGTATTCTTTGCGTGCCGAAGATCCAGCAGCAAACCAATCAGACGGGCAGCATCCTCGGTATCCGCGTCCAGAGCCACTACATCAAAGGTGCGGATCATCATTTGGCTGACCGCGTTTTGGATTGTCAAGGCGATGCAAGGATCAACCCCGTTTTTCCTCAATAAGGCTCGGATGCTCTCCGCCTGTGCTTGGCTTTCCTCAATTAGTAGAATACGCTTTCCTGAAATGACGCTGCTCGTAATTTCATCTCCTTTTTATGGAAAATGGATGTATTATACTCTCCTGAATTATGTTTAATTTCTGATAAATTTCTGTACTTGCGTCACGAGCAAAATGCCGGGAATAATGCCGGAGCACGGTTGAACAGCTTCAATTAAGGAACACCCCCTGCCAAAGCAGGGGGTGTTCCTTTCCAGCTTCTTTTAAGTGTGCTTATTCAGGAGCCGAAAGAATGAGGCGTTACGCCTGCCTCATACCTTTAGCCGCCTCTTTCAGCCGCTCAAAAGACTCCGCGCTGATGATGTGCTCAATCCTGCAGGCGTCGGCTTCCGCCACCTTGGGGTCAACCCCTGCGGCAATCAGCTTCTCTGTAAAAAAACAATGGCGCTCGTAGATGCTCTCCGCGACCTCCCGGCCCACATCCGTCAGGCATAGGGAGAAATCCTCATCCATGGTGAGAAAACCGCCGTCCTTTAGCAACGCCACCGCATGGCACACGCTGGGCTTGGAAACTCCCAGGTGTCGGGCCACATCCACGGAGCGCACCGTGCCCTTTTTCATATGAAGGATCAGGATGGCTTCCAGATAGTCCTCGCCTGAAGCGTGTAAGGATGCGGGATGCTGTCGCTTGCTGTTCTCCCTCATGCCAGTCTCCAGCCCTCGGCCTGTTCCCGGATCTCAATGAATCGCCGGTAAAGCCCGCCCTGGGCCATGAGCTCGTCGTGGGTACCCCGCTGAACGATGCGGCCGTCCTCCACCACCAGGATCTGGTCCGCGCTCTGGATGGTGGCCAGCCGATGGGCGATGGTAAGGATGGTTTTCCCCTTTGTCAAAGCGGACAGAGCCTGCTGAATCAGGTGCTCATTCTCCGGGTCTACGCTGGCGGTCGCTTCATCAAGGATGACGATAGGCGCGTTTTTGAGCATGGCGCGGGCGATGGAAATGCGCTGTTTCTCCCCGCCGGAGAGGGTGGAGCCGCCCTCTCCAATCACGGTATCATAGCCGTTCGGCAGGGCAGAGATGAAATCGTGGCAGCAGGCGGCCTTGGCAGCGGCCACCACCTGTTCATGGGTGGCGTCCGGGCAGCCGAACTTGATGTTGTTCTCCACCGTGTCATGGAACAGATACACCGTTTGGAACACCATGGAGATGTTTCTCAGCAAGCTCTCGCAGGTAAACTCCCGCACATCGTGTCCGCCCACGGAGACAGAGCCGGCATTCACATCATAAAACCGGGCAACCAAATTGCAGATGGTACTCTTTCCGGAGCCGGAGGGGCCAACGATGGCGGTAGTGGTCCCCTGGGGGGCGGTAAAGGATACATCGTGGAGCACCTCGCGGCCGCCGTAGCCGAAGGACACATGGCTCAGGGCCACATCGAAGCGCTCCGGCACGACCTCCTTTCCTCCCTTGTCAATGAAATCGGTTTGCTCCAGCTCCTCCAGACGGTCCAGCACCGAGTCCGTCACCGACAGGATGTGGGCCGCATCGTTGATGGCCTCCACACTGCCGAAGATGGTAAAGGAGAACAGGGCGATCATCAGGAAATACTGGAGGGGAAGGGCGCCGGCCAGGGCCTGCCAGCCGGCGGTGAGCACCAGCCCCACGGAAGCCGCCCGCAGAGCAAACAGGTGCAGACAGTTCCAGGGGACAAAGCCGAACTCATTTTTGATGCGGATGGCCTTGTTTGCCCGGCAGGCCTCCCGAAACCGCTGGACAGAAACGCCATCCTGGCCGAAGGACTTGACCACCGGCAGACCGTGAATGTACTCAATGGCCGCCCCGGACAGCGCCTCCTGAGCCCGGTGGCTCACCGGGGCGGTGCGGGCGCTCTGGCGGCCGATCCCCCGCAGAGCAAAGGCGGACACCAGCACACCGATCAGCGCCGCCAGCGCGGCAGGCGGGCAGAAAAACGCCACACACAGCAGGATCACGGCCACTTGGATATAGCCGTTCACCACCGCATCCACCATTTTCATGCTCTGGAGCTCCAGGGTGCTCAGTTCGGTGGTGAGGGCTGCCAAAATGTCTCCCAGGTCGTTTTTGGCGAAGTACCCCAGGGACACCCGCTTGAGCACATTCCCCAGCTCCATCCGCTGCTCTGCCGCCCGTTCCGTGCCGATACTCTCCTGAAGCCGGTTTTTCCAGTAGGTGAAGAAAAACCGCAGAAGAATCAGCACCACGATCCCGCCCAGGCACAGCCAGGGAAGGTGCGGAGACAGGCGCTCCTCTCCCCAGGCGTCCACAATCAGCTGTCCCAGCGCCCAAGCCGCCAGCACCACCGGCCCGGCGGTGCACCAGGTGGCGAAGAAGGAGCACACGAAGCCCAGCACCATTCGTTTCCGGTAGGCTCCGGCCCACCGCATGATCCGTCCTACACTGTGAAACATCTCACTGTCCCTCCTTTGCGCCCGATGTAACTGCCCAGCCTTGGGCTCCGATGTGGGCCTGCCACAGCTTCTGGTAAAGCAGGCAGCGGCGGAGCAGCTCCGCCTGGGTGCCCTGGTCCACGATATGCCCCTTTTCCAGCACCACGATCTGATCCGCGTTCTGGATGGTGCTCAGGCGGTGGGCGATGACCAGCAGGGTCTTCCCTTTGGAGAGGGCCATGATCGAGCTCTGGATTTTGTCCTCATTTTCCGGATCGGTAAACGCGGTGGCTTCGTCCAAAATCACAATGGGGGCGTCCTTCAAAATGGCGCGGGCGATGGCGATACGCTGGCGCTCCCCGCCGGAGAGCTGTCTGCCCGCCTCTCCCGCCGGGGTGTCCCAGCCCCGGTCCAGTCGGGCCAGAAACTCCTCACACTGGGCCGCCCTGGCCGCCGCCAGCACCTCCTCGTCCGAGGCGTCCGGCTTTCCCAGGCGGATGTTCTCCTTGAGAGAGCAGTCAAAGAGGAAGTTGTCCTGGGTGACGAAGCTGATGGCCTGGGAGAGCTGTTTCAGAGGCATTTCCCGGATGTCCCGCCCACCCAGGGTGATGGAGCCGGCCGTCACATCCCAGAAGCGGGCAGCCAGCCGGGCGATGGTGGACTTGCCGCCTCCTGAGGGCCCTACCAGGGCGGTGAAGCTCCCCTGGGGGATGTGCAGCTCCAGGTCATGGAGCACCTCCGCGCCCCCCGTCCCGCCATAGGAAAAGGCCACATTCCGAAACCGGATGCCGCTGCCGTCCAGATCCGCCTCCTGCTTCGCCTGAGAGAGCTGGGGCAGGTCCAGCAGCTCCCGGGTGTCCTTCACCGCAAACTGCATACTCTTCATGGAGTTGATGAATGCGGTAGCTCTCATGAGCGGGGAGACGATGCCCAGGGCCATCATCAGGCAGAGCGTCACCTGAGCTGGGTCCAGCACCCCGGTCTGGTAAAGATAGATGCCCACCGGGAGGGTCCCCAGCAGGGTGGTGGGCAGGATGGACAGGCACAGATTCATGGAGGCCCAGGTGCAGCGGAACCAGTTCAGGGTAAAGTCCCGGAAAGAGCTCACAGCCTGGGCGAACTTGGCGTAGGATCGCTCCCCCTGGCTGAAGGCCTTGACCACCTGGATGCCCTCCACATATTCCACGATGACGCTGTTGACATGGTTGTTGGCCGCCATATAGGCGGCATAGTTCTTGTTGTAGGACCGCATCCCCGCCGCCATGGGGACCAGGGCCACTGGGATGGTCACCAGCAAGGCCAGGCCCATCCGCCAGTCGATGGCGAACATGGCGATGACGACCGCCAGGGGCAGAAGCAGGTTAGAGCTCAGCTCTGGGATCATGTGGGCCAGGGGCGGCTCCACATCCTCGATGCGGTCCACGATGGTGCTCTTCATGGCCCCGATGGGCCGGGATTCCACCTCGCCCAGGGGCGCCCTCATGAGCTGATCTGCCACCTGGAGGCGAAGGCCCTCCAGAATGGTATAGGCGGATACATGGGCCAGCATGGTGGACAGGGCATAGCCCGCCACCTTGACGGCGTAGCCTGCCAGGCACACCCCACACCACAGCAGGATGCCCTCCAGGCCCGCCCGACGCTCCACAAACAGCCGCAGGATTTGATAGACTCCCAGATACGGCACAAAGCCTCCTGCCACGCTGACCACCGCCAGGGCCACCGAGGCGGCCATTTTGCCCCGGCAGGGTCCGGCATAGGAGAGCAGGATGCTCAGCCAGGTCCGTTCTTTCATCGGCAAGACTCCTCTCAAAAGAAATGACTGCGATTTGCTTTCGCTAACCGCAGCCATTGTAACTGATAAAAAAGCTCTTTTCCGCTCCGCTCCGCCGATCCTGTCCCGTTTGGACAGAAGAATTTATTGTCCCTCCCGGCGGTATTCCAGGGGCGTTTTACCCTTTACCGCCTTGAACGCGGCGGCAAATTTGCTGGCGCTGTCATACCCTACCCGGCCGGCGATCTCCGCCACGCCGGCATGGGGCTCCTGCCGGAGCAGGAGGGCCGCCCGGTCCATGCGCAGGCACCGCATATAGGTGTTGATGGGCTGGCCGTAGACCGATTTGAAGCACTCTTTCAAGGCCGTGGTCGGGATGGAAAAGCGCCGGGACAGCTCAGTGATGGTGTAGTGACGCTCCAGATCCCCGGTCAGCAGGCGGTGAATCGCTTTCATTTTCTCCACCTGCGTCTTGTAGAAGTAGGGCTTCTCCGACTCCGCGGGCAGTTCCAGGGCATCCAGATAGAGGAGCAGTTCCAGCGTCTTGATGCGGAAATAGGGGAGCTTGATCTGTTCCGGTACGGCATAGAGCTCCTGGAAGATATGATCCAGCGAAGGGGCCCCGTGGAGTACCTTGGGGTGGGGGCCGGAGCAGTATTTGTCTCGGAGGCGGTACAGGTCCACCGGAAAGTCCCGCACCCATTCGGCCAGGGCCTGGGCTGCCCGAGGCAGCTCCAGCCCCACCGTGATCCCGTGATAGTGGGAAAGTGGAAAGACAAAGTGCCCCCGGTGCTCCAGCCGCCGGTCCAGCTTCAGGTCCCCCGCTTCCACATAGGAATAAGCATCCGGTCCCGCCGGGTACTCCATCCGTCCCTGGCGGCAATAGTCGATGCACAGCAGATCTCCGGTAATGGTCAGGTCGGAGTCGTAATCCTCCATGTGGAAGTCGTTATACATCAAAGTGATCCCGGGGTACAGGTCGTACTGGGTCATGCTCCCATCCCCGGTGCCGCCCATCATCTGAAAGACCCGGCAATGATCATTTTCCACCACCACTTTTGGAAAGCCATTTCCCGCTATCATCTGCTCCAGCATAGTTCCCCTCCTTACAGATGCAGGACCCGGTCACAAGCCTGCTGCAAAAACTCCTGGTCATGTGTTACCACCAGCACGATGCGGCCCTGTCGGGCCAGATCCCGGATCACGCCGGACACCTCCACCATCCGGGCATAATCCAGGCCGCTGGTGGGCTCGTCAAAAATCAGCACCGGCTTTTCCGACAGCAGCGCGGTGGCCACCGCCAGCCGCTGTTTCTGTCCGCCAGAGAGCGCCATGGGGTGCCGCTCCCGAAAGGACAGCAGTTGAAGGCGATCCAGCACCTCGGCGATTTTTTCGTCCGGTGCATCCGGGGCGGATATTCGACACTCACCCCACACGCTGTCCGAAAAGAGCTGGTGGTTTACATCCTGCATCACGCAGAAGGCTGCCCGCTGCCGCTCCTTGCGTCCCAGGGGGCGGCCGTGAAGCCGGACAGTCCCTGCCTGCTCCCGCAGCAGCCCGCACAGACAGCGGGAGAGCGTGGTCTTACCCACGCCGTTGGGCCCGGTGACAGCCACTACCTCACCCGGCCGGACGGAAAAGGACAGCTCACGGAACACCGCCTCTCTTTTCTGAAAGGCGCAGGTCAGCCCCTCCACAGAGAGGCCTTCCCCGGACCCGGCCGGCTTCGCCGGTGGCAGGGTACAGGGGGCCGATGACAGCGTGCGCAGGCCCAGCCTCTCCCGTTCCTCATCAGTCAGCCGCTGAAACTCCTCACGGGTGAAGCGCCGGGACAGGCTCCCCTGCCTGATATACCATGCCTGGTCGATCAGGTCGGTAAGAAAGTAGAGTCGGTGTTCGGCAATGACCACCGTGCGCCCCTGCCGCTTCAGACCGGCGATCTCGTCGTGAAGGCGGGCGATGGCCTCCTGATCCAGATTGGCGGTTGGCTCGTCCAGCACAAAGATGTCCGGGCCCATGGCGTAGACCGAGCCAAAGGCCAGCAGCTGCTTTTGTCCACCAGAGAGCGAGAAGATGCTCTGCCCGCAGAGGCTCTCCAGCCCAAGGGCCTCCACGGTCTCCGCCACCCGGGCATGGATCTCTTCCGGCGGGCATCCTGCGTTCTCCAGCCCAAAGGCCAGCTCGCTGTCCGTGTCCAGATTGAAAAACTGGGACTTGGGATTCTGGAATACCGATCCCACCTTTCGGGCCAGCTGGTGCATGGGCGTCTTGGCGGGGTCCAGGCCGTCCACCTCCACCCGTCCCTCCAGGCGGCAGCCGGGGGTAAAGGCCGGGATCAGGCCGTTGATGAGCTTGGTCACCGTAGTCTTTCCACAGCCGGAGGCACCGCACAGCAGGACACATTCGCCCGGCCGGATGGCGGCGTTCAGGCCGGCCAGGGTCTCCCGGGAGCCGTCATAACCAAAGGAAACATACTCAAATGAGATCATTCCGAGGGTCCTCCTTATTGTACCACAAATGACAGCGCCAGCAACACAAGGCCCGCCGCCATCCCGGCCAGGTCCACCGGGGACAGCCGCAGGAAGACGGCGCTTGTCTTAGGCGCGGGGTCCTCAATTCCCCGGGTCACCGCCGCTGCGGAGAGCTCCTCCGCCGTCTCGGTGGCGGACACCATCAGAGGTATCACCGTGCCCTCCAGTCGGGCCAGCCCCCGGACATCCCGCAACTTCATGGCGTCCCGGATATAGCCCATCTCCTCCCGGATAGCGGGGAAGTATCGCAGAGTCACCGAGACGGCCACGATCAGCCGCTGGGGAACACGGAGCTGGCGCAGTCCCACGATGAAATACCGCAGAGGCGTACATTTCAGCATCAGCGATCCGGTCATCAGGCACGGAAACATCCGGCGGGCGTAGGTGGCAAAAATGGTAAAGCTGGTGGCGATAATCTTGGGAGAGGCGGGCAGGATGTACTGCTGAAAGAGCAGTAGGGCACAATAGCCCACCGCCCATTTGACCGCCATGGAATACTTCCCGTGGGCAGCCATCAGGAGCAGCAGCAGGCCGACCAGTGCCAGCTCCAGCCACAGGGTATGGGGGCGGAAGGCGATGATATTGGCGGCCACCAGAAGCCACAGGCCGGCCCGTGGGTCAAAGATGCGCCGCTCCATCTCAGACAAGGCCTGCCTTTTCAAAGTGCTTGCGGAACATGGCCCGGGCGATAAAGCCGCCAATGATCGCGCCCACAACAGGGGCCAGGAACAGCACCACCAGCATGGAGCTGGACGACAGTGCCGCCAGGGTGTTCACATAGTCTGCGGGCATCCCCTGTTCCGTGATCTGCCGCAGGAAGTCCTCCCGCATCAGCCAGATGGGCAGCGGAGAGCCCACCATGCCCAGGGAGAACAGGACGAAGGACACAAGGTTTCCCCGGATGCTGGTATAATGGGTACAGCCACGGACCAGTTCCCCCAGGCCGCAGGCAATGACAAAGGAGACCAGGATTACCGGGGTGAACTGGCCGGTGACGAAGTAGATCAGCCCGGTGATAAGGCCCATCAGCAGGACTGAACCCACCTTCTGCACCTTGGCGCACATCATCAGGTGTGGGATGCCGGTGAACAGGGCGATAAAGCCCGGCATCAAAATCCATAGCAGCGGGTGTAGCCCGCCCAGGAGCATAAAGGCAAAGTTTATGGCAAAGTAGATGGCGGAGAAGATTCCCACGGTGATGACATCCCTGCCGCCCATTCCGCGGCGGCTGTTTGATCCAGACATAGCACACACTCCTTCTTGGTTAGATAATGCTAACCGTTTGAATAAAGAATTGGACGCCATGCGTCCCTCAACATTGCATTATTTTAGCGAAAAGAAATCGTTCTGTCCGCTCCATATAGACGATTATGCTCTGTTTGGACAGACTTTTGTGAAAGCGGCGGGCTATTGTGATCTTGACTCAGATAGAAAAACGCAGTTACCCATAGAGGATAACTGCGTTTTTTCGGAAAAGGCTTCTCAGGTTATGGAGGCAGCTCGAACTTATAGCCGCTGTGGGGTACCGTGCGGATGGGGTTGCCCGGCCCCATCTTCCGGCGGAGCTGGCTGATGATGTTGGCCACGGCCGCGCCGCAATGCTCCGGGAACTCGTGCCATACGGCCTCGTAGATCTGTTCCTGCGTGAAGACCCAGCCAGGGCGCCGGGCCAGGTAGGCCAGCGTAAAGAACTCCAGATGCGTGAGGTGCAGGGAGCGGCCCCGCCACTTTACCGTCTGCTTGCGCAGGTGCAGCTCCAGGCCGGGAAAGGTGAGGGTGTGCTTCGTGGCGGGCGGCTCCACGATTTCAATTCCAGGCGCTTCCGCCAGGAAGTCCTTGAGCTTGTCCAGGAGCTGTTCCTCTCCATCTGTAATGGATAAAATCAGCAGCTTCCCCATGCGGGGACCACCTCTTCTTCTGATTTTCCACCGTTCATTCCGGCTCCACCGCCCCTTTTAACAATTCAAAGGACCGCTGGCTGATGGTGTGCTCCATCCGGCAGGCCTCCCGTTCCGCGGTCTGGGGATCGACCCCGGCTGCGACAAGCTGGCGAGTAAAGAAGCAGTGTTTCTCATAGGTCTGCTCGGCTACCTCCCGGCCCACATCCGTCAGGAACAAGAAAGAATTTTCGTCCATGGTGAGAAAACCACCCGCTTTCAAAGTGGAGACCGCATGACACACGCTGGGTTTTGATACATCAAGGTGCCGAGCCACATCCACGGAGCGCACCATGCCTTTTTCCTTTTGGAGCACCAGCACGGCCTCCAGATAGTCCTCACCGGATGCTCGTAATTTTATCGAAACCACCACCCCTTAAACTACCCAGTCAAGACTTTCCTGCTGGATATGATATAACTTTTCGTACAGTCCCTTATGGGCAATTAGTTCGTCGTGCGTTCCTCGCTCTACAAGTTTCCCGTTTTCCAGTACAAAGATTTGGTCGGCATCCACTACGGTACGCAGACGGTGAGCAATCATAATGACGGTTTTCCCCTCGACCAATCGGGCGATAGCCCGCTGGATCAGCACCTCATTTTCAGGATCAAGGGATGCGGTCGCCTCGTCCAGCAAAATAATAGGGGCGTCTTTCAGAAGAGCGCGGGCAATCGAAATACGCTGGCGCTCTCCGCCAGAAAGGGTGCTTCCATTTTCACCGAGAACGGTTTGGTATCCATCCGAAAGCCGCATTACAAATTCGTCACAGTAGGCCGCTTTTGCAGCGGCCATAACCTGCTCCTCTGTTGCGGCCATGTTGCCGACGCGAATATTGTTATATACCGTATCGTTGAAAAGAGTAACATCCTGGAATACAAAAGATATGCTTTTCATCAAATGCTCAGGCTCGATGTTTTTTATATTTTCTCCACCGATAGTAATTGAGCCCTTCTGAACATCCCAAAAGCGGGCAATCAGCTTGGAGATGGTACTTTTTCCGCTGCCGGACGGGCCAACCAGTGCGGTGATACTCCCCGACGGGATTTTCAGCGAGACATCCTTGATAACATCTTCCTTAGCATACGCAAAGGTAACATTCTTTAATTCAATATCGTATGTGTGAACATCCTGCTCGTTTCCCTCCATCGCGGGAGTCGTTAGAAGCATACGCATCCGTTTTGTGACTGTCCCTAAATGGAAGAGGGAGGTGAGTTGAGAAAGAATGGCAAGGATAGGGCCATAGAGTTGAGTGGAGAACATCAAAAGAACAAGCAATGGGAGTAATTCGATTTGTCCGCCCGTAATAAGCACTGTACCCACGAAAATGGCGATGCCCAAACTGGCCTGCAAAATTAAGGCGGCGGATTGTACCAACACACCAGAAACGAGTTCCGCTTGAATTGCGACCTTTTTCATGGCTAAAAGTGCGCGATTCAAAGTAGAAAACCTTTCACCGCTCAACCCGCAGGACTTGATGATCTTGATACCCTCCAAATACTCCTGAATTTGACTTGACGCTTCCAGCTTAATACCTACCTGCCGGTCAAACATGCGTATCTGCAAGTTGCGCCCGGCCCAAATAATCAGGAATGTAATAGGCATGGTAGCAAACAATGCCAGAGCCATTCTCCAGTCGAAAAAGGCCAGACAAACACAGGTAAGAGTAACAGAGATCACATTGGCAATCAATGGTGGAATGGTGCTGCTCAGCATGGACTCCATGCTCGCACAGTCGGCCATCATATTGGTGGTTATATCAGACAGGTCCCTCGAATTAAAGAAACTCATAGGGAGCTTACGCAAATGTTCTGCGATTCGCAGTCGTGTATTGCTGGCCTCCTTATAGGACGCCAAATAGGTTTTTCGGTAATCATTTCTTGCTGCAAGGAAGACCAGAAGTGAAGCTATGATGCCGACAATCAGTAATCCCCACATATTCCCCCAGGAAATGTCTTTCCCATAAAAGGGATTTAGTAATTGCCAAAACAGCAAAGTTGTTACGCCGGCAGGAAGTAGAAGTGCAATATTGGTCAGGGTGCAGGCGACGATGGCTTTTTTCAAATCAGAGTAGCCTTTCTCGGACAACAGCAATTTTTCTTTCAGAAATTTCATTCGATTGCACCCCCTTTTCCTGCGCGGATCTTCCAGCTGATAGACTCCATGTAACTATTCCACATTTGTGTGTACTTCCCTTGCCGTTCCATCAAGGTATCGTGAGTCCCTTGCTCAATCAGCTGTCCGTGCTCCATCACAAGTATCTGATCTGCATTTCGGATCGTTGATAACCGATGGGCAATCATGATAACCGTTTTATTTTGTATTAGTTTTTCAAATGCTTTTTGAATCAGATACTCGTTTTCTGGGTCACTGAAAGCAGTTGCCTCATCTAACACAATAATGGGAGCGTCCTTGATAATCGCCCTGGCAATCGCGATGCGTTGCCGCTCACCACCGGAGAGCCGAATGCCAGACGCACCAATCATAGTATGGTAACCGTCTGGCAGTTTTTCTATAAAGTCGTGACATTGTGCTGCCTTTGCTGCCTCAATCACCTGCGCTTCTGAGGCGGTCGGATTACCCATCCGAATATTATCCAAAATGCTCTGCTTGAACAAGAAAGTATCTTGAAAGACGAAACTGACCTGCCGCATAAGCTCCGCCTGTGGTATTTTGCGGATGTCTACTCCGCCAATACGAATACATCCTTCTGTCACATCCCAGAAGCGAGAAATCAGATTGGCAATCGTGCTCTTTCCGCCACCAGAAGGACCAACAATGGCCGTTACTTCGCCCTGTCTGGCTATGAAAGATACATCGTTGAGGGCTTTAACCGAAGTGCCCGTATCGTAAGAGAATGAAACATGGTCGAACTCAATGCTATGCCCCTGCTCTCTGGCCCCCACATCTTGATTTTGCAGAACGGGGATGCTCAATACCTCTTCCATGCGTTCCACATTTCCGTCAATTTGTGTGAAAGACTCTGAAATATACATGATCTTATTAAGTACGCCCGAAATAGCGGGAGCCAAGACAAGATAAAAAATAAAGGTCAAGGAATAAGTACGATAGTCCTCGGCTCCCATGCCAATAAATATCCCTACCGGAATCAAGAGCAGGTAAATATTATGGATGATTGTCGTAAACCCCGGCATACAATTTTGCCAGCCCATAGCGTACTCCAGCACAAAAGAAGTATAATCAGTGATGGATTTGCTTAGACGGCGAAAAGAATCTGCGGTTTGATTAAATGCTTTGATTTCCGGCATACCACGGACATATTCTACCGAAGCATTGTTCATATCTTCCTGCGCGGTCTGATAGTGGTGCATTTTTTCTTTGGCACTCCCATTAAAACCAAGGAATTGCACCACAAAGGCCAAGATAATTCCAAAAAGAGAAACGATACCATACCGCCAGTCAATGGCCAGCAGAAGAATTACCAGGGCGAGTGGGGCCACCAGAGAAGCAACAAAATCCGGGAACTGATGCGCGATAAATTTTTCAATGCTCTCAATGTTCTCGTCCATAATCTTCCTCATCCGACCGCTGCCAATGGTCAGATGATACCCTAAAGGGATTTCCGTAATATGGTTCGCAAAGGCCAGCTTCAGCTCATAAAGCGTTCCGAAAGCCGCCAGATGGGAACACATCAACGCGCAGAAATAAAGGATTACATTTCCGGCAATCCCCCCGAGAGCCATCCAGCCATATCGGAGAACAACGCTCATATTTGCGTTCGCCATATCGGGAAAAACTCCGATTAGTTCCCGCATTATAAAATAGATAGAAAGATACGGTAGGAAAGAGCACACTGCGGCTGCTGCGGCAAGAATGCCTGAGATAAAAACAAGGCCCTTATGTTGTGATGCCAATTCCAGACACCGAGCCATACCGGTTTTTTTCTTGCGCGTTTCTTCCTGTGCCATAAAAGCACCTCCTTATGTGCCAGAATAACAAACGCCTCTTTGGCCACAGCTCTGATACCCAATTTTGTCCAAAAGAATATCTACGGAGTGGATAGGAAAGTCGTCCGTGATTGCGCCGTTTTCCAGGCGGATAGCCCGGTCACAACAAGAGAGCGCACATTCTGCGTCGTGGGTGATTACCAGAATGGTACGCCCCATTCCGGCCAGCTTGCGGATGATTTGGCTCACATTGCGCATATTGGCGCCATCCAGTCCGCTGGTAGGCTCATCAAGAATAATAATAGGCGCGTCGTGCATCAAGGCTACCCCCAAAGCCAGTCGTTGTTTCTGCCCACCGGATAGGGTGGCCGGGTGCTGCTCGGCATACTCCTCCAGTTCCAGGGCTTTGAGAATTGTCCGGGCTCGTGCGTTGCGCTTCTCATCCGTAGGTGCCCCAGTGGTCAATTCATCAACAAGGTCTTCTCCAAATAACTGACTGTCTAAATCCTGTGGAATGTACCATACTTTGCCCATCCGCTCTCTTGGCCGGGTCTTATGACCAAACAGGAATACCTCACCGGAGTTTTCCTTCAAAAGGCCGGCAAAGATGCGCCCAAATGTACTTTTCCCTGTGCCGTTCGGCCCGATGATACCGACGATTTCTCCTCTGTGGCAGACAAAATCCAAGTGTTCAGCCACCACCGTGCCATCAAAGGCTTTATGGAGCCCCTGCGTCTCCAGCACTACTTCGTCTGTGGCGGCCGATGGCATCTGCTGAAACGCCATTTGATAGAGGTCCGGCGTCCGCAAGCCAAGCGTATGCACTTCTGCCGATGGGAGGCTCTTCATTTCTTCCCTTGAGAACTCTCGCACAATCGCACCGTGCTGAATACAGAAAAATCGGTCCGCAACATCCATGAGATAGTACAAGCGGTGCTCTGCGATTACAATGGTTTTTCCCTGTGCCTTCAGATTGCGGATAATATCCCCGAAGCGGTAGGTGGATTCGATGTCCAGATTTGCGGAAGGCTCGTCCATGACATAGATCTCCGGCTCAATGGCCTGAGCGGAGGCGATGGCTACCTTTTGCCGCATTCCATAGGACAGTGTGTGCAGGCTGTGATCCAAAAGGTCCTCAATTTTATTGTACTGGGCTGCCTGGAGTACATGGGACTGGATTTCCTCATGGGTATATCCGTAATTTTCACAGCCGAAAGCGATTTCTCCGGCTACCTCATTGGCAAAAAATTGACTCCGGGGGTCTTGGAACACATTACCTACCAGCTTCCCGCGTTCCCAGGAGTGGATTTCCTCCAAAGGTTTATCCCCTACACGGATTTGCCCGCTCAGCTCCCCCTCATAGAAATAGGGGATCAACCCATTGATTACACGGGTCAAAGAGCTTTTTCCGCTTCCGGATGGGCCAGTCAGTACGATTACTTCCCCAGCGCGAATGTCCAGTGTAACATGACTGATCTGATCGCCCCGACCACTATAAGAAAATGTAAGATCCCGAATTGCGATTTCTTTTCCCATTGTGATACCCCTTTACAGCAGAACGCAGCATACGATTCCAGCTGCAGTGCTGACCAACATGAGGAACGCGTCCAGCGGTGAGATGCGGCTGACATAGTAACTTTGCTTTTTGTAAGGACTCTCAATGCCGCGGACAATAGCCGAGGCGGAGAGCTCATCCGCAATTTTTAGAGAGCGGAATACCATAGGCACGATTGCATATTCCAGCGTATTCAATGGGTGCCGCAGGACCGTAGGTACCGACCGAAGAAAGCCTCGGATTTTCATAGCCTCCCGAACTTCTCCGAACTCCAGGATGATCGTCGGAGCAAAGCGTAGCATGACGACCAGGACCAGCATAGCCTTGGCTGGGATAGGCAGTTTCCGCAGACTGGCCGTGAGCTTGCCGGAGGGAATACGGAAAAGCAGATATGCTGGCATAGCGGGAAGGAGCAGCTTGTAGATCATGCTCAGCAAAAGCGGAGATGGAAATGATATGCTGTATTTTGTCTCCAAATATAGGCCAACAACGGTTACCAAATAGACTGTATAACAGCCGATCCCCTGCTTATATAGCCCAAAATAACAGAGAATCAAGAGTAGCCAGAAAGTGAACACCGCATGGCCAATCAGGTCTGTGGTTAGAAAACTGACCAGGCAGGAGCAGACGGTCAAAAATAAGACCGTCCGCCCATCTACCTGCTCGATTCGCTTTTGTGTCGTACCTGTTCTGTTCATCCCACAATACCGGCTTTTTGGAAGTGCTTCCGCAATAGGCGCTGACCAAACAATGTCCCGAGGAAAGTAAGTACAGCGGTAATTGCCGCTCCCAGCAGCATCAGGGCCGGGGAAGTTACCATAGCCATCTGCATTTCTAAGGTTTCAGAGGTAAATCCACTCTCCAGAGCCATTGCCGTATAGCTGTCCCATGCCCACCAGAGGGGAACAGCACAGCCGACAAAGTTACCCACGCAGTTAATCGTCCAGCCGATACGAGTTCGGAGCGGGTTGCGGTAGGTGTCTTTACCAAGCATGGAGAGTTCTGCAATAAGTCCTACCGCCAGGAAATACGGGAAGAGGAACATGTAGCCCATGACGCCTTGGATCAGGCCGTAGATACCCGCCCAGGCAAAAAGAAGACCATGCTTATTGACGCGGTTAGCAGCCACCAGGAAAAAGACTGCGCAGATGAAACCGTCAATTCCGGCTGAGCCATACAGATATACGAGTGGGAAAGGGAGTGTAAGCGAACTCATTACCATCATGATGATAAAACAAATCACCATCATAGCGGCTATTGTCATGATATCGCGTATGCTAAACTTTTTCTTTGCGCTTGGAACTGATTTCTCCATATTGAACGACCCTCCTGTAAAAATATAAATCCGTTGGTTAGCTGCGTCTAACCAACGGATTTATTATACAAGAACCGATTTTTGTTCTCTACTCCATTTCATAAATGCAGGGTCGAAAATAGCCCGAAAACTAAATGGCTTTTTGCGCAGTCCGGTAATCCTTGGGAAGCACCCCGAACACATCCCGGAAAGCGCGGGCAAACTTGCTGGCGTTGCTGTATCCCAGTGAGAGTGCGATTTGATTGATGGACTCATTACTCTCTCGAAGTTGAACTGCGGCACTATTCATCCGGTAATGTTTCAAATAAGCATATGGGCTACGCCCATATATTTGCTTGAAAATGGTCTGGAATGTAACGGTACTGATTGCCTCACCTCGTAGGAATTGCTCCAGCGGAGTACTGCGGCTTAAATCCTTAAGCATAGCTTTACGAACTCGCTTCACAATTTCAATATGTTCTCGGGCATAATAAGTGGCGGCTACACGATCTTCCTTGCGCAGTTTTGTGGCGTGGTAGAGCAGTTCCAATACTTTGATGCGAAAGTATTGGGAAGTTTCATGCTCTTTGGCCGCATACAACTCCTCAAACACATGACACATGGAGGGAGGTGTTTTACAAATATACCATTGATGGGCTGTGTCTAAGTCCTCCTCCAAAACAGAAATATCAATCTGGAAGAGGGCGAGCTGAGATCTGGTCACTTCCGTCATTGAATTTTTATCGAGCACCAAGCTCAGTCCACTACAATAGTCAAATGGGAATGAGTACCGAGCCGGCATATTCAGCATACCGTTTACACAAAATTCATCCTGCTGCAGGTGAAACACTTTGTCACCCTCAAACTCAAATTCAACCCGGCCTTCTTGATAATGCCGAATTTCCAACACATTTCGCATTTCATTCGGCTCATCAAAAATATCTGAACAGTTGAAATCCATGAAAATCAGGTCGATACCCGGAAATATGGAGTAATCATATAAAATCCCAGTACCATTACACTGATAGGAAATGACGGAACAACCCGGCTTACGGCTTATCAATTTTGCGTTTTTATCATACCAGTCAGGATGGTAGCCATTTAGAGTCGGGTCCAAATTCTGATAAATACTTCTTTGCGTCATAACTCTGTTTCACCTCTATAAGCAGAAGGGTTAGCTTTCGCTAATCATCAATGTACGCTATTTCACAAGTTCCGTCAAGATACATTCAGATTAAAACTTGGGCCGCAAAATGACCGCAAACTTAATATACAACTCTGTTTATCATATAGAGCCCTAGCCGCAGGAAGGCCATACTCTGAGGCGGCCGTGCTGGGACATCGCCGACGCGCTCATTCGAGAAACGATCCGGTGCCATACGGAAAGCATGGGCAATCTCACGCCGCACGCACGCCAGCACATTTTCCCGCTTTTGTCCGAAGTGGATCGCCGTTAGCTCCCAGATCGAGTTTTGAAACGGGGTCCCGCATTGTAACTGAGTCAAAGCAAAGAGCAAGTATTGATAGGCCTTGCTGGAGGGGCGTATTCCCATTTCCCTCAAGTACGAAGCGGCCCGGTCAGCCGCAACCTCAGAACGCTGCTTCATGGTCATGCTCCCTTTCCTATTTCGCTCGGCAGTATCAACTCTACCGATTACAGCGGAATGATATAAATAAAATTATACAAGTATAAGCGGTAAATAACAAGTGACAGCGGCCTAATACCAAAATATAATCACGCTGCCAGCGAACATTGTTTTTGAATAATCGGGTATCATCAACATAAAGAGGTGATACCTGTTGGAGGAAAGCTATATCGCAAAGCGTATTACTCAACTCCGGATGGCTCGGAATATCTCAGAATATCAGATGTCGCTGGAGCTGGGCCACAGCAAAAGCTATATCCAGAGCATTACCTCCGGAAAGTCCAAGCCATCAACACAGGAGCTATTTAATATCGCGGATTATTTCAATATGAGCCTGTCTGAGTTCTTTGACGAGGAGAATGTTGAGTCTCCCACCGTGCAAAAAGCCATTGACGCCATCCGGAAGTTGAGCGAACAGGATGCGGCCCTGGCACTGGCCATGATCCAGCGCCTTTCCCTTCCTCTGCGGGAGGGTGGAGCGGAGCAGTAAGCCGTCTCTCAATAAAAGTGCCCGAGGGGTACGCTATGCGGCGTATCCCCTCGGGCTTTTTTCATTGGCCGCGCCTGCGGCCGGAGCGTTGATTGGCTCTTTACTTAATTTGGTGTGTTACATATTGGGTGGCGGCGTCCCGCGCTCTACGGTCTCGCCCGAAAAACAATGTCCACAATACTCCCAGATACCGGAGACATCCAGACAACGCTTGAATGTGGCGTAGGTGGATCTCCATGCCCCAGTTGTAGGGTCCTGGCGCATACCATAGGGGTCCCCCATTTGCGCGCAGGCGCTGCTCATGCAGATGGGCGGCAGGCAGTTCATCGCCGCATCCACCACGGCCTCCTCTACATAGTCTCCAGGCTTTGCGGCGGCATAGTCGAAATCGTCCGAGGTAAAAACTTCTTTCCCTTGGTAGGTCATATCAAGGTGCTCCTCTCCGGTTTGTTTTTTATGCGGCGTCCCGAACTTGTTCCGCCAGAAAAGCGGGGACGCGGTTTATCAGGTTTCCTCATAGGGCGGATGGCGGTAGATCTCCATGTTGCGTGCTTCGATGTTATACACAAAATTGACTTCACGCCATCGTCCCTGAAAGAAGGGGATGCCCTCCCAACGCCCGCTACTGTCCACGGCAATAATACCCCAGCAGCTGTATTCTGGTCCGCACTCCCACCAGGCGGGAGTGCCGTCCATCTCCTGAAGCTGCGCCAGGGAGAGCGGAAGGTTTACACGGCTTTCGTCCTCATCGGAATCATAGTCTGTCCAAAGGCAGCAATGGGCACAGGCTTTCATTCCCCATCCCAGGCAGAGCGGATAGGGATTGCGTGTTTCCGAACGGTAACACGGCGGGTGCTTATCTGGATGCTTGACTGCTTGGGGGGCTTCGATGCTCGGCCTATCCTTCTTTTCCTTGTTCATCTTGCTCCTCCATTCCAGGTATTTTAAGCGGCCTTTTGATGGACGCGGAGCCCTGCCGCTCTGATCCGAAGCTCGTCCGACAGGTAGCGGAGAGAGGTAAACTCCTCGTCCAGGTCGGTAAGCTCGCGCTTTAGAATATTCTCATAATTCCGCTTCTTCTCCTCCAGGCCCTGGATGCGCATGACCCAGCGATCCATGATCTTGGGGCTCTGGCTTCCGCTCTGGATCAGGTGGGTGACGCGCTCCTCATACTCGGCAATCTCCCTGCGGACAGACCGATAGAAGGCGGCAGTCATCTTCTTGCGCTGTTTGGCGTCGTCTACAACATAAATGCTGTTGACCTCCAGCGGATCACGGTCGGGACGCTTGAGCTGGTTATGCTCCTCCAGCATCTCCACAAAGTCCTCAAACACCTGCAATCTGGCGGCAAAGTCCCGGGGAACGAAAAAGAAATGCCCCCGGCCTATTTTGACGGCCTGCATAGAGTCCACATAGTTCTCCAGTAGGGTTTCAATCTGCCGCCGGCCGGCGCAGTTCTGGTAGAGTTCAAAAAGCCTCTGCGCCTCCATACAGTACGGAAGCGGGTCGATGAACGGATCGGAGACAAGATTATCATAGGAAAACAGCTTGCTGGTCTTATTGAAGGTGATGTTGGCCAGCTTGCGGTATTCATTGGTGTCCTCATGCACGGTCTCCTTGACCAGCTCACGGGAGATCACAGAGGCGTTTCCACCTTTGTTATCCCGGCAGTACACCTTGAAGATCTGTGGGCCGCTGTCGGTTTTCACTACCCGGCGCTCGTAAATATCGCCGGTGGCGGAACGAAAAGCGTCCCCCATGGCAGTCCGATTGCTCCTGCCCTTGGGAAATCCTACGGCGTCACACAGGCTTTCCAACTCGTCCCGGTCGATCAGGATGCTGGAAAGTGAATAGTACAGCACCTTTCCCAAAACATCTCCGCCGTCCTGAGAAACGGCGGCAAAGTCTTCAAAGCGGATGGTTTTCTCATTGTTCAACATTGTTTTTTACCTCCGAAATCAAATCTTTGGTTGCCTTTTGATGGCAGGCCGCACACTCAAAGTACCGGCTTGCCTGTTCGTATTCCGTGTCCACATAAATCGTCCGGTATGTGGAAAACTCTGCCGGAGCTCCACACCAGCAGCATAAACGGTTGGTTGGCAAAGCGTTCTCCTTTCGCTGGCGGGCCCTATGCCGCTGTGGGCATGGCCCACGGCTTGTTCTGATAGACCGTCACCGTCTGATACCCCATCTGCTGATAGGCCCAGAATCGGTGCAGGCCGTCGATCACCACGCCGTTGACGCTGACAAGGGGCGGAAAGTCCACTTTGCCTGCCCACAGGAGCTTCAGATAGTATTGCGCTTTCTTCATGTCCGCAGGTTTCCCGGCAGTCAGCTGGTCTATCGGAACTGTTAATTCCTCCCACTCGCAGGTGTGGATAAAGCCGCGGTCCTGCTCGGGATATTCCTGTTTCCACAGGCTTTCCAGGCGCATGGTGATAAAGTTTGAAGTCATATCCAAAATGTTCACACCCTTTGAGGCCGCTTCATTGCGGGCCTTGTAGAAGTCGTCCACGCCCTTGAAGGTCATGTTCCAGTTCATCAGGCGTACCCGGAGATTGGGTATGCTCTGTACCGTTTCCAGGATTTTTCCCAGGGCGTTTCGCACCCGCCAGTTGACCAGCTTATCCATGTCCAGGGCAACCACGACCTCTTCCAGATTCTCCATGGACTGGAGCGCATCCTTGAGGCCGGCGATGGCCGTCACGCCAGCAAAGCAGAGAAAGAGCGCGTCGTGATCCAGGAAGCTGGCCACATCGCCTTTTAAGCCTCCCTCTGTGAGATAGGCGGTCCTGGCATGGATATTCCCGGTGACATGGATATAGGAGTAGCTGCGGGTCCCATGAGCCTTGCCGCGGCTGGAGAGCCACCGGTATTTTCGATCCGGCTTGGTCTCATCATCCAGCCGGATCTGGAGACCCTGGATATAGCCGTTCCTGTCGCGGCACGGCACCAGAAGCCCCGAATGGCCGAGGATGTTCCAGTATCCCCGGTCAACATAGAAGCCCGGGACGCCCTCCAGATTGTGAAAGTCGGAAAGGATGCCCGCCAGAAAACGCCGGGCGGAGCTGGACATGGGCAGAGTGCGGTACATGTTTTGCTCAATACGCTCCTCACTCAATCCCCGAGCCAAAAGATCGGCTTTGTGCTTGGGGGAGAGCTCCAGGTGCATGAGCATATCATAGTAGACATTGTGCCGGACGGCCAGGGAGCTGGGCTCCCGTTCCGCCGGTTTTTGTGACAGGGGCTGCTGGGGAAACCGGTAAAGAACGCTGTCCTCCGATAACGCCCGAAACGCCTGCCGGTTTGAAACCCCCTCCATCTTGGCATAGAGGGACACGCTGTTGCCCTTTTCTCCGCAGAGCACACAGCGGAAAATATTTCTGGTGGTGTTGAGAAAGAGATGGTGTTTCCCTGGCCCGTGGTCGCCGCAGAATGGGCAGGAGGCTTCCACCTCCTCCCATTCCAGCGTGCGGTCATTCAGGACAAGCCCACATCTTCTCGCCACATTCAGGATCGGAAATTCCTGATAAGAATGGCCGGAACGGTGCTTGCCCATAGGCGCTCACCGTTTTATGCGGCTTTCGGGACACCCGTATTGTCGGCCACCTGGACCTGCAGCGCGGTGCCCTTGATCACTTTGGCGATAAACACCTGCCCCGTGGGGCGAACATTGTCGATGACGGGAACGGACTCCACATCGTCGATAAAAGTCGGGTACTCGACGCCCAGCAGACGCTTGATCAGCTCCGCAACTTCCAGTCCAGCCCGAATTCGCTCGGAGTGAGACAGACAAATGTAGTCGCGGCCCTCATAGGTGAAGCGGAATACATCCTTGACTTCGCCGGTGCTCTTCACCACATCATAGAGGGTGATCGACACCCGGTTCATCCTGAGCTTAGAGAAGTTGATCTCCACCCGCTTTGAGATATAGAAGGCCAGGGCGGAAAGAAGCTCCTTCTTTTGCTGGATGGAGGCCTGCATCTGCTTGATGTCCTGCTCCTGCTTCCCCGCAGCCTCCGGAGAGGCCTGGACCAGCTTCGACAGCACCTCAATTTTGGCATTGAGCCCGGCAAACTCCGTGCGGGCCCTGTTCAGTTCCTCGATTTCCTCCTGGCTGAGCATACCGCATTCCCGGTCCAGCTCGGTGCTCTGGATCTCGCTGTGCAGGCGCTCAAGCTCTTGCTGGTGGAAATTTCGCCGTTCCTCCGCCTGTTCAAGCGCCTGTTTACGTTGGCCGCTGAGTTCCTCAAGCTCGGCTTCTCCGGCGGCAATATCGTCCTCCCGAAACTGCTCAAAAACGGTCCGCGCCTTGGCGTCCAACTCCTGGACTTCTTTGCACTGGGCGGTGAGCTGGCAGCCTTCGGCCTGGATGCGGCGCAGGGAGGCGGCAAATTCCCCCTTCACCTGCGGCAATGTCTGCTCCGTGATGGTCTGGCGGCACATGGGGCACTGCACCCCCGCCGTCAGGCCGTCGTGGATATGCTTGGTTCGCTTGAACTCCATACTGAGCCTGTGGATACGCTCCTGCGCCTGGGCCAGTGCGGCGGCATACTTGCTCTGGTAGGCGTCCGCCTTGCGGCGGGCCAGCTTCTCAGCTGCGGCGTGAATTTGAAGATCCAGGTTTGCCGTATCGGCAATCACTGGATTCTCCCGCTGTAATTCTTCATAACGGGCGTATAAGTCGGCCAGACGGTCGATCATACTGTTTCCGTCAAAACCTGTGGTGCGCTTACGCTCCAGTTCACCGATTCGCTCCTGAAGCTGTGTATGCCTTACCTGAGCTTCCATGAGCTCCTGTGCCTGCTCCTTCTGTTGAGAGGCGTGCAGGTCAATCTGCCCCTGGATATAGACCATATCCTTTTCTATGTCGGTCACTTGTTCGCGCAGCTGCTTGGAGTAAGCCTCCGCGGATAGAAACTCCTGCTTTTCCAGCAGTGCCCGCGTCTGGTCGCTGAGCTGAGCGAGAACTTCCGCCTTGGGCACCTCCGGCAGATACCGCTCCAAAAGGTTGCGGCCCTTACTGCCCAAAACATTGATAAAGTATTGCGGGTTGAACATCGACAGGAAAAGATCGCGCTCTCCAAACATGGTGGTGAGATCCCCCTGGCCGATGCGGACACCATCCAGCGTGATGTCCATTTTGTCATCCTTGCGATGGCGGGCGAGGGTCCGAAGTTTGCCGGACTCATCCTCAAACTCCAGCTCTACCAGCAAATCACGGGTATCCTGATGATAGAGGTAGTCAATCTTCGCGCCGGCATAGAAGCCTACGCCGGTGATGGCAAAGGCGATGGCGTCGGCAATGCTGCTTTTCCCCACGCCCATATGGCCGGAGATCACATTCATGCCGCCAAACTGAAAGGTCTTCTGGTCCGCATATCCCTTAAACCCGCTGATTGTAAGCCGGGTCACGCGGAATTGCTTGATCGGTTGGATCATTTGATTGCCTCCTTACTTATGCGGCCTGTTCTGAGCCCAGGTCGAGGATCTGGTATGCCTCCAAAATATAGAAGGTGACGCCGTTGCTGTGCTGCGTGGAAAAATTCGCGTTTGTCAGGATCAGTCCCGGCGCAAGCCGGCTGTCGGCGCCCCGGGTATATGCCTGAAAGACCTGTCCCGCGCTGTCCCTGACCTGGACGCTGGTGCGGCTGTTTCCGCTCATCGTCGGCTTGAGGACAGCGCCGGTCACCAGATAGCACCCGGCCGGGATGCCGGAAGCGGAGGTCTGGCCTTGGGAAGGCTGTCCCTGCATCTGAGGGGCTTGCTGGGGCGGGCGCCCGGGCTGTGCCTGCGGCGGCTGCGGCGGAGGGGTTGCGCCCTGCCTCTGAGGGGCAGGCTGTCCGCCCTGCTGGCGGGGACGGCCATTGGGATCGGCAGATTGGCTCCGGGTGTGATGGCCCTGTTTGTCCTGTTCGCCGGGGTGGTCCTTTTTCTGCTGGAGTGACTGCACCCACTGATCATGGACGGCGTCCAAGGTGGGGCGTTCGTCGTTGCAGATCACATACCCTTTTCCCCTCTGCTCAATGGAGACCCATTTTTGCGTCATGCCGTAGAGATACCGGCCGATGCCCCACTCAACCGCGGCCCGCTTCATACTGTCGCTGAGGCCGCCCTTGACCGATTCAATATCGCTGTCATCGGCCCCGTCCCATTTGGTGATCCACGCCTCCTGGGACGGAAAATAGATGGAAATGCCGCACAGCTGGGCGCTCTCGCCTTTCCACGGCACAAAATCATTGTGCCAGCCGTCGATGCCCACTGTGCTGTCCAGCCGGGTTTGGATGGCTCGGTTGGTCACATAGGGCACTGCCAGGCCGCTGGTCTTTGCTGAATTGGTCGCGGAGATCCGCCACTCAATGTCGGCGCTCTGAAAGGGGGCGGAAAGGGCCGCCCGAAGTTCTTCCGCTGATTTGTTCCACATGATATTCGCTCCTTTAGGCCCGTTGAATAAACTCGCCGAGCGTTTCCTTTTTGGGGATGAGAATGTCCGAATAGTAGTATTCGGGGTCTTTGTCCTTCAGATGCTCCATGAGTTCCCGATATTCCAGTCCTAACTTGTTGTTGGAGCTGCTGTAATAGTGCATGTTGTTCGGAATACTCAGGAGAAACGCTGGAAGGTTGTGTGCCTTGTGCGGCTTTTTATAGATTGGCAGCGTGTTGGCTCCCACGCAAAGGCTCCCGCTTTCGCGGCTCACATTGGAAAATGGATAGTAGTACATGGGTGTCTCCGGGGTCGGGATTTCATCCGCCACCACCCCAATCCGGCAATGGGATGCTTTCCCCTCTTGATTGAGCGAAAAGCCAAATACCAGACGAGGGATCGGGAAGTGGGGATAGGGCGTATCGTAGACCGAAACATCGGCGTACAGCCTGGGGTGCCAGAGAACGAAGCGTTTTACCGTCTCGCTTTGATAGAGCGAGATAGTATTCAGCGGCAGGAAACCGCTGTGATAGCCCTCGTCTGCTGTCCGCAGGCTGTCTTTGAAGCACCGAAGCAGATCTTCCTCGGTGATGCTTTTCCGGGAGAAGACACCTTGCGCGTCCTCTTCCACGGTGATTTTGCCCTCATTGGGCGAAATGCGGATCATAATGTCGTTGCTGGCCTCCATTTATGCCGCCTCCTTTTGCTTCAGCGCAGGCTGAGAAGGCAGGGCAATTACTTTGCCCGCCGGCTTCTTCAGCTCCTGTTCTAATTCCCTGATTCCGCTCTGGCAGGCGTCCAGGATGTCGCACAGAGCCTTCGGAATCTCATCAAAGGAGTAGAACTCCTCGAACAGAAAGAGCAGGAGTTTGGGGCTTTTCCGCGCCTCCGAGCCGTCTACCCAAAGGTAATCAAAGTTATAGTTGCTGAGGCGCATAGCACTGTGGACCGCGTCCTCCAGCTCCCGCGCATAGGGGTTTTCAATTCGGGTTATCCCTCTTCGGGATTCATATTCCCGGCACAAAGCATGAAACCTGTCCAGCAGCGGGTCGCGCAGAACATAGACCTCACGATCCGGTTCATACGCATGATGGGAGACCTGCTTTCCGCACTGCTCATAGCACTTGGTATTCTGAAATACGCTCTCACAGGCAAACCGTTCCACCATGCACTGATTATCCCAGGTGATCTCCGTGCAATCTCCAAGCATATCCATGAGCCTGTTCAATTTCCCGTGGCTCTCCAGCACTTTTGCCATGTTTAAGATCCTCATGGCTGCGTTCAAAGTATCTTCGTCCATGTCCGGCCTCCTATAAAAACGCTCTGGTTTTCACACAAGACGGCAAAATGTCGGAAATCCGCCTGTTGATGTGGCGCATCGTATTACAAAGATTTTCCCGCCAGTAATAATAGTCGAGGATTGTGAACGGGTCCTCTTCGTCGAACTGATCAAAGTCGATTTGCTCCAGCCGGATGGGCTCCTCACCCTCCAGTTGCGGAAGAACTGTGTCCAGCAGGTAGGGGTTTAGCTCCTCGTCGAAGTGCGGCTCATGTTCCTCCGTCTGTCTGAGCTGTTTATGGAGTTCGCCAAGGTCTAACACTTTCCTCATCGCGCTGCTTCCTCCACTGGCTGAAGCTCAGCCACACAGAGAGCATAAGCCTCCGGATTGGAGAGGATCTGCCGCTCCTGCTGCTCATTGATGTAGTTGGAGCCAAAGCCTAAATAGTACAGACCCGCAGCGGCGGTAATATCGTCGGAAAAGAAACGCTGGGCAACATCCATCTGCTTATGCAGTTCAGGATCAGAAGAACGAAACGCCATGACGGTCAAAGTCGTTTCTTCATCAGGATGGAACTGACCAACTTTTCTGCCCAGAGCTCGAATGGCCTGAGTGCGGCTCCTGATCTCCTCCTCTTGATTTTCCCTGGCATGGAAATAGCAGAGCAGAAACTGTTCGGCTTCTGCACCGCCCAAAGCGACGCCGAAGGGCAGGTGAAGCGGCTCTCCATAGGGGGCTACCGCGGGAGAGAAACGGGAGCAGACACCTCCCAGAAGCGGCTTCATGCGTTCCGCCGCCTGCGACCAAACCGCCGCCCGCAGCGGGACGGCTGATGGGTTGCCTTGCACGATTTTCTGTGCATCAGGGGAAAGAGGCACAACAATGGTAAAATAGTTTTTTTCGTTCATATCACTTTCTCCTTTAAGTCAGCGAGCGGAAACCGCTCGGCGTCAGGATATTGAAGATCATCCGGTTGGAAATCGTCTCCCGTATCTCGGTGGAAATCAGGCGCCCATGGGGCCCCCTGTTTTCATCCGTGACGGTGTGCTTCTCTTTGATGATCCGGCCCTTGACGATATGCGGATAGTCGCACTCCATCAGTCCGTTGATCAGGCCGGAGCCGCCGATCAGCCCCACCTGTCCGATAGACAGGGGCAGGGGCGGACGCTTGATCTCGCTGTCCAGCCGGCTTTTGGCAAACAGCCGGTCAAAGCCGGTGGAGTTTGCCAGCTGGCGGGCCAGCTCGTCTTCATTGAACACAGCCCCCCGGAATGTCTCCACCTTTTTGGAGACTGCCGGGAGCTCATAGCAGGCCTTGGGCAGAAGGTCGGCGGTAGGTAAGGTCTCCGGGTGCTCCGCGGCGGAGCACAGCGCCTCCGCATCCTGTTCCGCCTCCGTCCGTCTGCGGCGCACGCCTGTGACGACCACCTGCTTAAACTGCTTGAACTCCCTGTCCAGGAAGCGGTGAATACGCACCTGTTCAAAGTTGTCACAGATGATGCCGCACAGATCTGCCGTCAGGCGGTAATAGGGGACAATGTAGATCAGAAGCCCGCCCATCATAAGAAGGGGGATGCTCTCAATCAGAAACCGCTTTTCGTCTCTGCTCCGTCCTCCATTCTCAGACAGGACAGACAGATAGGGCGGATTCAGGAAAACGGCATGAAAAGCTCCTGGGCTGATATTGGAGCCGAAGAAGCTGCCGAAGCCGACACGGTACAACTGCTGCTGTGCCTGTTCCGCCCGGTGGTCATCCAGTTCAATGCCGTAGCATTGGCTGTCCGTCCCCAGGGCGAGCCGGAGCAGGGCGTCCCCTGTTCCACAGCATGGGTCAATCAGGTTGGCCGTGTTCTCTGCGGGAAAGACAATGCTGTTGGCGATATACCCCACATGAGTGAGGTCCGTGGGGTAATGCCCCAGCCGGACATTGTTCATCAGGCGCCCGATGATTGAGGCGTCTGTGGTCTGATGGTCTGGAAGCGCGTCCGCAAACCGCTTCAGCACTTCGGTCAGTTTGGAGTAGTCCGCGGTCATCAGCGGAAAGGCTGCCAGTTGCTCCGCCAGCTTTTGCGCGGCAGGGGCCAGCGGATTCTCCAGCTCCATCAGGAAAGGCCGGGTCGCACGGATCTGTTCGACCAGATAAGTGCGCTGCCGCTCCAGCAGGCGGTACAGTTCAAATGCCTCCGCCTTTTTCTGGCCGGCCAAAAGCCCGGCAACCTGAGCCCGATAGGCTTGCAGGCCCTCCGAAATCAAAGTAATGGTACCGGCAAGCTCGCCAAGCTGTTCCAGGGCATAAAACCGCTGGGAAGGGGGCTGGCTTTGAGGCTGTGCCTCGTTTACCTGCTCCATGTTTGATCACCTCCGTGATTTAGCCAGAGGGGGACCGCGCTCCGCACAGTCCCCCTCTGCTTTCAGTGCCTACGCGGCACGGTTTGTAATAACAGGGTTTGCCGTTTTGCACGGCTCTTTCGGCCCATATCGGCCGACACAGCGTTTCAGGCGAAAAACGCCTGACTGGTCTATGTAGCCTTGGGCGCACAGCTCCCGGACCCGGGTTATCCCCATGGCGGTCACCTCCCGGCGCTGCCGGATGATGATGTTCTCCATAGGTCACGCAGCCTTGGGGAGGGTAGACGCGCTATCCTCCCGCGGAGTCAGCACAGTCTCCTCCTGCTTTGTGATACGCAGGGTGTATCCGCAGTCTTTCAGGAGACGGTACATGGCCTTGAGCCGCTTGAACTCGAAATCCTCTTCCAGGTCCAGATCCATTGGCTGGGTAACGGGCTGAGACTGAAAATCGCCGGCCCGCTCCGGCTTCGGCTGTTCCTGCTCCGTATCGGTGCTTTCCGGTGCCGGGGCCGCAACCTGGACATACGGGGCGTCTACCGGAATACGGTGGATCACGGACAACCACAAGCGGCGAAAAAAGCCCGCCACCAGGGTGCCGACGATCCCGCGCTTTTTCTCCGGAAGCGTGATAACATCATCGGCCTTGAGGGTACCGATGTTGTGCTTTGCCATGGTCAGCTTGGGGACCTCCACATACTCCGCCTCCAGATAGCAGGACACAGTTGCGGAGCCGGACAGGACGATCTCAGCGGCGCACACACGCTCAGCGGCCATGGTTTCTCCATTCATCGTGGCGCACTCAATATCCATCTCCGCCACATGGCGGACGGAAACTGTGCCGGCTTTCAAAATGCCCTTGCCGGAAATGCTCCGGGCGTGCAGCGTTCCGTCCACGATCAGCGTGCCGTCATTGACGATGTTCTGGCAGTACAGGGTCTCGTAATGCAGGGTTTTCCCTTTGGGAATATACAGGTTTTTCATTGTGATCGCTCCTTTTTTATTATGCGACTTCTTTCAGCCGGACCGGTAGGACCATGGCCAGGTCGTCTTTGCCATCCGTCAGGATCATGGGAGAGTGCGGGTGCCCCATTTTCATGGTGACCGTATGCACTTTCTTTGCCTTGAACTGCTCCAGCCCCTCCAGCAGGTATTTCGGATTGAGGCCCCGCGCCTCAACGGGAGGCAGGCCGACCTTGGAGAGATAGGTGCCTCCTGGTGTTTCAAGAGAGAGTGTGCCCCCGTCAAACCGGATCGGCTTTCGGGTTTTTGCGGTGATAAAGCCGTTGAGATACCTGACTTCATCCAAAAGCTGATCCACATCAACGGGATATTCCGTACTGAACGATGTGGGAATCGCCCTTTCGACATCGAAGCCGTCATAGCCGGGTATCCGGGTGAGCACACGCAGCGTTTCGCTTTCAACCGCCGCCCACTCCTCTCCAACGGAGATCGTGCAGTCCTGATCCTTGAACATCGTAAGCTCTGCCATGACCTCCGGCGGAATGTAAAAAGGTTTTTCCACATTGACGGCGGGATCGGTGCTCATTGCCAGGCGGTAGCCGTCCACAGCGATGATCTTGTCCTTCAGAAATTCAATACAGCACTGATTTGGTCTGGCGTCATTCGAGGAAACGGCGTATTTCACCCGCTTGAACCGCTCCAGCAGTCTTTTCGGATTGACAGGGTAATGGCGGTCCAAAGGCTTCTCCTTGAGCTCGGGGAAATCGGAAGTGCGCTCCGTACTGCGTTTCAGGCTCCGTTTCCCGTCGCTGATAGAAATTTGGCCCCTCGGATCAGGGTTTGTCTCTGTGGGTTCAATCGTGTAAGTGAGCTCCAGTTCTCCGGAAAAGTATTTGCAGGCGGAGAGGATTTTCCGGGTCCCCACAAACACAAAGGAGAAAGAGTCCCCGACTGCGGGAATTGTACTCATACACCACTGGTCTAAATTGGTGCAGGTCAGGACACAGTGCCCATCCTCAAAGCGGACCTGTGCTTCCTCCAAAATAGGAAGGCGGGAACGCTTGGCGGCAAAGCGCAGCACATTACCCAATGCTTCGTGGAAGTGTGCGGCGTCAACATAGGCATGGAAGGTACTCATGCGGCTTTCCTCCTCGTTGGCTGTTTTTGAAAAGATCGGATGTTCACCGATTTGGTAGAGAAGGTGGTCTGCTGTACGGTGTTGCAGCCGATGACCAGAATGTTGTAGATCATAGTGACCACGGCAGTGGCGGCCATCAGGTTTGCCACGATGGTCTGCGGGGCGGAGACCGACGCCTCCGCACAGGAGACCTCCGTGGGGAACAGATCTTCCGGGGTGCTTACCTCCGGGTAAAGCATCCCCACAGGCTTGTAGACGGTTTTACCGGCTCTGCGGATGCCGCAGACAATTTGGCCGGTGTATTCTCCATTCCCGGAGTCAATGTAGACCAGGTCCCGCGCTCTGAGGAATACCTCGTGACAAAGTTTACGAGACTTGTTGTTATCCACGGCTCCGATCAAAATGACCAGTTCCGAGTTGGTGACCCATCTGCCCGTGTTTGGCTCAGACCCATACACATAGTGGCGAAATACTTCGGGCCTAAGCAGTTCTTCCAGTTGTCCGGCATCCTCGATAAAACGGGGAATATACGAGGTTTCAAGGCCGAACACATCGGAATATCGCTCTGCGATTACCCTGGCCTTGTTTTCGCCAAGGTCAGCCTCTGTGAAATTCTGGCGCACCAGATTTTTAGGCTCCACTTTATCACCGTCGCAGATGATAAATTTCACCGGACGCTCCAACGCATATAAGAGCCGGTAAAGGTGCGGCGCAATGTGGGCTCCGGTCCCGCCGGCGCCCAGCATGACGATCTTTACAGGCCGTTTTTTTGAGAAGTTCATGCGGCCACCCCAAAAGCGCCCTCTGCATCCGTGCAGATCTGTGTCAGCCATTCCGGGGGAAAGTGCCCTACCGGGGGCATCTCCAGGACCTGCTCGGGGGCAATCTCCAGGAAGCGCCCGCCGTTGCTGATGCGCACCGTGATCTCCGGGAAGTAACGGTCCAGCCGGCCGACTACCATATAGACCCGGGTTGCCCTTTCGTCATGGTCATCCGTCTTGGAAAATACCGCGGGCATCCGGTTGTGGGAGTGCAGGTCAGCGTAGTGGATATAGCGGTCGCTGGTCATCAGCTCTTCATCGTCCAGAAGGGCGTCAACAGAAACTCCGCTCACGATCTGCTTCGGGACGCGGATAAAGTACCGCTGCTCCTGCTTATCCCAGTAGAAATGCACCAGGGCCTCCGCCGGTTGCCGCCCCTTTCCCTTGCGCATCATCGTGCGGAACAGGCCTATGGCCTGCTCCATCAGCGAATAGGGAATGCGGGGCAGGGACGGGTGGAAACCCGGCCGGATCTCATCCAGCACGGTGATGTTTTCAGCGGGGGTGACAAACTCCCCCGCGCCTGTAATACGGCGCTCATAGACCTTTCCATCCCGCCCGGGGATAAAGGTGATGGTTTTAGGCGAGGCCTGGGCCTCCGACAGATACAAAAAAGCGCCCTTATATGCACTGGCATCTCCCTTTTTCTGCATACTGATTGAGGGTTTGACCAGGCACTTGGGGTGCTTGTCGGTTGCCTTCTTCAAAGCGTTGATAAATTCCTTGGAGGTTTCGATCTCGCGCTTGATTTGGCCGATTTTGGTTTTCTTGGGGAGAACGATCTCCTTGACGATCTTGCCGTAAACGACTTTCCAGCTCAGGCTCTGCGCTTCGTCAAACTCCGGAAAGTCCGTCAGCTTGGAGAGGCGGAGTTCATCGAATGTCTGCTCGGTGTCTTCGATGGGCGCTTCCGATCCATTGTAGGAGAACACCGGAAGCTGGGCGAAGATGGGTTCGGCCACTTTTGGGGCGGTCTTTTCTTCTTGACGCTCCATAGCGGCAAGAAGGGGATTGTCCTCCGCTTCCTCCGGCTTATCAGAGGCATGGTCCTCCTCACTTTTCGGCGCGGGAGGTGATTTTGGCTGTGGATCTTGAGGGGCCGGAGATTTGGAAATCTCATGGGACTCATCCTCTTCCACGGTCTCGTGATTCTGGTCGGTTTCGTCTTTCTCTTCCGGGATTGAGTCATCTGCCTGCACAGCGCCGGCGCCTTCTGCCGGAGGCTGTTCTGTCGCTTCTCCGCCCGCGAGCAGATCAGCAAATGGGTTTTGGGTGTTGCTGCCGGTCAATTCAGTGAAGCCACTCAGGTCGAATGGGTTGTCACCGCTTGCGTCGGCTGTCCCTCCGGGGAAAGTAAACAGGTTTTCATTCATGGTCGTTTGCTCCTTTCTGTGTTTAGTGCACAAAAAAGCCGCAGCCGCCCCTTGAATGGGGTAACTGCGGTTTTTGTGCGTGGTCGGTCCGGTATTTAGGTTCTGGCAAGTCTCCGCTTGGGGCGCATTGGCCCCTCACGGGTAAAAATCTGACCTACAAAATCTGACCTAAATACAAGTAGAGCATACCACCTTTTTCATCTCTTGAACAGTTGCGCTTTTTGCCAGGATGTGCCACAAATAAACCAACGGAGCTATAATTGCCATCCCGTGGCGGCGGTTCGCAGGGTTAAAAACCTTTGGTAAATTCCCTCCTTTTGCAGCAACTCATGATGTGTTCCCCTCTGAACAATCCGTCCCTGGTCTATTACAATAATCTGGTCGGCGTTTCGGACGGTGCTCAGGCGGTGGGCAATCGAGATCAAGGTCTTATCCTTTGTCAACTCCTGGATGGCAGATAAAAGCGCCTGTTCATTCTCCGGGTCCACGCTGGAGGTCGCTTCGTCCAGAATGATGATGGGAGCATCTTTCAAAATGGCCCTGGCGATGGAAATACGCTGCTTTTCTCCGCCGGAGAGGGTGGAGCCGCCCTCTCCGATGATTGTGTCGTACCCATCAGGGAGAGATAGAATGAAGTCATGGCAGCAGGCCCGTTTTGCGGCCGCTATCACCTGCTCACGGGTGGCTTCCGGCCGGCCAAACCGGATGTTGTTTTCCACAGAGTCGTGAAAAAGGTACACATTCTGAAAGACCATGCTGATGTATTCCAGCACACTGTCCGCA
Organism: Intestinimonas sp. RTP31139st1_F5_RTP31139_211217; assembly: GCF_040226735.1. Taxonomy (NCBI): domain Bacteria; kingdom Bacillati; phylum Bacillota; class Clostridia; order Eubacteriales; genus Intestinimonas; species Intestinimonas sp. RTP31139st1_F5_RTP31139_211217. Next base: position 19,892 of record NZ_JBCOAQ010000007.1, on the reverse strand, counting down.
GTATAATCCCTCACATTTTTCCCGCCAATCCGAACGGTCCCTTCCTGCACATCCCAAAAGCGGGCAATCAGATTGCAGAGTGTAGTCTTGCCGCTGCCGGAGGGCCCTACAATCGCGCAGGTGGTGTGCTCCGGGATTTCCAGTGAAATATCATGGATCACCTGACGGCCCCCATAGCCAAATGAGATATGCTCCAGAGAAATATCATAGTGGGACACAACCAGTTTCTCCGAGCTGGTATCCATCTTTGGAATGTCGGTGACCTCCTCCAGCCGGTCCAGTTCCGTATTGATCTTTTTACTCAGAAAGGCGCTGTTGCCCATCGTCTCCAAATCGGAATAGACTGTGAAAGCGCAGAACAGGAAAGTCAGGCAATAAGGCCGGCTGATCTGCCCCGCCAGATACAGCAGAGCCGCCGCCGCAATCAGCACACAGCTCATGAGCTTAAAGGTCAGCCCATAGAAACGGAGGACGCCAGCTGTAGCCTTTTCCTGGCCGTAGTCCGCATCCCATTTTTTCTGGAACGCAGCGCGGACTTCCACCTGTCCCTCCTCGCCTTTGGAAAAAGAACGCAGCACCGAAATGCCCCGTATGTATTCCATCACCTTACCGACCAGATGCTCCTGGGCCTCCTGGTAAATGGGGGCATATTGGGCGGCGCGAAGCCGCACCCAACGCAGGACCAGCATCCCAAGTGCCAGCCCCACAAGGCTCAATCCCGCAATCACCGGGCTGAAAAAGAACATCATCACGGACATCAGTACAGCCATAGCCACACCGCTGGTCATCTGCTCAATCGCCAGCATGGAGTACCCCTCCAGATCAGCAATCGTGGTGGTGAGCATGGCCTGAATGGTGCCCAGATTTTGTTCTGAGAAATATCCCATGGGCGCCTGCTTCAGCCGTTCCCCAATCTCCAGACGGTAATCCCGGAAAATGTCATAGCCGGACCCGCTCATGGTACGGTCATACATCCACTGGAAAAAGAAGCGGCCCAGCACACTGCCCAGAATTACGCCAAAAGCCTGCCCGATGATGGCCGGGGAGAGTCCATCCAGATGGAGCAGAATCCAGAATACACCGAACATCATAAAACCGTTGAAGAAGGATTTCAGAATGTTGCAGACGATGCCTGCCACAATTTTTCTCCGGCTGTTTCCCGCAATCTTAAAGACACGGCAAATCATTTCAAACATCTTCTGCGCCTCCTTCCGTAGAGCCTGTGTAGTCCTGCCACATCTTTCGGTAAAGGGGGCAGCTCTGCAGAAGCTCCTCCTGGATGCCCCGGCCCACAATCTCACCGTTGGCAACAACCAATATCTGGTCGGCATTGCGGATTGTATTCAGCCGGTGGGCCACGACAATCAGAGACTTTCCCACCACCAGCTTGCTGATAGCCTGCTGGATCAGCGCCTCGTTCTCAGGGTCTGCATAAGCGGTCGCCTCGTCCAAAATAATGACGGACGCCTGCTTGAGCATGGCCCGCGCAATGGTGATGCGCTGCCGCTCTCCGCCGGAGAGGCGGGCCCCGGCATCGCCGGCCATGGTATCATAACCCTGCTCTAACTGCATGATAAAGTCGTGGCAGTTGGCGGCCTTGGCCGCAGCCTCTACTTCCTCGTCGCTGGCATCTGGATTTCCCATGCGGATGTTTTCCCGAATGGATTTGTCAAAGAGAAAATTGTCCTGGGCTACATAGCTGATTTCACCCATGAGCTGTCCAAATGGGATGCTACGAATATCCTGCCCGCCAAAGTGGACCGTACCGGAGGTTACATCCCAAAAACCGGCCATCAGCTTGGCAATCGTAGACTTCCCGGAGCCGGATGGACCAACTATGGCGGTCATGGTACCGGGCTGTGTCTGGAATGAGATACCGTGGAGAATTTCGGCTTCGTTATAAGCAAAATGGACATCCTCAAATTGATAACACCGCTCCCCAAGCTCTGCGGGCTCTGTGGGGCGGACAAGTTCCGGTGTTTTCAAAAAGGCGGTGACCTGTTCCAGATTGCCCTTAATCATGCTGACCTGCTCCATGGCTTCGGATACCTTCATCAGAGGCGCAATGAACCCCAGAGGCACCACCAAGGCCACCAGAAAGACATGGAGGGAAAGACTTCCCTCCATGTAGAGCCACGCTCCCACTGGAAGGGTCCCCAGAAGCGTAGAAGGGAGGACCGCCCGGGCCGCCGCGTTCCAAAGCCAGCACTGGCTCCACCATGCCATGGTGGAATCGTGGAAATAGCGGACAGAATCAGCATACTTTCCATAGGAAGCTGCGGACCGGTTGAACGCCTTAATGACCTGAATGCCGTTGACATACTCCACCAGAGCACTGTTCATCTCGTTGGCAGAGCGCATATAGTTCTCCATGCGGGGCCCATATCCCCGCATCATGGCGGCAAAAAAGAGGGTGCCCAGCGGAATTGTCACCAGTGCGGCCAGCCCCATCCGCCAGTCCAGCAGAAAAATCAGAAGAATACTGCATAGGGGCGCGGCGATGTTAGAGGGCAGTTCCGGCATGAAATGGGCCATGGAGTCCTCCAGCTTCGCCACATTGTCCACAATCAGATTTTTGAAAGCTCCTGTGGGCGTTTCCAGCATGACGCCCATGGGGATCTTCGCCATCCGACCTGTAATGGCCTCCCGGATATTTTTCAGTATGGTAAAGGAAATTTTGTGGGACATCAGGGAGGACCGCCAGGTAAGCAGCATTTTTATGATCTGGCAAACTGCGGCGCCTCCGCAGAGAAACAATACCAGCTTGGGCGTTGCAGTCCCCCGGTACAAGGCGTCCGCGAGGACAGCCACCATTAAAAACGGGCCTATGCCAAACAGTTCTCCCAAGACAGCCAGGAAGATGGAGAGGAGCATTTTACCGTTGTTTTCTCCCACGAAAGCAAAGAGCTGCCGAATCGTTCCCGGTTCTTTCGACTTCATAACCAGCCTCCTTTCAGGCCACAAAAAATGCAAGGAGGGTATTGCAATTTCAAGGGTCCTGTGCTAAAATTTGAATTACGATGTAATATTACAGTGTAATTTTAGTATAGGACGGAGGGACAGCGAATGTCAAGAGACTTTCAGCAGACACACGAAAATCTTTTGTTCTGCGCCCAAAAACACTTTCTGGAATACGGTTTTGAGCGGGCCAGCATCCGGGAGATCTGCAAGGACGCCCATGTGACCAATGGAGCTTTTTATAACCACTTTGACGATAAGGAAGCCCTGTTCGGCGCGCTGGTGGAGTCTGTTGTCCAGGAGGTCAAGGCCATCTATGAGGCGTCAGTAAATGAGCACATGGAACTGGCAAAGACGGATGACTTGAAATCCCTCTGGAAACTGTCGGAGGAAACGCTGTCGGTCATTATCGAATACATCTATGAGCATTTTGATGTATTCCGGCTGCTTCTCATGCGGGCGGAGGGCACGCGGTATTCCTCCTTTTTGGATGATGTTGTCTGTCTGGAAACCCGGGTCACGCTGAAGTTCTTTGCGGAATTGAAATCTCGGGGCTTCCAGGTCCGCGAATTGGCGGAAGAGGAGTGGCATATTCTGCTCCATGCGTATTTTGCATCTCTGGCTGAAGTGGTCATGCACAACTTCCCCAAGGAGGCCGCGCTGAAATATGTTCATACGCTTGTCTCTTTTTTCAACTCCGGATGGCAGACAGTTTTGGGGATCTGATCCCCAAAATTTTTGCGCAATAGTTAGCATCTACTAACCAAATGATGTGGAGGTGAAACCGCAGCGTCCCCTTTGCACGGGGTTTTGCAACACTTAATTCTTTTCAGAAAGGACATATTAAAAATGGAAAACACAAAGAAGCTCACAGGTAAAGACCTAATCAATGTCGGCATTTACACAGCCATGACCCTCGTTATTTTCTTTGTTGTCGGCCTGCTTACTGCGCTGCCGGTGGTTTACCCGTTCCTGTTCATAATTTGGCCTATCGTCTGCGGCATTCCTATGATGCTCTACTATACCAAGATTCAGAAGTTTGGTATGCTGACCATCACAGGTATCATCGGCGGCATCTTTTTCTATCTGATCGGCTATGGCTGGATCGGCCTGCTCGGCTGGGTACTCGGTGGCATTCTAAGCGATGTCGTGCTCAAAATCGGCGGCTATCAGAAATTCAAGGCCACTGTTCTGAGCTATGCCTGCTTTTGCCTTGGCATCATGGGCTGCCCCGCCAATCTCTGGTTTGCCGGCGAAGCGTATTGGGAAAACATCCACACCTCCATGGGCGATCAGTACGCAAACACTTTACAATCCCTGATGCCCTCCTGGATGCTGTATGTGGGCTTTGCGCTGCTGTTTGTGGGCGGTATTTTGGGTGCGCTGCTGGGTCATAAAATGCTGAAAAAACACTTTGAGAGAGCTGGAATTGTGTAATGGAGCAGTTTCAAGCGGTTGTTGAAAACAGAACAGGCTTTTGCTTGGACCCACGAACCAAGCTGCTGCTGATGGCCGTTGTCGCTACCGCGGAATTTCTATACAGCCACACCGCCTTTATGATCGCGGTGGCGATGATTCCCTTCGTCCTGTTGTTGACTAACCGGCAGTATAAGACGGCAACGGTGTTCTTCTGCCTGTTCGCGGCGGGGCTGTTTGTACAGGCCATCCAGAACTCCGTCCAGTTTCCCATGATCGTCAATATGCTGGTAGTCCTGTTGGTGGGACTGGTCCTGCGGCTCTTTCCGGCCTTTGTGATGGGGGCCTACATCATCAAATCCACCACGGCCAGCGAGTGCATTACCGCGCTGGGCCGGATGCACATTGGGCGGCAGATCACCATTCCGCTCTCCGTCCTGTTTCGCTTTATCCCTACCATGCAGGAGGAGTCGGCCGCCATCAAGGACGCCATGCGGATGCGGGAGGTCCAGTTCGGGACAAAGAAATTCTGGCAAAACCCCGCCGCCCTGATTGAATACCGTTTTATTCCCCTGATGATCTCGGTGGTCAAAATCGGGGATGATCTCTCCGCGGCGGCCCTGACCCGCGGCTTGGATAACCCGGTCCGGCGCACCAATATCACAAAGGTCGGTTTTACTGGCTGGGATCTGCTGGCGGTGCTGATTGCCGGAGCCGCACTGCTCTCCACATACTTTTTCAGTCCGTGGTAAGGAGGTGATACCGTGATCGAATTGAAAGATGTTTCCTTTACTTATGAGAGCGGAGAAACCCAAAATAACCTGAACCATATCAATCTGACAATCCAGGATGGCGAAACCATCCTGCTCTGCGGAGAGTCCGGCTGCGGCAAGACGACGCTGACCCGGCTGGTCAACGGTCTGATCCCGCATTATTACGGCGGGAAGCTGACCGGGCAAGTCCTTTTAGACGGGAAAGAGTTAAAAGACTATCCTCTTTATCAAATCGGGCAACGGGTGGGGTCTGTATTCCAAAACCCAAGGACTCAATTCTACAATGTAGATACGACCAGCCAGATCGTTTTTGGTTGTGAAAACATGGCCCTGCCAGTCCCGGAGATGCGGGAGCGCCTGGAAGAGACTGCCCACAGCCTCAAGCTGGAAAAGCTGCTGAATCGGAGCTTGTTTGCTCTGTCCGGCGGAGAAAAACAGAAAATCGCCTGTGCCTCTGCCGACGCAATCCACCCGGACATCTTTGTACTGGACGAGCCATCCTCCAACCTGGATATTGCCACTATCGAAGATTTGATTGGTGTGATTCGGCACTGGCAGTCCGAGAAAAAGACTGTGATTGTCGCGGAACACCGGCTTTATTATCTCGTTCCCTACGCAGATCGAATTCTTTATATGAAGCACGGAAGTATTGTACGGGAATTTACCGGGACGGAGTTTCAAAAATTATCGCCCGATGAATTGCAGGGGATGGGGCTGCGGGCACTGGACCCATTCCACCTGCCCCCAGAGGCCGCCCCCAAACCGGCCGCTCCGAAATTACATATCAAGGGGTTCCAGTTCTCCTATGAAAAGCACGGCCCCCTCAATGTGGATATTCCAGACCTGACCCTGCCTCAAGGCGAGATCATTGGCATCATCGGAAACAACGGCGCGGGAAAATCTACCTTTGCCCGGTGTCTGTGCGGTCTGGATAAAAAAGCAAAAGGTGTGCTTGAAATGGATGGGACCCCCTATGACGCGAAGCAACGCAGGCATATCTCCTATATGGTAATGCAGGATGTAAACCACCAGCTATTTACGGAAGATGTGCTGGACGAATTGCTGCTCAGTATGGGCGGTGAGGACGAGAAAGCTGACACGGCCCGCGCCAAGGAGATACTGAACAGCCTGGACCTGTTGGACAAAGTAAAGCTGCACCCCATGTCCCTGTCCGGCGGTGAAAAACAGAGGGTGGCGATTGGCAGTGCAATAGCCTCGGACAAAAAGATCCTGATATTTGACGAGCCTACCAGTGGATTGGATTACCGGCATATGCTGGAGGTGTCGGACAACTTAAACCGCTTGAAAGAGATGGGAAAGAGCCTGTTTCTGATCACGCATGACCCGGAACTCATTTATAAATGCTGCACCTACCTGTTGTTCATTCAGGGGAGCAAGGTGCTGTGGCATCGGCCAATGGATGGGGAAGCTGTGAAGCTCTTGCGGGCTTTCTTCTCCCACGAGCAAGAAACAGGTGCGGTCAATGCCTCCTGATAAAAAACTGCACGCTTCCGGCGAGGATTATTTGGAGGCCGTGCTGGTGCTCCAAAAGGAAAAAGGAATGGTACGCTCCGTGGGTGTGGCCCGGTATATGGAGGTGTCCAAGCCCAGCGTGTGCCATGCGGTGGCAACACTAAAGGACGGTGGCTTCCTCACCATGGACGAGGACTTTTCCCTGCGCTTGACCGATATAGGCCGAGAGGTGGCTGAGCAGACCTATGAGAAGCACTGTTTTTTCACCCGCCGGCTTATCGCGGCTGGTGTCGATCCCCAGACTGCGGAACGGGAGGCTTGCCGGATGGAGCACACCATCAGCCAGCGGTCCTTTGAATTGTTAAAAGGGGCGGTGGAGCCGGAATGACCGGTAAGCAGTCAGAAGAAAGGGAGGACCCCGCGTGGGGAAATTGCTGATTTTATCCGTCACCAATGGCGAGGAACAAATTCTGGATAGGATCAAGGACTTCCTGGCGGAAGAGCCTGGAATCGAGGTCGTGGAGCCGCCCGCCGCAAAGCACACCCTCACCATTCCCGGCCTGGAGCTGCACCTGCGCAAGCAGACGGTAAAGTGGCAGGGCCAGCCTCTCCACCTTACGCACCTGGAGTTCTTCACGCTGGCTTATCTGGCCCGGCACCCCGGCTGGATTTTTACACAGGAGCAGATTTACGAGGCCGTATGGCACGAGTTCCCGGAGGACTGCGGCGCGGCCGTGGTCAACATCATCAGCCAGCTCCGCCGGAAGATGGGACCGGGAAACCCGATCCGTACCGTCCCCCACAGCGGCTACAAGTTCGAGCTGCCTTCTGCGGATTAGGTGCGCGGGAAAGAGTAAGTTCAACAATCTATGCAGATTGATTGCCATTTACCTGAAAGAAAATGAGCAGAGGGTACGGGCTTGTAAGTATCATTTATTTCTGTTATCATGTCAGTGTGAACAAATAGGGATCGCCGTAATTCCGGCGGTCCCTATTCCTATGTCCACGGGCTATCGTTTCGTTAGAATAATTGCCCAAAACTTGGAAATAATGATTGCAAGGCGGTGAGGTCATGGCAGAAAAACATCAGGTTGATAAAAGCATCGACGAACTGGTTGATATTCGTGATGTAAAGCTGGATAGCAGCTTGGGACAAGCGGAACGCATCCAGTCATTTCTTCAGCAAATCAAAAATCCCTACTGCTTCAGAGTGGGAGATGTTGTTGTCAATGTGGCCTATACAGAGGGTGGTCCAACCCTAAACGACTGCTTTGCTGATATGCTGTCGCTCCTGTGAGGATTTACCTGAAAATGCGGCTGGACTTTTTTGACCCGCTGTGGTAAACTGAGCATGGACAAAATCAGTGAAACTCCAGTCGTCATGATGGCCTGGCCGTCAATATCTCGACAGGAGCGGTAGCTATGCTAAATGCAGATATGATTTATGAAGCCGCCGACTACCTTAGACTTTCTAAGGAAGATGGCGACTTTTCTTTATCCAATGATAAGCTGGAGAGCGACAGTATTTCCAGCCAACGGGCTATAATCGAACGATTTGTCGCTCAAAATCCGAATATCAAGCTGGTAGCGGAGTTTTGTGATGACGGTTATACCGGAACAAATTTTGATCGTCCGGACTTCCAGAGAATGATGGAAGCTGTTAAGGCCGGTAAAATCAACTGTGTTATCGTGAAAGACCTTTCTCGGTTTGGTCGTGACTACATTGACGCAGGAAAATACATTGAGAAGATTTTTCCTCAGCTCGGTGTACGCTTTATCGCAGTCAACGACAACTACGACAGCTTAAATCATTCCACCGGGGACAGCCTTGTTCTGCCCGTAAAAAATTTCCTGAATGACTCATACAGCAGAGACATCTCCATCAAGGTGCGGAGTAGTTTTGAAAGCCGTCGCCAAGACGGCGAGTTCATTGCCAATTATACAGCTTACGGTTATCTGCGCGACCCGGAAAATAAAAATAAGCTGGTTATAGACGAGGTGGCCGGTGAATATGTGCGCGAGATCTTTCAGTGGAAGATTGAGGGCATGAGCCCTGTCACCATTGCTGAGAAGCTGAACGGCCGCGGGGTCCTGCCACCGTCAGAGTATAAACGCTCCATTGGGATCAAATACAAAACCGCCTTTCAGACCAGTAGCCGGAGCAAATGGAGTCCGAAAGCGGTGATCCGTATTCTGACCAACGAGCTCTACACGGGTGTTCTGATCCAAGGCCGCCGCACAACTCCAAACTATAAAGTAAAAAAAGTTATCATCAAGGACAAGAGTGAGTGGAGCCGTATCGAGAACGCTCATGAGGCGATTATCCCAGCCCGGGAGTTCCAATTAGTGCAGCGGCTGATGCAGGAGGATGGCCGTCGGGCACCAGGCTCCGATACGGTATATCCTCTGTCCGGGCGTGTCTTCTGCGGGACTTGCGGCGCACTGGCAAAGCGGAAATCCGTCTCTTATAACGGGAAAAAATATGCCTACTACGCCTGTCCCACAGCGAAAAAAACGGGAGGATGTGAGGGGCGGAACATTTCGGAGCGAGAGCTGGAAACGGCTGTCCTTACTACACTTCAATCTGAGATCAAACTGATTTTGGATGTAGACCGGGCTCTGGGGCAGGTTGAAGCATTGGCCTGGGAGCGTCGGGAGATTATGCGTCTGGAAGCGGCTATTTCTGCACAGGAAGCTGAAATTGCCAAATATAGAACGCTGAAAACCAGCGTTTACGAGGATCTTCGAGACGGGCTGATCACCCAAGATGAGTTTCTACACATGAAGCAGGACTTTTCTGAAAGGATTTCTTTCATCGAAGATGATATTTCGGGTTTGAAAACAGAGCTGGATGCCGTCCGAGCTGGTCTTGTCAACCAGACGGGGTGGCTGGCTCAATTCCGTCAATATCGAAATCTTGCCAAGCTCACTCGCACGGTGGTCGTCAATCTGATTGACAAAATCCACATTTATCCCGATAAAAAGATTACCGTCACCTTGCTTTGCAAGGACCAACTGACCGATGTGATTGCGTTCCTGCGGGAACAGGTGCAGACACAGCACGCCGCTGAAAAGGAGGCGGGTTGAGCATGGCCAGGAAGAAAAGAGTCCACGCATCCCCCATGCGCCCGGAGATCCAAGGGGCTTTATGGGTCGCCGGGCTTTATGGCCGCCTATCCGTGCTGGACAACGGCAAAGTGGATGGGGAGCCGATTGAAAGCCAGATCGCCATCATAGAGCAGTATGTCGCCGGTCATCCGGAATTGAAGATCGTAGAGCGGTATATCGACAACGGTTATACTGGGACAAATTTTGATCGTCCGAACTGGGAGCGAATGATGGCGGATGTTAAGTCCGGGCGGATTAACTGCATTATCGTCAAGGACCTTTCCCGCTTGGGCCGCAACTATATTGAGACGGGCCGTTTTTTGGAACGGATTTGTCCAAAGCTGGGTATCCGCTTCATCTCGGTGAACGATAACTATGATACGGCGGAGATCAAATCACAGGACGAATTTGCCGCGTCTCTGAAAAATATCGTAAATGACTACTATGCAAAAGATATTTCCCTGAAATCTGGCAGCGCCTTAAAAGCCAAACGGCAAAGAGGAGAATATATCGGTAGCTATGCCCCTCACGGCTATCTGAAAGACCCCTCAAACAAAAACCACCTGATTATCAACCCTGAAACCGCGCCGGTCATCCAGCAGATTTATCAATGGCGCGCCGAAGGGCTCGGATACGGGACAATCACACGAATGCTCAATGAGCGTGGTATTCCATCGCCGGGCCGCTATCGGTTTGAACACGGGATTGTTACCAATAACAACAAAAAAGGCAGCTCTCTTCTGTGGAATCGCCATGCACTCACCGATATTCTCCGCAACATTGTCTATATCGGACACTTGGCTCAAGGAAAATGTACGGCAAGTCTGGCCCGCGGCATACCCGTCCATCGCACACCGGAGTCTGAATGGGATATTGCCTACCATACGCATGATCCGATTATTACCGAGGAGCTTTTCAATCAGGTACAAGAAATCAACCGTTCGCGGGCAGATGCCTATAATGCCAATTATGGAGCCTGCAGCCACCTCCCCAAGGGTGATAACCCCTATCGGGAAAGACTGGTCTGTGCGGACTGCGGGACACAAATGAAGCTATATCGCAATCTAAGCAAAAACCATAAAAAGGCCTACTTCACTTATATCTGCCCCACCTACGAGGAACATCAGGAACTGCGATGCACCAAAAAGACGATACGCAGTAACGCTTTAGATGCCATGGTGTTAAAGACACTGAAAATACAGATGGAGCTCTTTTGCGATGCGCAACAAGTGCTGGAGCGGCTATCAAAGAAACAACCGAAGTTCCCTGCCCATACCGAAGAAAATGAATTGCAGCAGCTCGAACAGCAAGTTAAGCGGAAACAAGGGTATGCGACATCGCTTTATGCCGATTATCGGACGGGGCTTCTGACGCGGGAGGAATACACATTTGCCCGTGGCAAATACCAGGAAGAAGTAGCTGCCTTACAGGGGCGGATCAGCCAGCTCCAAGAGCGGCTTACCCTTACAAGCCAAGTGTCGGATTGTGCTAAAAGCTGGATGGCTCTGATTGAACAATACAAAAGTGCTGAAATCGTGTCCAGAGAATTGGTCACAGCATTTATCAGTGAGATCCGGCTGTCCGCTGACGGCTCCATCAAAGTCTCGTTCTTGTTCCAGGATGAATTATCTCGCATCCGGGCGCACTGCAAGGCTGTGGAAAGCGAGGTGGCATAGCATGACGGATACGCCTGCCGCTTACCTGCGGACTTCCCTGGAGGACTTTAACCGTGCTCATGGCCTTGCCGACCAAAGCCAGTCTATTAGCAACCAGCGGAAGGTAATTTTAGAATATGTTCAGCATAATCCAGAGTTTTCTGAAGTTCAAATCAGAGAGTTCATCGACGATGGGCTGACAGGTACCAACACGGACCGGCCGCAGTTTCAGGCGATGATCGAAGCTGCACGGCGCGGTGAGGTCAAGTGTATCATCGTCAAAGACCTTTCTCGATTTGGCAGAAACTATCTGGATGTGGGCGACTATCTGGAGCACATCTTCCCCTTTTTGGGGGTCAGGGTCATCGCGGTCAACGATGGCTATGACAGCAAACAGTATGAGGGCAAAACCGGCGGGATGGATATTGCCTTTCGCAATTTCATGTACGAAAATTACAGCCGAGATCTTTCCATCAAGGTCCGTTCCGCAATGCACTCCCGCATGAAAAAGGGGCGGTTTGTCAATCATGTTCCCTACGGTTATCAAAAAGCCCCGGGTGACAAGCATTTAATGGTGCCTGATCCAAACACAGCCCCCATTGTCCGCGAGATTTTCCAATCAATCATCAGGGGCAAAAGCACCTCTCAAATCGCAAAGGAATTGAACACCCGCGGTGTGCTTACGCCACTGGCCTATAAACAGCACCGTTTGAAGCCAGCGTGCCAAAATCGGGAGTTGATGTGGTCGCATATCACTGTGCTGAACATCTTAAAAAACGATAAATATACCGGGGTGATGACCAATCACACACGAGAGAGCCGGTATATGCGCGACAAAAACCAGCGCCGGGTCCCCCGCGAAGAATGGATCATCACCGAAAATACGCACGAAGCCCTTGTAACGAAAGAAGAATTTGACGCCGCCCACGCCATGATAAGGGAGGTAAAAAGACCCGAGCGAAAATCTCCCCCCGCCTGTGATACAGTGTTCTATTGCGGGCATTGTGGCAGGAAATTGAGGAAGTCTCATGGCCTTGATACCTATTTCGCGTGTGACACCCAGTTATACCAGGAAAACGCCACCTGCTCAAATATCCGATGGAGCAAAACAGATTTAGAGGCCGTCATGCTGCCGGTCTATAAGGCCCAGTTGTATTTGCTCGGAGAGCGGGCAAAAGAGCTGGCGCTTCAAGGCGACGGCCACCCAAATGAAAACTGGCCAGAGATGGTAGGAAAAATTGATCGTGAGATTGCCGCTTGCCAAGCGCAAAAAGTCCAATACTACGAAGCATACCGCAACGGCGACTTAGATCGGGGGGCTTTTGTAGAACAAAAGGCCGCCCTGGCCATAAGAATTGAACACCTCCAAGGCGAGCGCACGGAAATTGAACTGAAGCGCCAGGCACAACGGACACAGATTGAGGCGCGAGAGTCTGCCAAGCGGGAGCTGTCCCAATACCTTTATGCCACACATCTGGATGGGGCGCTCCTGACGGAGAGTATGTACCAAGCGATTGACCGCGTAAAAGTTTTTAGCAATGAGCGTATTGAAATCCGATGGAAGTTTGAAGACCTGTTTGCGGGACAAGGTTACCGAGAAAGGAAAGCTGTATGAGGGTCGCATTATATATACGAATTGCAAACGACAACACCGGGGATGCGATTTCGTATCAAGAGCAGGAATTGAGGCGCTGGTCAAACGAGCACGGGCATGAGGTTGTAGAGGTTTTCAAGGATAATGCCCCAGGAGTTCTTGCGGAATGTTTTGAACTTCAAAGGCTGCTCGCCCAGCTGGATGCTCACACCTTTGATGGCGTTGTCGTTCGTGGATTGAATAGGCTGGCGAGGAGCTATTACGATTTCCCACAGCTTGCTGATAAGTTTCAGAAAGCCGGAGTTAAAATCATCGTCCCCTATGATACCGACGATGCCTTTGCGGAGTGTGAGACGGGTTTCCATATTTTGAATGCGCTAAAGGCAACCTGGGAACGCGCATGAAGGTAGCGCAAAAATCAAGCAGGAAGCAGCGGTGCAGCGCACCAAAAATTTTATGTTTTACTTGACACATTAGGACGACCTAGGCCGTGTCGTGATCCCCAAGGAGATCCGCCGCACGATGAGAATCCGTGAGGGCGACCCTCTGGAGATCTATACCGACAAAGACGGCGGCGTCATTTTTAAAAAATATTCCCTGATGGGTGGACTGAGCGACTTCGCCGGCCAGATGTGCGAGACTCTGAACAAGACCACCGGACGGATTGCCGTAATTACAGATCGGGACACCTGCATCTCCGTAGCCGGAACGGCCCGCCGGGAACTGGCCGACAAGCGGATATCCGCGGAACTGGAAAACATCATGGAGGGCCGCCAGATCTATCAGCGCAAGGAGGCGGACAGTCCGCTCCCCATCTGCGAGGACACGGACAAATACCTTCTGGACGTGGCCGCTCCCATTCTCTCCGAGGGTGATGTTCTGGGCTGCGTCCTCTTCGCCGCCGCCCCCGGGGACGCCCCCACCGGCGAGACCGAATACAAACTGGCCCAAACCATTGCGGGCTTTTTAGGCCGCCATATGGAGACCTGAGCCCCTCCAGAGCTCCCCCCTTGTCCGCCTGAGGTCAGGTCCGGCATTGGGGGAGCTTGTTTTATGCAAAGGGAGGCTCGTGCCGCCCATCAAACTCCTCTTAATACAGCACAACCCCCCGGTCATCCGAACGTGACCGGGGGGCTACACGTGATTCTGGATTTCGATCAAATTGGTTACCTCTGACTTTCTGCGGATTTTTAACGCGCCAAACATCCGGTGCCTTGGGGAAACGACCTTTGCTTGCAGTTACCACTCGTACAACCAGTCGCACATTCGGTTCCGTCGTCTGCGATACTTCGCTGGAGGTTTGCCGTGTGCCTTCTCACGATCAGTGAGCCTTGTCAGGGAACTTGCGCTGCGGGGGTTGTTTTCCTTTGCCTCTGGACCTTCAACGCGGTGGACGCCGCCTAGGTTCGACGCCCGGTAAAGGGATTCGTGAGCTTTGCCTTAGTACATCGGACTCACCTCATCCTTTCTGGCTATATAATACAACATAATTGCAGTTTTGTCAAGCTCTATTTGTAAGAAATTCTAAAAACTTATGTAGAGAGGGGACTTCCCCTCCCTTCAGCCTCTGAAAAAGAGGACCAGAAGAATCCCATAGAGAATCGACGCGCTGATCCCAAACACCAGGACCGGCCCCGCCACGGTGAACAGCTTGGCCCCGGTGCCGGTGATGAACCCCTCGCTTTTGAACTCCAGCGCCGGAGAGACCATGGCGTTGGCGAAGCCGGTGATGGGCACCAGCGTGCCCGCTCCCGCCCGCTTGGCCAGCTTGTCGAAGAGCCCCAGTCCCGTAAGCAGAGCGGCTGCGAAAATGAGGGTCATCGATACGGCGCTCCCTGCGTCCTCCGCCGTGAGTCCCGCCTTTTTGTACAGGTTCAGCAGCCCTTGTCCCACCGTGCAGATCAGTCCGCCGATCACAAACGCCCATATCAAATTTTTTAGGATGGGCGAGGGTTTGGACTTGCCGTTGACATACTCCCCATATTCCTTATTGGTCATATCCATAAAACGCTTCCTCCTTTGGCTCGCATAGTTTTCCCCTTGACAGTAAAAAACATGCGTGTTATACTTGCATTACTTATTTACTTATTTACTAATTTACTAGATGGAGGCATTGCCATGAAGATCCCCACCGCACTCAGGCACAAACCAGTCATCGTAGCTGAGGATTATGAGCACGTTGACGGTCGGAACGCCTATCAAACCGACACTAAGGGCCTCTCTCTGGGCCTTGCACAGTGGAACGACCGTGGCAAAGTGGACATTTCCGCCAAAGTCTGGCGCTATACCGGCGAAAAGTGGTCCCGGCAGTCGGAGGAGCTCCCTCTCCACCGGGTCCTGGACCTGGCCATCCTTACCTGTCGTTCCCTGCTCTATTTCCGGGAGGAGGCCTACCGCTACCCAAAGGGCTACGACGAGGCCCACCCGGTCATCGACCGGGTGGGCCTCCAGGGGGATGCCATGACGGTGGTGGTCTGCACGGAAAACGACCATATCAGTGAGGATGTCCGCCTCTTTCGGGAGGCTCTGAGCCGGGACGGAGAGCTTCTGGGGGAGCGGATGCGGCTCCTTGCCAGTCTTTTGAAGGAGATGGGTTACTGATGTCCACCAGTGCGGAACGGAAAAAGGAGCTCACCGCCGCCTACAAGTCCCGTCCCACCGAGGGCGGTATCTGTGCCATTCGGAATACCGTCTCCGGGCGGATCCTGGTGCTCACCGCGATGGATCCCAGAGGTCAGCAGAACCGCTTTCTCTTTTCCGCGTCCACCGGCTCCTGCACCTTTCTTCCCCTTCAGGAGGATTGGTCCCGCTGCGGCGCCTCCGCTTTCACCTTTGAGATCCTGGAGACCCTGAAAAAGCGCCCCGAGCAGACCGACCGCGCCTACCGGGAGGACCTGGAGGTGCTGGCCGAGGCGTGGAAAGAGCGGTTGACGGCAGAGGGTGCTCTGCTGTATAATAAAAAATAATCCAATCAATATTTTTTTATAACGCAGAGGGGACGGGGATCCTACGTGGGAGCAACCACACCGGCAAGGCTGACGGGCGGCGGAGACCGCCTGCGTATTCTGGCCCATCTGGCCTGGCCCGCCATCATCGAGCAGATCTTGGGCACGATGGTGAGCTATGTGGACACCGGCATGGTGGGGGTCCTGGGCGCCACATCCACAGCGGCGGTGGCCATCAACGCCGCCTCCATCTGGCTGGTCAACGGCACCTTGGCCGGGATCGGCGTTGGCTATTCGGTCCAGGTGGCCAATGCCATCGGGGCGGGTGACCCGGAGCAGGCCCGCCGTGTCATCCGGCAGGCGGTGCTGGCCACTGCGGCTGCCGGTCTGGCCGTCCTGGCCGTGTTCCAGCTTTTGGCCTCCTATATCCCTGTCTGGCTGGGTGCCAAGCCGGAGGTGCTCCCTTATGCCGTGGAGTATCTGCGCTTTTACTCCCTGGGCCTTCCCTTCGCGGCCGCGGTATCTGTCTTCTCCTCCATTTTGAGGTGTATGGGAGACACCAAGCGGCCACTGCTCTTCAACACAGCGGCCAACCTGCTCAACATCGTCTTTAACTTCTTCCTCATTTACGAGACTCGGCCCGTCTCCCTGCTGGGCCGCACTGTCACCATTCCGGGGGCCGGACTGGGCGTGGCCGGCGCCGCTATCGCCTCGGCCATGGCCCTTGCGGCCGCCGGTGTCCTCACTTTCCGCGCCGCCTTTGACCGTCGACGGGAGATCCACATCGAATGGGGAGAGGATTTTCATCCGGACAGGGCCATCATCCGGCAGGCGGCCCACTTGGGCGTTCCCTATATCGCGGAGCGCGCCACCATCAACCTGGGCCAGGTCGCCATGACCTTTGTGGTGGCCAAGCTGGGCACCGTAGCCCTGGCCGCCAACCATATCGCCACCACTGCCGAGGGACTGTGTTATCTCCCGGCCTACGGCATCTCTTTTGCCGCCACTGCCCTGGTGGGACAGTCGGTGGGGGCCAAAAATCGGGAGGACGCCAGGGCCTATGGCACCTTGGCGGGCATTGCCGGCTTTCTCCTCTGCTCCGCCACAGGGTTGGCCCTCTTCTTCCTGGCCCGCCCTCTGGCCGGGCTCTTCACCACGGATCAGGCGGTCATCGACCAGGCCGCGCTGGTGCTGCGCATCGTGTCTGTGTCAGAACCCTTCTTTGCCGCCTTCATCGTGCTCTCCGGCGCCCTTCGCGGCGCCCACGATGTGCGCTTTCCCATGTTCCTGGCCCTCTTCTGTATGTGGGGGGTCCGGGTGGTCTGCGCCCCCATTCTGGTCTTTGTACTGGATGTGGGCCTGGCGGGCGTCTGGACCGCCATGGCGGCCGATCTCATCTTCCGCGGCGTGCTGTGCGCCTTTCGCTGGAAAAGTGGGCGCTGGGTGGCCAAGGCCGGGCTGGAGTAAGTGTTCTCCGGAATCTGACCCTGCCCGGCCAGCTCTATATCCGCCGCGTCAACAGGTGGACTTTCCGCGTCGCCGTCACGGTCGCCGCAAGTCCGCCGCATCGATGGCTTCTGATACAAAGTCAATACAAAGTGGGGGCCATCGGTTCCGGAAACGATGGCCCCTAAAAATATGCTGATTCAAGTTGGCACGCTCACGCTTCGCCGACCAGGGCCTCTCCGGCGGTGTAGATGTCTCCCGCCCCCACGGTGAGGATGAGGTCGCCCGGCCGGGCCAGCTCCCGCAGGGCCGCCGTCACCTCCGGCAGGGTGGCGCAGTAGCGGGCCCCTGGGATCCGGGCCGCCAGATCCTTGGAGGAGATGCCGATGTCATTGGTCTCCCTGGCGGCATAGATCTCTGCCAGCAGGACCACATCCGGCTGCTTGAGCACCTCTACAAAGTCATCGAAGAGCGCCGCCGTGCGGGTGTAGGTGTGGGGCTGGAAGGCGCAGATTACCCTCTGATAGCCCAGAGTGTGCGCGGCATCCAGCAGCGCCTTCAGCTCGCCTGGGTGATGGGCGTAGTCGTCATAGATCTCCGCGCCGCGAAAGCTCCCCTTATACTCGAAGCGGCGCCCCGCCCCGCCGAACTGCCCCAGTCCGCGCTCCACCGCCTCTCCGGACACCCCCAGGGCGGCGGCGGCGGCGGCGGCGGCCAGGGCGTTCTTTACATTATGGAGCCCGGGCACCCGCAGGGAGACATGGGCAAACCGCTCCCCCCGCAGGATGATGTCAAAGCTGGGCAGCCCCTTTGACCAGGTGAGGCCCGCGGCATGCACGTCGCCCTCCTCCAGGCCGAAGGTGGTGACGGGTCGGGTCTCGCCCGCCAGGGTGTGCATGGTGTTCTCATCGTCCCGGTTGGCAATGATGCGCCCGCCCTCAGGCACCAGATCGGCAAAGGCCCGGAAGGAGCTCTCCACATCCTCCAGGTCCTTGAAAAAGTCCAGATGATCGGCCTCAATGTTCAGGATGACGGCAATGGTGGGGAAAAAAGAGAGGAAGGAGTTGCAATACTCGCAGGATTCCAGGATGATGGTGTCCCCGGCGCCCACCCTGTGGCCCGCCCCCAGCAGGGGCAGGGTGCCGCCGATCATCACGGTGGGGTCCAGTCCCGCCGCCATGATGATATGGGTGCACATGGAGGTGGTGGTGGTCTTGCCGTGGGTCCCGGAAATACACAGAGCGTTTTGATATCCCTTCATAATGGCGCCCCATGCCTGAGCCCGTTCAAAGACGGGTATCCCCCGCGCCCGGGCCGCCGCGATCTCAGGGTTGCTGTCGTGGACGGCAGCGGTACGGATGACAAGCTCCGCATCCCCCACATTTTCCTCTCTGTGGCCGATGGCCACGGGAATCCCCAGGCTCCGGAGATGTGCTACGGCGGTGCCCTCCCGCATATCGGAACCGGTGATGACCATGCCCGCGCCGTGGAGGACCTCCGCCAGCGGAGACATGGACACACCGCCGATCCCCACCAGATGGGCCCGGCGACCGGGGGCGATATAGGTATGGATGTTGTGATCCATGGGTTTACACACCCTTTTTCAAAGTTTATAATGGGACTGTTCTCAAATATTATATTATACGGCCATTATAGACCTCAGGCAAGCAAAAGATACCAAAAAGGGGAGAGAAGATGGATTGGAATCAGGTGCCCACCCCGGTACGGGTCTGCTGCGCCGCCCTCTGGGAGGCCGGATACGAGGCCTGCCCCGTGGGCGGCTGTATTCGGGACACCCTGCTGGGGCGGCCGCCCGGGGATTGGGATGTGGCCTCCTCCGCTCTTCCGGAGACGGTGGTCTCCCTCTTCCCCCGCACCGTACCCACGGGCCTCCGCCACGGCACCGTGACCGTGCTGCTGGGAGACATGTCTTTGGAGGTCACTGCTTTCCGGCGGGAGGGCGACTATGCCGACGGGCGGCATCCGGACGCCGTGTCTTTCGGCGTGGGGCTCCGGGAGGACCTGGCCCGCCGCGACTTTACCGTGAACGCCATGGCTCTGCGCCGGGATGGGACCCTGGCAGACCCCTTCGGTGGGCAGGCAGATCTGGACGCGGGACTGATCCGCTGTGTGGGAAACCCGGACCGCCGCTTTCAGGAGGACGCGCTGCGCCTGCTGCGGGCCGTGCGCTTCGCCGCCCAGTTGGACTTCACCCTGGAGAACGGTACCGCCGCCGCCCTGCACCGAAACGCCGGTCGTCTGGACCTTGTATCCGGTGAGCGCGTCAAGGCGGAGCTGGAGAAGATCCTGCTCTCCCCCCGCCCCGCCCTGGCCGCTCTCCCCGCTGAACTGGGTATGCTCACCCGCGTCGGAGTTCCCGCCGCCCCTGTGGACCTGCGCGGCCTGGAGAGCCTTCCCCCCACGCCCGAATTCCGCTGGCGGCGATTCTGCCGGGTCTCCGGCCTGGATATCACGCGCCTCCCCGTGGAGAGGCGCATCCGCCGCGCGGTGCTCCGCTCGGAGG
>NZ_JBCOAQ010000006.1:0-119385 GCF_040226735.1 Intestinimonas sp. RTP31139st1_F5_RTP31139_211217 | reverse complement strand
GAATCAACCGCGCGCCGGCGCTGCCGGGATCCTATTCCGCTGGGGCTGTACCGGCGCAGGGAGCGCCCCGTCCCAAAACGAGCCCCACCTCGATCCGGCGGGCCTCGCCCAGGACGGTCAGCTCCACCGTTGCCCTGCGCCCCCTTGGGTTCACCTTTACGAGCCGCTCCTGCAGGGCCGTCAGCGGCCCCGAGGTGATCACGGTCTCGCCGTTGCTCCGCTCCCCGCAGGAGACGCCGAAGTCCCGGCCCGACCGCGCGAACAGCAGCACGGCTGCCATTTCCTCTTCCGGCACCGCCTCCGGGGCGGCCCCGCCCAGCAGTCGCACCACCGGGGGCGGGCGCTGGATATGATAGTAGGTGCGGGGGATCAGCGCCACACGCACGAACACGTAGCCGGGAAACACCGTGCGGCGCATCAGCCGCCACACACCGTGCCGCCGTTCATGCAGCACCTGAACCGGCGCGATGGCCTCCATGCCCGCTTCCGTCAGGCGGCGGGCCGTTTCCGCTTCGCTGCCCGGCAGCACCTGGGCTACGTACCACTTCGGCTCAGCCTTCATCCCGTCCCGCCTCCTCCGCGGCTGCCTCGCTCACCAGCTGCTGCAGCCGCTCCAGCAGGTCCGGGTCGTCCTGCACCATCTGGCGCATCCGCGCC
Organism: Intestinimonas sp. RTP31139st1_F5_RTP31139_211217; assembly: GCF_040226735.1. Classification (NCBI taxonomy): domain Bacteria; kingdom Bacillati; phylum Bacillota; class Clostridia; order Eubacteriales; genus Intestinimonas; species Intestinimonas sp. RTP31139st1_F5_RTP31139_211217. The sequence goes on along the minus strand of NZ_JBCOAQ010000006.1, from coordinate 118,728 downwards.
TTCACATTCCGCTCTACCGACTCGATGGCGGCCAGACGTTCCTTCCGCCACCGCTCCTTGTAGATCGTGCTCCGCTGCAGCTGTACCAGCAGCCGTCCCGCCTTGTCCAGCGGCAGGGCGTCAAAGTCCTCCTCCGCCGTGGCGATCCGCCGCGTCAGCCCGTCGATCAGGATGGCCGACGCCAGTTCCGTGCTCTCTACGTCCTGGTTCTCACGGATTTGCTGCAGCAGGGCGGTCGTCTGTTCCCGCGCTTCCTTCAGCCGCCGCGCAGCACTGTTGTGCCGCATGGCATACCGGCCCACCGCGCTCCGGCTGATCTCATAGCCCTGCTCGGTCAGAGTGTCCGCGATCTCCTGGTACGTGTAGTTCACATCCGCCAGCATCCCGTCCATCTGGGCCCGGATCTCATCCGGGAACTCGTCCACTCGGGACTTGATCCGCTGGCGCTCTCTCTGCTCCCCCATGGTCAGACGTCTACGCCCAGGTCCTCGATGGTGCCCTCCACCAGGTCGATGCCTGTGGGCGTCAGCTTCAGAAACGCATCCACGGGGACCTGGCCCCGCAGCAGCTTCTCCGCGTCCTCCTCGTCGATCACGGTCACGTAGCCCTTACCCGCCAGGTAGTCCACATGCCGCGCCAGGTCCGGCACACTGATGCTGCCCGCGTCCAGCAGGCTGTTGGTGATCGTCCGCACCTCCACAGGCCCGGGCGCCACACTGTACAGCAGCATCAGGATCTTGCCCCTGATTCGCTTGTTTGCGTTCACCGTCAGATTGGCCGCCATCCTAACTCCTCCTTCTCTTCTCTATGGGTGATCCCCCGGGTTCAGCCGGTCCAGGATCTTGTCCAGCTTGTTCTCCATGCGCGCCACCGTCCGCACGAAGTCGTCCTTCAGCGTATACTTGAACGGCAGCTCCGTGATGAAGCGGTCCAGCTTCTCTTCCACCTTCTGGGTGTCCGCCTTCGCCTCCCGCTCCACCGCCTTGATCTGCTCCAGCAGGTCCTTATGCTGCTGGTCCATCTGGCCCAGCTCACGCTTCAGCAGGAAGCAGATGACGCCGTACGCCACCACCTGGATGATCCACTGTACCCACTCCGCCATGCTGCCCCCTCCTGAATAGACAAATCCCGTGGAGGCCGGATCGGCTTCCACGGGATTGATTGTAATTCGCTCCGCTCAAACTATATAGTCAAAGCAGTTGTACAAAGTACTTTGCAGAAATAACCTTTCAGAACAGGCTCTGCTGCTCCGGCAGCGGGTTGTCCTTGCAGATATTCAGCACCCAGTTTACGCTCAGCTCGTATTTCTGGGCCAGCTCCTTGGCGTTGTAGCCATTGTACTCCTTCTGGATCCGCTTGTCCCGCAGCGCCTTCACAAGCGCCTCTACCTTGGGGATGTACAGGCTGGCGCCTCCGTACTGCTCCGCCAGCTTCAGCAGCGGCTGTACGCCCAGGATCTCAGCCAGCGGCTGGTACTGCTCCGGCAGCATCTCAATGGTCAGACTATCCGTCCACTTGCCCACAGGCGCCTCCTTTCCGCTCACCCCGGCCCCCGGCCGCCATGGCCTTCAGCGCCGCGATGCAGCTGTTCGTGCTCCGCCGGTCCAGGAAGGAGGGATGGGAGATCCCATACTGCTTCTCCAAAAAGGCCGTCAGCCGCTTCGGCTCCTCGCTCCACCCCAGCCGCTCCGCCAGGGAGTAGATTAGCTGCACCTGCCCTTTGGTCGCCCGGTCCGCTGCCCGTTTCGGCTTCTCACCCGTCAGCAGCTTCAGCCGGTCGATCACCCGCCGGGCCTCCTCCACTGTCAGCTCCGACACGTGCTCCTTTTTCGCCGCCGTGTAGACCACCCCGTGCAGCTCCTCGCTGTCCATGCACCCCGCGCGCCCCAGTGCATAGATGCACTTCAGCTGCTTTGGCGTCAGGGTACCTCCGGTCATGCCCATTCGTTTCGCCTCCTTCCGGATCGCCGCCCTCAGTTCCGCTCCAGTTTCTCCCGATCCGGCTCATACCAGAAGGTGTCCAGCACCTTTACGCCGGCCCCCACCGCGATGATGTCCGCAGGCGGGTACTTTCCCAGGATGCCCTTGTCGATCTTCGGCTCCGCCTGCTTCACACAGTCGCTCATCCCGCGCTCCAGCAGCTGCCTCACGATCTCCGCCACCTTCGCCGGCGCCTTTGGCAGCGTGATCCGCGTACTCTTCCGGAATCCCACGCTCCCGAAATTCAGCGTCTTGCTCTTCTTTCCGTCCATATCGTCCCGATGGGCCTCCGCGAAGGCGCAGATCTGCGCCTCCAGCCGTTTCGTTCCCTCCAGGTAGATCCGGCTCTTCGCTTCCGCCTCTGCCTTCGCCGCGTCGATCTTTTCCTGCATCTCCGCCTCAAAGCCCTCCACCATCCGCTGGTTGTCCCCGATGGTGCCCAGAGCCTGGTTCACATCGTCCCAACTCTCAAACTCCGCGATCACTTCTTCTACCCGTTTCCGTGCCATAATCTGTTTCCTCCTATAGATCAAATCGGTATTGCTCCGGCGTCTCTGCCCGGACGGACAGCACCCGGACGTCGCCCAGCGGCTCCAGCAGGATGGCGACGTCCTCCTTGACGCCTTGGGCGTCCTCTGCCGGCGCGTCTACTTTCACTACGATGGTCAGCATTCTGCCGCGCCCCCCGGCGCGAAGTCGAATACCGGCACTTCAGACCCGTCTTCGGCGATGACTACTCGGCCCTTGCCCAGTGTCTGGAAAAGTCCATAGGCTGCCCAGTCGCAACCCAGGCCGTCGTCGGCCTGATTCGGTGGCCGCATGTGTCCGTTGAACCGCCCGATGCAGTTCTGGATGGCATCGTTGGGTCCCGCCCCCAGTTCAAGGAACTCCTGTATGCGGAACTCACGACCACACGCCGGGCACCGAAACGCCCAGTTTGCAGGATCCTTCCCAAACCGACGGATTCCTTCCGCGCGCCATTCTGCCAGCGTCTGCTTTACCATCTCACACCACCCCCATAACCGCAGCCCAGATCAGCCCGCCGCCCAGGACGCCCAGTGCAAGCCCCAGTGTACCCGCCCCCGGCGCATGCCGCTTCCCAATGCACACGGCCCCTGTGTAGCAGTAGAACAGGGCCGTCACCAGCAGATACCCTACCAGCACCACACGCATACCGTTCGCCTCCTCAATACATCAGCTTGTACTTCTTGGCGCTCTTCAGGATCTCTGCCGTGATGGGCCCGCCCTCGGCAGCCTCCAGGCATAGCTCCAGGATCTCCACGAACGTACCCATGCCCCCGTGCTTCACATCCGCGGCGATGGCCGCCAGGGCCGCCGCTGCATCTGCCTCCACACGGTACTCCTGCAGGATCCGCCGTGCCTCCGCCTGCCCGATCCCGTTCAGCTTCAGCTCCACCTTCCGCCGGTACAGCTGCGCCAGGTTCTCCCCGTGCCGCCCGACGGTCAGCAGCCGCTCCACCGCGGGCGTCCCGCACAGGATGATCGGCGTGCCCGTGTTGTCCCAGATCTTACGCAGCACCTCAAACTTATCCACATTGTTCCGGCACAGGTACTCCGCCTCGTCAATGGCGATCAGCAGGTCCCCGCGGTCCCGCAGTCCGGCGATCAGCGCCTGGGTGTTCTGGTAGTTGGTCCCCTTCAGACTGACCCCAATGGCTTCCCCGATGCTCCGCAGCAGGTCCCCAATCCGCATCGTATGCCACGCTTCGACGTACAGCACGCCGGGCTGCGCTTCTGCGAAGTGCCGCAGGATCGTGGTCTTCCCGCTGCCGGGATGACCCACCAAAACCCCCATCTTCCGCTTGCTGTACACGTAGGAGCACCAGCCCATGGCCTCCCGGAACTCCGCCGTCTCGTACAGCTCTATCTCCGTCTTATAGCCCGTGGGCACCGGCGGCACCGGCTCGGTATCCAGCCGCTCCTTTACCCCGCGCACCTCCTCGATCACACGCCACAGGCTTTCCTCCTGGTTCGGCTTCAGCCGCAGTCCCTGGTTGACCACTTGGCTGATCGTGCTCCGCGCAATCCCGGACCGGGCCCCTGCCTCCTGGAAAGAGATCCCTTCCTCCTCCCGCAGCTTCAGCAGCTCCTCCGCCAGATTTCCTCGTACCATTTTTCAGCGCTCCTTTCGTTCCGGCTGTCAGCGCCGCGCCCCCCGAAGGGGGCGGTCCCGGCTTCCACGGGACTGGGCCTTGGGCCTTATTTCAACCGCTTGCACCGCTCCACGCGGTCACCATTGTCTGCGTAGCTCAGCTCGTAGGCCGGGCATTTCTCTTTCAGGCAGGTCTCAAACGTTGTTCGGGTGTAGCTTCCTGGCTGAGTCAGGAACTGCTCTGTCACGCTTGCTACCCGGAACGGGCATAGTTGGATCAACTTTTCCATGTGCTTCGCCTCCTACCACTGGACGATCCCGGCCAGCGTCCCGAACAGGGCAAAGCCGGCCAAGCTCAGCCCCATACCGATGGCCCCCGCCACCAGGTGCCCGCCCTGCTCCACGCCGCCCGTGAACCCGATCAGCAGCAGAAAGGACAGTCCCATTAAGCCTGAGCATACCCTTTGGAAGATCTTCCGCCGGGCCCGCGCCCGCTGCTGGGCCTCCGCCCGCACGTTCCGCGGGTGATCCCGCAGCCGCAGCGGCATCCCGACAGGTCTCCATTCCGCGTCCAGCACCCCCGGCGCAGGAGGCCGGACCGCTCTCGCCACGTTCAACATCTGACTCCCTCCTCCGTTTTTTTGACAAGGATGACGCGCATTATTGCCGCTCATGCAGCCGCCGCAGCACCATATCCCCGCTGGCCCGCAGCTTCTCCCGCATGAGGTCCGGGCCCTCGTCCTTCGGCTCCGCCAGCTCCGCCCGCTTCGCCTTACGGCCCCGGGCCGCCTTCTCGTATTCCAGCGTCGTGTAGGTCCCCCGGCTCCGCTTCTCGTCCACCTCCAAGGCGAACTGGTACCGGCTGGCCCGCTTGATCCGCTCCGCCACGCCCTTGACGTATCCCTTCTGCTTTGCCTGGTGCGCCGCCACCACCTCCGGGTCCTCGCCCACCATCTGCATCCGTTCGTGGACCGATGCCTCGCACAGCGTCCGGCCCTTCAGGATCACCGTGATGGTGCTCAGGTCCTCCTCGTCGTACAGCACCGTTACCTCCTCGCCCGCGTGGCCGATCATGGCGTCGTCCCAGTAGATTTCATTGTTCAGCCGGACGCCCTGCTGGCCGATCTTCCGGGTCTGCTTCTTGTTCTTCAGCACCCCAAGCAGCTCCGCGCTGGGCTCGTCCTCCCGCGCCCGGGGCAGGCTCTCATACAGCTCCAGCGGTCTCCGCCCGCCGTACCCCTCGTGGGGCCGGCTCCAGTACGCCGGGAACACCGTGTCCCGCAGGTACTCGAACAACTGGTCCATTGTCCACAGCTGGCCCCGCTCCGTCATCAGCCGCAGCTGGCGGCTGAAGTCCTCCGGCCGCTCCTCCGGGCTGTCCCCGCACCAGCCGGGGGCCTCCCGGATGTACAGGTTCTCGATGGTCCCGAAAAACCGCTCCACCGGCTTCGACCAGCCCTGGTAGGGCAGCGCGTGGGTCACCTCGATGTGCAGCAGCTGCAGCACTGAGCACGTGTCGATGGACTCGTTCAGCCGCCCCAGGCTCACCTCCGTCTGGTACCCCGTCTCGAACAGCTTCCCCCGGTAGTCCTTGCCGTTGTCCACATACACCATCCGCGGCAGCCCGTGGCTTGGGCTGGCCTTCTTGTACAGCACCGCGTTGTTGAACGCCGCGATGATCGTCTGCGTGTTCGGCTTCTTGCACAGCACCCAGCCAACAGGGAACCCCGACGCTGCGTCGTACCACATCGTCAGCCACGGACGTACCGCCTTGCCCTCCTCGTCCAGCACGAAGCAGTCCATCTGGTGGTGGTCTCCGAACCATACCTCGTTCACCTGCTCCGGCTTGGCACGGATCGCCATCGGCATGCAGTCGTCCTTCAGCGCCTTCTTCCCCCGCCGCGCCAGCGTGAGCTCGTCCTTCGGGATCGCGCCCAGGATCCGGTCCATCGTCTGCCGGCACTCCGGCACCAGCAGGCCCGCCCCGGTGGGGAAGGGGCAGGGAGGGTAGTGGTTCACCTCGCCCTGCGCCTCCAGCGCTGCCCGGGCCGCCGAGCCCTCCCGGTACATGCAGTCCCCGCATGCCTCCGGGCCCAGCTTCCGCGCCCGCTCCAGCACCATCTGGTGCACCACCGTCTTCTTCCGCTTCACCTGCGTCATGTACAGCCCGTAGGCATAGGCGTAGGCCGCCGGGCAGATGCTCCGCCACCGGCCCGTGTCCTTGCGGACTACCGTCCGCATCAGGCCCGCCAGGCCCTGGCTCTCGTACCCGTCCATCCAGCGGTACAGGCTACGCACCGTCGTGCCCTGCTCCGCCGCCAGCCCCTTCAGCTGCTCCACGCAGCCCTTCTTCTGCAGCCTGCGGATGGCGATCCCCGCCTCCGCCGCCCGCTGCCGCGCCAGCAGCTCCTGGATGCCCGCCTCCCCGTACTTCTCACGGTAGGCCGTAAGGTCCGCCTCCGCCCCCTGGCCGCCCAGCGCCCCCGTCCGCAGCAGGTACCGGATCTGCGCCTCCGCCGGCAGGCTCGACACCGCGATCTGGTAGCTCTCCCCGCTGTTGCCGCCGCCCAAGGCGCTCCGCTGGCGCTGGATGATATATGTGCCATTGGCAGCTTTCTCACGGATGCGCTGTGGTGCCTCGCCGGTGAGTTGGGACACCATGCCGGTGCTGATGTACTCCTCCATCATGCGCCCCTGCCTTTCTTGCCGGCCGCCGCCTCATATCGTTCCATCACTGGCCGCACCGCCGCCTTGGTCACGTGCCCGGCCCGCCGGCCCTCGCACGCCGCCCGCAGGCTGTCATAGGGTGTCCCCGCCTCCGCCGCCAGCTCCTTCAGGCTCAGGCCGTACCGTGCGCAGAACACCGATACCTCCAGCCCAAACTCACTTTTTGCTTTCATACTGCTGCCTCCTTCCGCAGGAATGAGCGCCGCGCCCCCTCTTCCGAAGGGGCGGTCCCGGCTTGCACGGGACTGGGCCTTGCCCTGCCTGGGCTAATTTTCGTCTATGATGACGGTCCCGGTCGTGTAGTAGATCATGTGCCGCTTCCCGGCCTCGTCATCGAACAAAATGTAGCTTTCCCGATCCGTTTCGATGTCAAAGCGGCCTGTGTACTGCTCAATCAGATCACCATTGATGTCATACACCGATACCGTCCGCTCGATCCCGCCGTTCAATTCGGCCTGCTGGTCCTTCAGCGCACGCCGCCCGCTCTCCGAATTCAACTGCCACCAGCCAATTCCGAAGCAGATGGCAATGGTGACCGCCGCAGTGATGATCCCGGCGATACAGAACGCGGTAGATTCAAGGTCTATCCATACATAGAACAGAAAAGCCGCGAGACCCAGCCCGAAGAGGGCTGCGATAATGATGATGACGATACATGTAATGGTCATGTGTTACGCTCCTTATCCTTTTTCAAATTCCGGGCACGCCAGCACCCGGTAGCTCTCCACGCCGCAGGTCTGGTGCCTGCGGCCTTCCTTCTGGATCTGGAGGTCCCGCCGCTCCGCTACCCACCCCCTCACCGGCTCGTGGGGCCGCTCGCTCCAGCTGCACCCAGCCCCCGTCTCCGGGCTCGGCACCGCGTTCCGGCAGTACCAGCACAGCGACACCGCCGCCGGCCGCCCCGCATACGTCCGCGCCTTACGTGGCCGCCCCCGCTTTTTCCCCGCCATCTCCCGGCCCCTTCCTTTTGCTGTTTCTTTGTGCTATGCTCTCCCCAGAGGGGAGGTGATGATGATGTTCGGCTCGAAAAATAAGATCGGCGCCCAGGTAGATGGAATAGGTGCCCGTACAGATGGGCTTGGCCCTCATGTGGAGGGGGCCGCGCCCTATCTGGACGGGGTTGGCGCTTCTTCCGCCTCTGATCACTGGTCCAGCGCCATTCCCAGGATTGACCTCTCTGAGATTAAGAGCCTCAAACCGGAGGAACGGGAAAGCCTGACGAAACAGATGGAAGATATGCGAAAGTCCTTTTGCGATGCTTTAAGCAGTATCTCCAGTGATACTCAAGCGATCAGGCAAGATAACCTGGATACACGGTCAGCAACAGAGCGCGAGAATTGGATCAGCCGCGGGCTTGCGGTGGTGGGCATCATAATCGGGATTGCTAGCTGGTTCATTTAGGAAGAAATGAGGCCCGTTTACTTCCGCCGGAGGAAGGAGAAGATCAAGCTCGCAATACCCAGGCCCAGGCTCAGACCGCTCAAAAACTTCCCGAAGTACTCTGGCAATTCAAACATCGTGCTTCTCCTTCTTTCTCGGCCTGCCATCGGGCCAGTGGCCCCAAGTGGACCAGTCCCACTCGATGCTCCCGTCCTCGTACACGCAGATGCCGTGCGCCAGCAGCGTCCAGCCGTCGCTCACCCGCTCCAGCACCACCACCCCTGGTCCCGCGTTCTCCAGGCACAAGTAGTCCCACCCATTCCGGTTCCGGTACACCTCTCCCACCGTCAGCTCCTGTACTCGTACCATCTTCGCCCTCCTTTCGGCTCTTTTTGTCTTGTTTTAGGTACTTCCCTTGTGGTATACTCTGCTTGTCCCCGCTGTAATAATTTAGGGACAGTTTGAGTATAGTTTGCATTTGCGAATTTGTCAAGTGCAAATGCGTAATTTGCGGAGGCTATCTATGACAATTTGTGAGCGGATGTTTTCCTTAATAGGGGATCAGCGCGGCAAGCAAGAAGAACTTGCGGCATTTCTTGGCATAGGGCCAACCACAGTAACTACATGGAAGAAAAGAAATACTGACCCACCCGCAAAATTTGTAATGCGCATATGCGAATTTCTGGGGTGTTCTCCCGAATACCTTCTCACCGGGGACGACCCCTCAAAAGACACGCGAGGGGATGTCTGCGGAATCAGCGATGAGGGCCTGGAGATCGGAGCCCTCTGGGATCAGCTTGATAAGCCAGGACAGGCTATTATCCTGGGTAAGATCTACGAGAGATTGGAGGGCTCCGGTGACGCGGATCACGCCGATGGACGCGGTTTGAAACGGGCGTGATAACGCACCTCGTTCTGCTCCCCGGGCGCGATGAATAAAAATGAATGTTATTCATTATTTTGCATAAAAAAGAGCATAAAAAGGGGAGGGCCGCCGCTGTCGTTGCGGCTGACCCTCCCTCTTGGTTTTGCCCAAAATCCCTGTGTTTGCAGGGGCTCCGGGCTTTTTCCAGCCTCGGCGCACCCCCCGGCGCACCCGGCGCACCTCCGCGTTATTTCTGCGCCCCGCACTGCCGTGGCCGGCTCGCTCGCGCCCGACGCGGAAAACCCAGTGTTTCCAATGCCTCCCGCCGTTTGCAACATCGAAATAACGCCCATAACGCCCGCCGTTAAACGCTGCCGTTGCGAAGCGTTATGAATACAAAAAGCCGCCCGATGAGCCCCGCGCCGCCGTCCTCGTTGACGAAGAAAGTGCGCGGCCCCGTCGTGGCGGCCTTCTCATGCTCGTTCGCTGTTTCCCTTGATATGACTGGCTTTCCCGGCCTTTCCCGGTCTCACTTTTTCCATCCCTCTCTTTGACACGGATTCTGTTACGTGACAATCTGGGTGCTGCTCGGAGCAGCGATGGTCTTTTTTATGCAGGCTGGATTCGCTATGTGCGAGGCCGGCTTTACCCGTAGCAAAAACACCGGTAATATCCTTATGAAGAATCTTATGGATTTCTGTATCGGAACCCCCGCTTTCTGGCTGGTTGGGTTTGGGATTATGTTTGGTGGCACAGGTGCTCTGATTGGGAGCTTCGACCCATTGGTACGGGGTGATTATACAGCAATCCTTCCTGCAGGGGTCCCGATCTTGGCGTTCTTTATTTTTCAGACAGTCTTTTGCGCCACTGCCGCCACCATCGTCTCCGGGGCTATGGCGGAACGGACGAAGTTCATCTCCTACTGTATTTACTCGGCAGTGATCTCTCTGGTGATTTACCCGATCTCTGGCCACTGGATCTGGGGCGGCGGCTGGCTGGCGCAGATTGGGTTCCACGACTTTGCAGGGTCTACGGCCGTCCATATGGTGGGCGGTGTGGCCGCCTGTGTGGGCGCCAAGATCCTGGGGCCCCGGATCGGAAAGTACGGTAAGGATGGCAAGCCCCGGGCCATTCTGGGACACAACCTCTCCATAGCTGCCCTAGGAGTCTTTATCCTCTGGTTTTGCTGGTTTGGCTTCAACGGCTGTTCCACCGTGGGGATGGAAGGGGATGAGACCATGCTTTTGGCTGGATCTATCTTCTGCACCACCAACATGGCAGCAGCGGTAGCCTGCGTCACTACCATGGTCTTTACTTGGCTGCGCTATGGGAAGCCTGACGTATCCATGACCTTCAACGCGGCCCTGGGCGGACTGGTGGCCATTACCGCAGGGTGCGATATGGTCTCGATCAGCGGGGCGGCGGCGATCGGCATCTGTGCCGGTATCGTAATGCCGCTGGCCATCGGATTTTTTGACAAGGTGGCCAAAATCGACGATCCTGTGGGCGCAATCTCGGTCCACGGCGTATGCGGGGCGATGGGCACTATACTCACCGGATTTTTCGCTCTGAACGGTGGCCTGCTCTATGGGGGCGGCACGGCCTTCCTGATGACCCAATGTCTGGGTGTCTTTTTCGTCATTGCCTGGGTGGTGGTCACTATGACGATCGTGTTCCAAGTCATCAAACATACCATTGGGCTGCGCGCCTCTGCTCAGGAGGAGATTGAGGGATTGGACATCCAGGAACACGGTCTGGTCTCCGCCTATGCCGACTTTATGCCGGCCACCAGCGTGAATGGTATCTCGGGTACGAATGGCATTCCAGCACCTGCCGGATCCGGAGCCGCAGAAATGGACAAGGCTATTCCGGTCCAGGTGGTATCCGATGCGAAGGCGGAGATATCCGCCTCTGATGTAAAGCTTTCGAAAGTCACCATCATCTGTAATCAGGCCCGTTTTGAAGAACTAAAGAGCGCCATGAATGATATCGGTGTGACGGGTATGACCGTTACTCAGGTCTTGGGCTGTGGCATACAAAAAGGAAAGACTGAATACTATCGCGGCGTAGAAATGTCCATGAATCTATTGCCCAAAGTGCAGGTCGATATTGTGGTTTCCAAGGTTCCAGTGAGTGAAGTGATCTCTGCAGCCAAACGGGCGCTGTTTACGGGACATATTGGAGACGGAAAGATCTTTATTTATGATGTGGAGAGCGTAGTCAAGGTCCGCACCGGGGAGGAAGGCTACGATGCGCTCCAAGGGGACTAAACAGTCTGCTGATGGGAGGGCGGAGGTCATATGACCTCCGCCCTCCCATTGCGCAGGAGACCGTGCTGTGATAAAATAAGACGCACGAAAGGACTGAGAGAAGATGAAGCAACCCGGTGGGGATGTAGAGGTAGTGCGCTTCGCTACGGAGATCGCACCCAAGGGCAAGGGGTATCTTGCCGTTCGCAGATGCCCGCCGGACGAGTTGGCCTATGTGCTGGAACGGGAGGCCGGTGCGCTGTTTTCCGCAGGGGCCCGTCGGGTCTATGTTGCCTCCACTGATCCAGGCGCACCCCTGCATGAGGGGAAACTGGGGCGGTGCAGGCTGACCCATGTACACGATATGCTGCTCCTGCGCCGGGGGCTGGGAGAAATGCGGCCCAGGCCTGTAGGATTGGCTGTGCTGGAACCGCTCCTCCCCGCAGAGGGCGAAGCATGGCTCAAAATCTATAACGAGGGATTTTTTGATGTGCCCAATTCCGCGACCTATGGTCCGGAGGAGCTGGAAACCTGTCTGGACGAAGATCATGACTGCGGTTTTTTTCTCTTTGAGGGCAAGGCGGTGGGCGTCTATGAGCTGGCGTTGGCCGGACATGAGCCGGAGATCGAGGGCATTGCCCTTCGGCCGGGCTTCCGGGGCCATGGGCTGGGCCGGGAGCTCTTGCTCTCCGCTATGGACCGGCTGGCCGAACTGGGCTTTCAGAGCTGTTTTCTGCAGGTAGCCAGCTCCAACACGCCGGCACTCCGCCTCTACCGCGAGAGCGGCTTTGCAGAGGAACGGGCATATTCCAAATGGTTCGAGGTGACCGTGAAGCATGGATGAGCTGGAACATTTTTGGAAGCCGATCCCGCCCTATGATGACCGGGGGTGGGATTTGGTGCCCCCCATCGAGGAGTGCGGCGAGCCTCTGGTAGATATTACCGAGCGGACGCCCCGAATCCTCTACGGGGCGTCTTATCTGAGCCAAGGCTTGGACGGCGCGCTGGACCGCTGCTGGGTGCGGCAGGGGGTGTGGGAGCGGCTCCGGCGCGTGCTTGCGATGCTGCCGAAGCGATACTCCCTGTTGATTTTTGATGGGCTGCGCCCCCTGCGGGTACAGCGGGCCATCTATGACCAGTTCAAAGCGGTCATTCAGGAGGAACGCCCGGGCATCTCAGTGGCGGAACTGGAGCTCATACTGGAGGACTATGTGGCCAGGCCGGTCAAGCGGCTGGACCGGCCCGCGCCCCATACCACCGGCGGCGCGGTGGATCTGACGCTGTGTCTGGATGGAACGCCCATGGATATGGGTACCGGGTTTGACAACCTCACCAGTCAGGCTCACACCGACTGGTTTGAACGGACGGACGGTGGGAGGGAGACGGTGCGGGACCAGCGGCGGCTCTTGTTCCATGTGATGGAGGCGGCAGGCTTTGTCAACTACGGCTGTGAGTGGTGGCACTATTCCTATGGAGACCGCCAGTGGGCCCGACAGAAGAAAGGTGTCCCCATCTACGGATTCTGCCCGGAGTGCGACGGGTGAGCAAAAGAGAGGAGAAGGAGAAATGTCGTATCAGATCGTAGCCTTTGGAGATTCCAACACGAGGTATTATCTGGGGGACACCGGCACGGCGGGCCCCTTGGAGGACGCCTGGCCTGCCCGCCTGGAGGCACTTCTGCGGGATCGGGGCAGGGACGTGGCGGTGAAAAACGAGGGACACCCCGGCATCCAGGCGGATTTCGCCATGGAACACTTCGACGCCGCCACCAAGGGCGCTGACCTGTGCGTGCTGGGCTTCGGCACCAACGACGCCAAGAAGCTGGAGGTCCCTCTGGGCGAATTCCTCTCCGAGGTCTCCGACGTGCTGGACCAGGCGGGGGAAGCCGGTATACCCCTCATTCTGCTGGGAATCCCCTGGTTCTCAGAGGAGGTGGCCGGGCGGGATGTGCAGGCCCGGCTACCCATTTGGAACGAGTCGCTCGCCAGCCTCTGCGATCAGTTGAGGATCCCCTTCGTAGACCTCTATACGCCCTTCCTGGGCGACCCGGAGCGCTGGTTCAACGAGCGGACGACCCCGAAGCGCCACCTCTCCGCCGCGGCGGAACAGCGGGTAGCCGAGCTGGTCCTGCCCCTGGTGCTCCGACAGATGGACCGCTAGGACTTGTCTGCATATCGGAATAGGCAGACAGCCCGGAAGAGCCGCACCGTTTTTTATAACCCTGAAGCAAAGGGGGCCCGCCCAGGTGATCTGAGCGGGCCCCCTATCCGCTTATTTTAAGGCGCTCCGTCTTCCGGGGGGTCCTTATGGAGAAAACCGGTGTAGAAGCCGGGGGGAAGTTCCGGCTCATGGGGAGACGGAGGCGGGCCGGGGACCCGGCGGGGCGGTTCCCCGGCCGGGGCGCCGGAATAGTAGTAGTGAGGGACGGATGCCTTGTCGGGCCCGCCCACCCGGCAGTAGGTCTCGACAGGCGCCGGCGGAGCGGACTCATCCACGGGGGCGGGAGAAGTGCCGGCGGCGCAGTCGTAGAAACCGGCAAAGGCCGTGCCCATGTAGGCGGTGAGCCACAGGAGCAGCGGGGCGCTGCACAGCAGGGCGGCCGCGGCCAGGAGCAGGGGGAGGAACATGCCGAAGACACGCACCGGAAGGGCGGCAAAGCCCCCACGGCTCACCTGGAAGAAAAAGAAGATGGCAAAGCCGCCCAACAGGTAAACCGCCAGGATGATGGCGGCCACCAGCAGGGCCCAGCCCAAAAAAGACAGAGACAGAAGAAGAAGGGACCAGCGGCGGCCCGTCATTAGGCGCTTGCTCTCATGGATGCAGTCCAGGGCCCTCCAATCGGGATGGTCCAGCAGGAGATAGTAGGAGAGGGCGTACCGCAGCAGACGGTTATAGAGGAGGGCCATGCTCAGTACAGTGGCCGGGAGGAGGAGGAGCGCAAGAAGCTGGCTGTCCAGCCAGACGGCCAGCAGGGAAAATGGGACCAGAACCGCCAGAGAGACCACGGTCCACAAAAAACTGAGCAGAAAGAGCAGCAGGGACAGGCAGATGATCCGCCCGGCCAGGTGAAAGCCGAAAAAGAGGTCCTTGATCTCGGTGCGGCGGCCCCTCCAGAGCCGCATGGTGTAGTGGAGATAGCCGGTCTGCATGACCAGGGTGAACAGCATAGCCAGGAGGTAGAGGAAGACCATCACCGCCAGGAAGAGCCCGGAGGCGGCGGACGTAGCCCCGCGGCTGATGTGGCCGCCATGGCCCCGTATGGCAAGATTGGCCCCGGCGGCAAGGGTGACCGGAAGCGTGGCGGCCGTGGAAACTGCGGAGACCAGGGCCTGTGTAAGGAGCAGATAGATCAGCGTGACCAGCCAGGGGCGGGGAGAGCCCTGGCGGACGGCGGCCTTGGCCGCCAGCTTAATGCGAACGCGGTCGTATTCCACGGGATCTACCTCCTTCTGATAGAGATATCATACCATGGAATCGGGCGCTTGGCAAATGGGAAACGTGCACCAGAAGGCCGCACCGGAGGCAAGGGAGTCCGCGCCGCACCGCCCGCCGTGAAGAGCGGTGATCTCCTGCACCAGGGCAAGCCCCAGCCCGGTGCCGCCTTGGGTCCGGGTCCGGGCAGGGTCCGCCTTGTAAAAGGGCTCGAAGAGCCGGGGCAGGACCTCTGGGGGAATGGGGTCTCCGTCGTTTTCCACCCGGAGAAGGGCGCTGCCCTTTTCCACACGGAGCAGGAAGCGCACCTCGCCCCCGGGAGCGCAGTGGCGCAGGGCGTTGGAGGCCAGGTTGCCGACCAGCCGGGTGAGCTGTTCCCGGTCCCCGGACAGGGTGCAGGGCTCCAGCGTCAGGGAGAGGGTGATCCCCTTTTTACGGGCTGG
Organism: Intestinimonas sp. RTP31139st1_F5_RTP31139_211217; assembly: GCF_040226735.1. Classification (NCBI taxonomy): domain Bacteria; kingdom Bacillati; phylum Bacillota; class Clostridia; order Eubacteriales; genus Intestinimonas; species Intestinimonas sp. RTP31139st1_F5_RTP31139_211217. Next base: position 103,539 of record NZ_JBCOAQ010000006.1, on the reverse strand, counting down.
GTGCTCCAGAGGACGGAGCACGTCCCGCACCACCTGGTCCAGCGCCACCGGAACGGGCTGGAACCGGGCACGCCCCGACTCCAGCCGGGAGAGGTCCAGGAGGGAGCCCACCAGGGCGGCCATCCGGTCCGACTCCTCCACGATGACGGAGAGATATTCCTCCCGCTTTTCCGGGGCGATGTCCTCGCTGAGCCCCTCGGCATAGGAGCGCACCAGGGCCAGCGGGGTCTTGAGTTCGTGAGCCACGGCGTTGGTGAGGTCCCGCTCCCGCTGGAGGGAGCGGGACTGAGACCGGGCCACCAGAACAGCCAGGAGCAGGGCAAAGAAGAAGGTGCTCCCATAGAGCAGTCCGAGGCCGTGGGTGGCCAGACGCAGGGGAGGGTAGGCCGCGCCGTAGGCGGAAATCAGATTGTCGTAGGGGGCCACTATACCGCAGTGGGCGTAGCCTGCGCCGCCTTCCACGGCGCCGACCCAGCTGGCGGACGGCCCGCGGCTGCCCACCAGACTGTCCACACGGGCCTGAGCCTGCCGGAAGAGTTGCAGAGCCAGCTCCGGCGGATCATCGCTCCAGATGAGGGGGGACTGCAGCCGGGCGGCGTCAAAGGCAAGGGTGGTGAGGGTCTTGCCTTCAAAATAGGCGCTGTCGGTGTCGAGAAGGGTGAGAGGGCCGTCGGCAAAGTAGTACACCAGCTTTTGTGGGTAGACCACATTGTGCTCCACCACGCCGGTGACCTCGCCATAGAGCCCCGGTCTGTCCACATCGCCCTCTCCATAGAGGCCGCCCTCCGCCCCATAAAAGGCGCAGAGGTCCTTATCGGCGCGGAGCAGGCGGGCCAGGGCGAGCTGTTCGTCATCGGTGAGGACCGGATCAAAATGGAGGAAGTAGTCGTAGACTCCGGTGCCGGGCAGGGAGAAATAGCCGGAGGTAAGGGGGCTGCGGGCAAGCTCCGTCCCATCCAAATCGTAGATGCGAAAGACGCCCATAGAGCCGGCGACGGGGGAGCAGGCGGGCATCCGGTCGGCGAGCAGGGCGGGCTTTTCCACAGCCGCCGCCGTCCCCTCCAGCACCAGCTGGCAGTTCATGAGGTTCCAGTCCAGGGTCTCGCGGATCTCTGCACGCAGAGAGGCCTCCCGGGCGTCCAGACTGCGGAAGGAGATCACACCCGCCATCAGTGCCCAAAAGGCCAGAAAAACCGCCGCCGTCCGCAGAAAAACGGTCCAGAACAGCTTGCGCATCGTTCACGCCTCCTCCAGCTTGTAGCCCGCCTTGACCACGGTCTTGATCTGTCCGCCCGCGGGCCCCAGCGCGGCGCGAAGGTTTTTGATTTGGACGTCCACCGCCCGGAGCTCCCCCTCAAAATCCCAGCCCCATACACGGGTGAGCAGCTGCTCACGGGAGAGGACCCTGCCGCGGTTGCGCAGGAGGCAGAGGAGCAGGTCGTACTCCCGAGGGGATAATTTGACAGCAGTATTACATACTGTACAGGCCATGCGACCGGTATCCAGCCGAATTTCCCCACAGATCAGCGTGCCGTCGGAGGTGCCGCGGCTGCGGCGGATCAGGGCTGTGGTCTTGGCCAGGAGAATGGCCAGGGAGAAGGGTTTGATCACATAGTCGTCCGCGCCCAGCCCGTAGCCCTCCAGCGCATGGGTTTCCCCGCCCAGGGCCGTGAGGAAGAGGATGGGGACCCGGCTCTTCCGGCGGATGGCACGGCACACGCCGTAGCCGTCCAGGCCCGGCATCATCACGTCCAGCAGTACCGCGTCGTAGTCACGCTCCCGGAAGCGGTCCAGACCCGCCGCGCCGTCTGCGGCCAGGTCGGCCTCCACCCCGTGGGCATGGAAATAGTCCCGGAGGATATCCCGCATGCGGGGCTCATCTTCCACAATCAGGATCCGGTCAGCCATTGTCGATCCCCTCCTCGATACGCAGGATACCAAAAAAATGTGTTGGAGTTGTGTCGGATTGGAAAATATGCGGCTTGCCGAAGGAAGGGGGCTACCCGGGATAAGAATCGGGGGAGTCGTGCGAAAAGGGGCGGCAGCCCCCGGTGTGTCTCCCGTTGAAACGATCAAAAGGCTGTCGGAAAAGCCATTTTGAGCTTTTCCGACAGCCTGGATACCCGTCAGGTATGGAGGGACGCGAATTACCGGCGACCGCCGAAGCCGCCGCCCCTGGAACCGCCGCCGAAGCCGCCGCCCCTGGAACCGCCGCCGAAGCCGCCGCCCCTGGAACCGCCGCCGAAGCCGCCGCCTCTGGAGCCGGAGCTGAAGCCGCCACCTCTGGAGCCGGAGCTGAAGCCGCCACCTCTGGAGCCGGAGCTGAAGCCGCCGCCCCTGGAGCCGGAGCCGAAGCCGCCGCCTCTGGAGCCGGAGCCGAAGCCGCCGCCCCTGGAACCGCCGCCGAAGCCGCCGCCTCTGGAGCCGGAGCTGAAGCCGCCGCCCTTGGGACCGGAGCTGAAACCGCCGCCCCGCGGGGGCGTGGGTCCGCCTCCCGGCCCTCTGGGGGGACGTGGACCCCTTCCGGGCGGAGGAGGAGGCTGGCGCCAGCGCCGCCGATACCAGCCGTAGCCAGGCCCGTGCCAGAAGAGAAGGGGGCGAAAGACCACCGGGGGGACCCCCATACCGTAATATCTTCTGCGGTAGGCGGTGTATCGGGTGCTGTCGATGATGGAGAATACGATGAGGATCAGAAGGATGAGGAAAAAGATCTGGACCACCCAGCTCACATCCCGGGCGTAACCCTCGGCATAGCCGGGCGCCGGCGTACTCTGTGCGGCGTTCAGATGGGAGGCGAAGAACGTCTGGAAGGAGGAGAACACCCCCAGGGCGAAGGTGTCGTAATCCCTGGCCATGAATGCGTCGTAGTGCTGGTCCATGTACTGGGTGATCACGGAGTCGCTCAGGGCGGAGGTCACGCTGTCGCCCGGGATCAGGAAGGCGTCCTGCCCACCCACGTCCATTACCAGCAGCAGGTCCTGGGAGCCGAGACCAATGTCGTTGCCGAGCTGATAGGTGTAGGTGTCGATGGCCATGCCGTCGGTGTCGGACACTGCGGCCACCGCCATGATCATACCGTAACGGGCGTCCCAGTTGGCGTTATAGAGGCACAACGTCTCCTCTGTGGCATCGGAGAGCACACCGGCCTCGTCCCACAGCCAGTCTGTGTAGCCGGAGGTGTTCAGGCTGGTGTCCAGCGCTGAGGGATCGGCGGGCTCCGGCGCGGGGGAGGACTGTACGGGACGCCGGACCTGACCCAGGCCGATGGAGGCCAGGATGATCAGAAGGGTGAGGACCACCGCTACGCTGCGTTTTTGAAAGAACTTCATAGGCACTCCTTATTTTCGTATCCCACAGGTACAAAAGGCGTCCGGCTCAACCGCGCAGCTCCAGCAGCTTCTGCTTGAGCTCGCCCTCGATCCGTCCCAGCTCCAGCTCGGCCTCCCGGCGCTTTTGGGCGCCGTCCTGCTGGATCTTCATGACCTCGTCCAGGGTGGAGATGAGCTGCTGATTGGTGTGCTGCAGGGTCTGGATATCCACCACGCTACGCTCGGCCTCCTTGGCGGTCTCGATGGTGCCCATCTTGAGCATATCGGCGTTCTTCTGCAAGAGCTCGTTGGTCATGTTGGTGACGGCGCTCTGGGCCGCCGTGGCCTGCCGGGAGTGCTCCAGACCCAGCGACAGGACCATCTGGCTCTTCCACAGCGGAATGGTGTTCACCAGGGAGGACTGGATCTTCTCCAGCATCAGGGCGTCGTTGTTCTGGATGAGCCGGGTCTGGGGGCCCATCTGGATGGAGATCATACGGGTGAGCTCCAGGTCGTGGATCTTCTTTTCAAAGCGGGAGCACATGTTGGCCAGGTCGTTGTAGGCCTGGGCATCCTCCTGGGTCCCGCTCTGGGCGGCCTTTTTCCGCAGCTCCTCCAGCTCGCCGGCGCGGACCTGCTCCAGGCGCTTCTTGCCCGCCAGAATATACATGGTGAGCTCCTTGTAGTACTTGGTGTTGAGATCGTACATCTGGTCCAGCATGGCGATGTCCTTCATCAGGGTCACCTGATGGCCCTCCAGCACGGCCACGATCTTGTTCACGTTGGTCTCGGCCTTGGCGTACTGGGCTTTCATGGACTCCAGATCGTTTTTCTTTTTCTGGAAGAAGCCGAAGAGACCGCTCTTCTCCTCCTGGCCGAAGTTTTGCAGCTCTCCTACCAGACCGGCCAGGGACTGGCCGATCTCGCCCAGGTCCTTGGTGCGGACGGAATTGAGGGTGTTTTCAGAGAAGGAGGCGATATTCTTCTGCGCGGCGGCGCCGTACTGCAGGACCACGTTGGAGTCCTTGATATCGATCTTCTGGGCGAACTCGTTGACCATCTTGCGCTCCGCCTCGGTGAGCTGGCTCTCATCCAGCTTGACCGCGTTAGCGTCCCGGACCTTTTGGGCCTCGGCGGCGTCCTCAGGAGCCACGGTGGGATTCAGGGTCAGGCTGGGCGCGTCGGGGGCCTTGGGGGCCTCGGCGGCGGCCGCCGCACCCATATCGGGGGTCAGCGTCAGTTCAGGGGTGAAATCGGTGTTGTCGGCCATATTGAACCATCCTTTCTAGTTGCGCCGCAGGCCCGTCAGGACTCGCTGCGGAGTTGCTCGCCCGTCAGTCCTTCCTGGGCCAACAGGTTTTCCATCACGGTGATGTCGGTGGAGATATCCAGGGCCTCGTCGCCGAAGAGGGCGTCGAGCTGCTTGTCGAAGGCTTTGGTGACCGTGTCCATCATCGTCTCGATCTTTCCCATGGTGCCGTCGATGTTGGTGCCGGACACGCCAGCGGAGCCCATCCTGTCATAGGCATTGAGGAGCTTGAGGGTGGTGGGGAGATAGTAGTTCATGAATTTGCGGATCTGGGAGAGCTTTTGAGGGTGCTCCACCACATAGGCGATGATCTTCTTGGTGATCTCCTCCAGATGGTCGATCTGGGCGGAGAGGGTGGGGTCCTCGATGGCGTCGTTGAGACGACGCATTTCAGAGACGGCCCGGTCCCGGTCCTGGATCAGGGCGTCCAGCTCGGGATTGCCGGTGGAAGGGGCCTTTTTCTCCTCCGCCTTGGGGGGCACCTCCGCCTGGGGATCGGAGTCCTTCGCGGTCTCCGGGGTCTCGAAGCTGCGATCCGGCCAGATGGCCTTGGCGATGAGAAAGACCGCCAGGGAGGCACCCGCCGCCGCCGCATAATGGAGGGGCCGGTACAGGGGCAGGAACAGCCCGAAGATCAGCCACACCACGGCCACCGCATAGATGGGGACCACAGATTTTTTTACTACCTTAGCCATAACTGCCTCCTTAGAGAAGATACAAAATTATTGTACCCTTCCGTGGGAAGGGTGTCAATGGGATTCCGTTTTACTTTGCCTGTCTTAGGACGCGGGATGCCCTTGCAAAAGCGGAAGGGAACCGTGGACAGGATGGTTGACAGGGGGTGGAAAACTTATTATTATATATAGTTATAGCTGTAAACGAAGAGGGAGAGCGATGGTCAATGATGACGCTGGAGGATTTCAAGGCCGCCCGCAGTGTGCTTGCGGGCGTGATCGCGGACACCCATCTGGTCCACTCCGTGGCTTTTTCTAAAGCCACGGGGAACCATGTCTATATCAAACCGGAAAACATGCAGGTGACCGGCGCCTACAAGATCCGGGGCGCCTACTATAAGATCAGCACCCTCACCCCGGAGGAGAAGGCGCGGGGCCTCATTACCGCTTCCGCTGGCAACCACGCCCAGGGGGTGGCCTACGCCGCCCAGGCCGCCGGCGTGAAGGCAACGGTGGTCATGCCCACCACCACGCCCCTGGTGAAGGTGAACAACACCAAGGACTACGGGGCCAACGTCATCCTGCACGGCGCCGTCTTTGACGACGCCGCGGAGCTGGCCTCCCAACTGGCGGAGGCGGAGGGCTATACGTACATCCACCCGTTCAACGATCCCATTCTGGCCACCGGACAGGGGACCATCGCCTATGAGATATTTTCCGATCTGCCGGAGGTGGACATCATTCTGGTGCCCGTGGGCGGCGGCGGCCTTGCCGCGGGGGTGGCCAGCTTGGCCAAGCTCCTCAACCCCAATGTAAAGGTCATCGGCGTAGAGCCCACTGGCGCGGCCTCCATGAAGGCCAGCCTGGAGGCGGGCCATGTGGTCAGCCTGGACAGGGTGGAGACCATCGCGGACGGCGTGGCCGTCAAGACCCCTGGGGACAAGATTTTCCCATATGTGCAGCAGAATCTGGACGGCATCCTCACCATCGAGGACCGGGAGCTGGTGGATGCCTTCCTGGATATGATGGAAAAGCACAAAATGATCGTGGAGAACGCCGGGCTGCTGTCCATAGCCGCCCTGGCCCATCTGGACTGCACAGGCAAGAATGTGGTGAGCGTGCTCTCCGGCGGCAACATGGATGTCATCACCGTCTCCTCCCTGGTCCAGCACGGCCTGGTGAGCCGGGGACGGGTATTCACCTTCTCGGTGCAGCTGCCTGACCGGCCGGGCGAGCTGGTGCGGGTGGCGGAGATCGTGGCGGAGCAGAACGGCAACATCATTCGCCTGGAGCACAACCAGTTCGTCAACATCAACCGCCAGAGCGGCGTGGAACTGCGCGTGACGCTGGAGGCCTTTGGGCATGTCCACAAGCAGGAGATCATCAAGGCGGTGAAGGACGGGGGCTACGACGTCCGCGAGGTCATGACCACCAGCGTGTAGCCCCTTGAATATCTGTTGCCGCCCCCCGGAGGCGGACCTCCGGGGGGCGGCTATCTTCGTGCGGTGGGCCGCCGGGTCGTCGCCGCCGGACCGGGAGACGGCGTGGGGCCGCCAGGCCGGCACGCTTCCGCGCGCTGCCGTGGGAGGCCGGCGGCTGTCCCGGGGCGCCTGCGGCCCGCCTTTGCGAGCCGCCTGCCGCTTGTCGTATCCTATGCCGGCGGCGACGCCTCGGTGCCCCTCTGCGGGACCGGGTATGGGAAGAGCATACCGCAAAAGGATTTTATTTTCCATAAGGAGAGATGAAAAGATGATTAAAATTGCTCCTTCCATCCTTTCAGCGGATTTTTGCAATCTGGAGCGGGAGATCCGGCGGGTGGATTCCGCCGACTGGCTCCATGTGGACGTGATGGACGGCATGTTCGTGCCCAACATCTCCATCGGCGTGCCGGTGGTGTCGTCCATCCGCAGGCACACGGAGATGTTTCTGGACGTCCATCTGATGGTGGAAAAGCCGGGGCGCTATGTGGATGCCTTTGCCGACGCCGGCGCCGATCTGCTCTCGGTCCACCTGGAGGCCGATATGCCGCTCCGCATCCGGGAGGCCCTCCGGCGCATGGAGGAGCGCGGGGTGAAGCGGGGGATCGTCCTGCGGCCCATCACCTCGGCCGAAGCGGTGCTCCCCTACCTGGAGCTGGGTGTGGAGCTGGTGCTGGTGATGACAGTGGAGCCCGGCTTCGGCGGACAGAAGTTCATGGCCGATCAGCTTCCCAAGCTGGAGGCGATCCGCCGGTATATCGACCGCTATCAGCCGGACTGCAATCTGGAGGTGGATGGAGGGATCGATCCTGACACCGCACGTCAGGCGGTATCCGCCGGAGCCAACGTGTTGGTGGCCGGTTCCTCGGTGTACGGTGCGCCGGACCCGGCGGTTGCCATCGCGGCCCTGAGAGGGTAACCTCTCTGGGCCCGTCATCGGAAAAAATGCACAGACCAATCGTTGGAGGTAATATCCTATGCAGTATTTTCCCCCGGCCCTGGAAAAGCTGACGGAGCAGTTTGCACGGCTGCCCGGCATCGGCAACAAGAGCGCCCAGCGGCTGGCCTTTTTTGTGCTGTCCCTTCCCGACGAGGACGCACAGGCGTTTGCCGACGCCATCGTGACCGCCAAGCGGGCCATCTCTCTGTGTCCGGTGTGCCAGAACCTGACGGAGGGCGAGGGGCCCTGTGCCATCTGCCGCAGCGACAAGCGGGACGGCGGAACGGTATGTGTGGTGGCCGATCCCAAGGATGTCATCGCCATGGAGCGGTCCCGGGAGTATCAGGGGCGCTACCATGTGCTCCACGGGGTCATTTCTCCCATGAACCATGTGGGTCCCGATGATCTTCACATCAAGGAACTGCTGGAGCGGGTGGCCTCGGGCGAGGTGCAGGAGGTCATCATGGCCACCAACCCGGACACGGAGGGGGAGGCCACGGCCATGTATCTGGCCCGTCTCCTGCGGCCCTTTGGCGTGAGGATCACCCGGCTGGCCTATGGGGTCCCGGTGGGAGGCCACCTGGAGTATGCCGACGACGCCACGCTGATGCGGGCGCTGGAAGGGCGGAGAGAGATGTAAAACACGGGGGCGCGTCCGACTAGGACGCGCCCCCGTGTTTTGGCAGAGCCCGACGGCTCAGGCGGAAGGTTCCCCGGCCGGACGATACCGGGCCAGGAGAGATAACTGCTCGTTTGCAGCCATCCGCGCTGCGATCTCCAGGGCTTCCTGGTAGGACGCCACCCGCCGGATGGCCTTGGCGGCGGCATGGCGGCGGACCTGCCAGCCGCCTTTGGGGTGGGGCAGCACGTAGAGATCTGCTCTGTGGTCCATGGGGGTATGTACACCTCCTCCTTTTGTGTGATGGTATGGAGAACCGCACACAAAAAGAGAAAACATTGACTTTTGGCCGGCATTTCGATACAATAAAAACGGACTGCGCCGGCCGTGGGCCGCGTTTTCTCCAGGGGTTCCGCTGTGCCAGCAGCGGAGCCCCCTTTTTTGTGTCACTGGTCTTCCCTGGGGGAAGAGACCCGCTTTTTCAGCAGACGGCTGTAGCGGGCCAACAGGGCCTCCTCCGAGAGAGAGGAGGCGCCGGCGGTGAACTGCTCGGTGGTCAGGCTCAGGATAGGGATCTCAAAGGCGTCGATCAGGCTCTGGGCCTCCTGGACCGCCTGCTCCAGCTCCGACAGGTCGAACTGGTTGCGCAGAGAGCGCATCTGGGCGGCAAGACTGCAAAATTTCTCCAGAACGGCGGCGGCGCCTTCGCAGGCGGGCGGAACGGGTACAGGAGCGGCGGCGTCCGGACATTCCCCCACGCCGGCGGAGGCCGGAGCGGACGCCGTGGACTGCGTCAGGCGGCTGATGTCCACATTGAAAATGTCGGATAGTTGCTCCAGCCTGGCGGAGCTGATCTTGGAGGCGCCGGATTCCCACTGCGATACCGTGCCGCGGCTGATACCGAGCCTGCGGGCAAGTCCGGACTGGGTCAGCCCCTGGCGTTCACGGAGCTCTTTCAAAGCGAGGTTGGCAGCCATGATAACACCATCCTTAACAAAATACTATCGCTTGCACCTATCATACTGCGCAGAGATACGCTTGTCAACCTGCATTCGGGCAAAAATGCAAAAAATGAGTGGGCACCGGTTAAGATACCCACTAAACATGCAAGACAGTCACTGCGGCAGGGATACCTCGCCTGCCAGGCTCTTTGCAAAATAGGCTTTCACCTGGACCGGATCTTCCGTCTGGCCTAACACCCACATCAATTTTGTAACCGCCGCCTCTGTGGTCATATCATAGCCCTGGATCACGCCCTGGGACAGCGCGCGCTGTCCGGCCTGATAGAGGGTGAAGTCGCTGCTCTCGTAGAGGCACTGGGAGCAGACCACAACGGACATGCCCGCCTGAGCCGCTTTGTGGAGCTTGGAGATGAGGTCCCGGCGGATGAAGTGGAGTCCCCCGGCGCCGAAGGCCTCGATCACCACCCCGCGATAATGCATTTGCAGCAGCATGTCGAAGATCTCCGGATTGAGACCGGGGGTCAGCTTGATGAGAAAGACGTCCCTGCACAGCTCGTCCCGGAGCGTGCAGCGATCCCCGGCGGCGGGGGGCAGCGCGGCGGGATCGATATGCAGCCCACCGCCGTCCACCAGGGCGGCAGGAGGCCAGTTGACACTTTCAAAGGCGTCAAAGCCCTTGGTGCGGGTCTTGACCGCCCGGCATCCCAGGATCACCTTGCGGTCAAAGGCCACAAAGACGCCGGGTGTGCCGGAGGCGGCCATGGCGAAGGCGATGCGCAGGTTCTCCAGCGCGTCGGTGAGCGGGTGTTCGATGGGGAGCTGGGAGCCGGTGAGCACCACGGGGATAGGAATGCCGCGGAGCATGAAGCTGAGCACCGACGCGGTGTAGGCCATGGTGTCGGTGCCGTGGGTGATCACCACGCCGTCATATGCGGCGCGCTGATCGTGGACAGCGCGGGCGATGAGCTGCCACTCCTCCGGCTGGATGTTGGAGGAGTCCAGGTGCAGGATATCGCGGACTGTGAGTGCGTAATTCTCGGAGAGCAGGGGAAAATGGCGGGTCAGCGCGTCCCCGTCCATGCCGGGAGCCAGTCCCTCCTCCGTGGGCCGGGAGGCGATGGTCCCCCCGGTGGTAAGCAAAAGAATATGTTTCACTTGATTCTCCTCCAATGAACAGGTATACTACGTATAGAGAAAGAGAAAGCGAGGTTACAAACATGAAGTATCGCAGCGTTGGTATGTGTGTGGTGCTCAGCATCATCACCTGTGGGATCTACGGTATCTATTGGTATTACTGCCTGAACGAGGACATCAACGAGGTCACGGGGCGGCCCGGCACCAGCGGCGGCATGGTCATTCTGTTTACACTGCTCAGCTGCGGCATCTACAGCATCTACTGGTGCTACAAGATGGGCGAAAAGCTGGACGCGGCCCGGGCGGAACAGGGTACGCCTACGGGTAGCCTGTCCATCCTGTATCTGGTACTCTCCATTTTCGGGCTGGATATCGTAGCCTGGGCCCTGATGCAGAATGAGGTCAACCACTATACCCCCGGCACCGGCGATGCCTTCTAGAAGAAACGAACTCCTGCGGCGGGCGGGCCTGGTCCTGGGGATCGGGCTCGCCTATGCGCTTTTCTGCGGCCTTACGGGCTGGTACCTGCCATGTCCTTTCCATGCCGTGACCGGACTCTGGTGCCCGGGCTGTGGGGTGTCCCGGATGTGTATGGCTCTGCTGCGCCTGGATCTGCCCGCGGCCTGGAGGTGGAACCCGGCCCTGATGGTGCTGGCGGCGCCCTTGGGCATACTACTGGCGCGGCTGGCCGGGGCCTATGTACGGCAGGGGCGCACCCGCCCCACCCGGGCGGAGCAGGCCGTCATCTGGGCCATGGCGGCCTTCCTGCTGGTTTTCGGCGTGCTGCGGAACCTACCCGGAATGGAGGCACTGGCGCCCGGTTAAAAGTTGGGCGCCAGCGCCTCCGCCTGCGCCATGGCCCCGGCCAGCAGGGCGGCTTTGTCGTTGCGCACGTCGTCCAGCCCCTCCGCGCAGAGCAGCTGGAAGTCGGGGATGCCGTACATGGCGCACAGGGCTTGCAGGTGGCGGGCCCCGGACTCCATCCACGCGGTCTCCGGGAGGGAGAAGTTTCCGCCGCGGGTGGTGATGAGGAGGAGCCGCTTCGCCCGGCAGAGGCCGACGCTGTTCCCGGCGTCGTCATAGCCGAAGGTGAGGTTGGTCACAGAGATGCGCTCCAGGTAAATTTTCAGGATGGCGGGATAGGAGAGGTCCCAGAATGGAGCGGCGATGACGATGCGGTCCGCTCCGGCGAACTGCCGGGCGGGGGCAAACATGGGCTCCTCCAGCCGACCGGCGTTCCACAGCGTATCCCGCTCCGCCAGTACCTCGGGGTACTGGGGCTCCAGCCGCTCCTCCATCAGATTGAGCTCCGTCACCCGGTCCCCCGGGTGGCTTTTTTCATATTCCGTGAGAAAATGCCGCGCCAGGGCCAGAGTGCGGGAGCGCGCGCCCCGAACGCAGGCGTTGACAAAAAGCAGTTCAGACATAGCAGATCCCTCCATAGCAGCAAATGCTCCCATATGGGAAGCAAACTCTAGTATACACCGGAATGGGCGTTTCTACCAGAGGGACCGCTCATGTTGACGTCAGCCGCGTCCGCAGGACCTCCCGCAGCGCGGGGGCGGTCCAGTCCACGGCGCCGGAGAGCCGTGACACCGTCTTGCCCTGGCGAAGGAGAAGGATGTGGAAGCCGTCCTCCCCGGTGTAGCTCCAGCTCTCGTCAAAGCCCAACTCCACAGGCGCCAGCGGAAGTTCAGAGGTGCGGCGCAGGGCCAGGGCCGTCCAGCGTGCCAGGGGTTCCAGGCAGGAGAGATAGGAGTCGGTCGCGATGCCCTGACCGGCGTAGTCCAGATAGCTGATATGCTGCAGAAGGGGGGAGCCGGTCTCCTCCAGCCTCCCCAGCACTTCGCCGGGAGGCAGCCCCACATCCTCCGCCATGATGACCGGCCTGGAGCGCAGACTGTCCCGCTCTTCCGGGAAATAGGTGACGGGGTAGCTGGGAGCGGACATGTCCACCAGCCGGAGGACCAACAGCAGTACATAGGCGATGAGCAGCAGAAACTCACCTGTTCCCCGCAGGCGGGCCTGGCGGGCGCTGGGGACGGGCATCTCGCCGCCTGAGCGGACGGCGGCCCGGCAGCGGAGGAAATAGCGCAGCATGGAGCCGAGCTGCCAGAGCACCACCGCCGCGACCAGGGAGCAGAACAGCGCGGAGAAGACGCCCTCCGGGCTGGAGAGGAGGAAGAGGGGAAAGCTGTACCAGAAGGCAGGGTCGCCCCCCTCAAGGAGGAGCCACAGGAGGCTCAGCAGCAGGGGAGGGAACAACAGCATGAAGAGAAGGAGCAGCCAGCTCTTCCAGAAGTAGATCCGCTCGAACCGGTCCCGCTCCAGGCCGGGGTCGGTCTGAATGGGGGCGGGGTCCGCGCCGGGCAGCGTGCAGAAAACGTTCATGGAGCGCACTGTTTCCACCAGTCCCCAGCCCGCCTCGTGGCAGAGGGCCAGGTAGCTCTCCTGGTTTCGGGCCTTCTCTCCGGAGAGATCCACGCAGTAGCGGATGTCCGGCCGGTCCGCGGGGAGCAGGTAGACCGTCCAGCCCCTCAAGTCGAAGGAGGCGACCCGCCAGCCGGCGCGGGCCTGCTGATTGAGCCAGTCCTCAGCGGCTTTATAGTCCATAGCGAGATAGGGGAAGAGCACCCATCGTTCCGTCTTATGCATGGAATCCCTCCACTCCTTGCGCCTGTTTTACCGGGGCGGACATCCCGACCGGCCGGGCCTCCGGCGCAGGGTCTGGGCTTTTTTCCAGCTCCAGACGGGCCCGGACCATGTCCAGGACCGCCGGATCGGTAAAATCGGCGGGACCCTCCACGGAGGCGACCACGTTTCCTTCCACCAGTAGGAGGGACTGCCAGCCGTCCGGACCGATGTACAGCCAGGACCGGTCGAAACCCAGCTCTATCGGCTCCGGATGGATGGGGGCAGCATGAAAATGCGGGGCGTTTTCACTCTGCTCCTCGGCCAGGAGAGAATCCCGCACCGCGTCGGCCAGCCAGCCCCAGCGGCAGAGATAGTAGTCGGTGCGGACGGGAGTATGCGCAAGAAAGGTGAGGGACTGGGCGTGACAGAGCAGGGGGGAGCCCTCCCACAGCAGGTAGCCACTCCCAGTGTCCTCCGCGCCGCCGCTCAGGTCGCCGGAGCGGACCACAGGGTAGAGGTCCGCCGGATAGACCAGGTCGTTGATACGCCCCGGAGACGGCCAGAAGGTCAGAAGCAGGGACAGGAGCAGCAACAGGGAGGCGAGGGTGGAGCAGAGCATACGCCCCCGTGCGGCCCTGCGGGAAGGGACGGGAAGCGGCGCGCCGGACCCCGCGGCCCCACGGCAGCGCCTCCGGAAGGCGCCCAGCCAGAGAAAGCTGGCCGTGTCCCACAGCAGGACCAGCAGCAGACAGGGCAGGAGCAGCAGGTGGGGAAGGGAGAGGAAGACCCCCCACCAGTGGATGGGGCGGGCGGCGGTGAAGAGGTCCAGGAGGAGGTTGAAGGCCAGCACAAAGGGGAGATGGAGAAAGTTCCACTGGGCCTGCCGGAGGACCGTCTTCCAATTGACCTCGAAATCCAGGGCGGGGTCTGTCTGGAGGGGGGCGGGGCAGGCGCCGGGAGAGGAGGCGAAAACGCGGAAGCCGGCGGACTGGGCGCGGAGCTCCCAGCCAGCGTCGGCGCAGAGGCGGAGATAGCCGGCATCCTCCTCCCCGGCGCGGTTGGCGGGGCACAGCTCCACGCAGTAGGAGAGGTCCCGGCGCTGCGTCCTGCGGAAGCAGGCCAGTCCGCAGTGGAGCCACCGCAGCGCCCAACCCAAGCGGGCCATACGGTCGAGCTCGGCCTCCATGGCCTTCGCGTCGGGGGCCAGGTACCGAAAAAGGCGGAGTTTACTATGTTTCATTTGACGACACCTCCCATTCCAGGGCGGATCAGTAGGACCGCCGGGGCGGGGCTCATCCCCGGGGAGGCCCGGCCCACCCTTCGGGCCTGCGCCGGGCGTCCGGAGCAGACCCGTCTCCATGTCGCGCTCATGCGCCCCCGCCGCCCCGCAGCACGCGCTCCCCGTCCGCGGCCTGGCGCTGGAGGCGGCGCAGCTCTTCCTCCAGGACCCTGCGGCCCTCCTCGGTCAGGCGGTAGTATTTCCGGTTGTCCCGCTCGGCGGAGAGTCGGATGAGGCCGTCCGCCTCAAAACGGGACAGCAGGGCGTACAGGGTGCCCGCCCCGATGATCACCCGTCCGCCGGTGAGCGCAGCGGTGTCCTGCATGATGCCGTACCCGTGGCGCTCCTCTGTAAGGGCGAGAAGGACGTAATACATCTGCTCGGTCAGTGTGTCCAGCTTCTTCCGCGCCACGGAGGGTCACCGCCCTTCTGAGTATATCGAATATCGCTACTTTCAGTATATGACGATATTCGATATATGTCAATCAAAAATCGGGCGGAGGCTTTGGGCCTCCGCCCGATCAAACGCTTATTCCAGCACAGCGCCCCGCGCCGCGCTGGTGACCTGCTTGGCGTAGCGGTTGAGATAGCCGGTCTTGACCCGGGGCTCGGGACAGACCCATTTGGCTTTTCGGGCGTCCAGCACCGCCTCGTCCACCAATACGTCGATCCTGCAGTTGGGAATATCAATGGTGATGATGTCCCCCTCCTCCACAAAGGCGATGGGACCTCCCAGCGCGGCCTCGGGGGAGACATGGCCGATGGAAGCGCCGCGGGTGGCACCGGAGAAGCGCCCGTCGGTGATGAGGGCCACGCTCTCGCCCAGGCCCATACCACAGATGGCGGAGGTGGGGTTGAGCATTTCGCGCATGCCGGGCCCCCCCTTGGGCCCCTCGTAGCGGATCACCACCACGTCGCCGGCGACGATCCTGCCGGCATAGATGGCGGCGATGGCGTCCTCCTCACAGTCGAAGACCCGGGCGGGGCCGGTGTGGGACATCATGGCCTCGTCCACGGCGGACTGCTTGACCACGCAGCCCTCGGGGGCCAGAGAGCCCTTGAGCACGGCGATGCCGCCATAGGGGGAGTAGGGGTCCTCGATGGGGCGGATGATGGCGTGGTCCAGATTTTCCACGCCCTCCAGATTTTCCGCCACGGTCCTGCCGGTGACGGTCAGCAGAGAGGTGTCCAGCAGTCCCTTTTTGGTTAGTTCCTTCATGACGGCGTAGACGCCGCCCGCCCGGTCCAGGTCCTCGATATAGGTGTCCCCAGCGGGGGCCAGGTGGCAGAGGTTGGGGGTCTTGCGGGAGATCTCATTGGCCATATCAAAAGAGAGCTCGATGCCGCATTCATGGGCGATGGCGGGAAGGTGGAGCATGGAGTTGGTGGAGCAGCCCAGGGCCATGTCCAGGGTCTCGGCGTTGTGGAAGGCGGCCTCAGTGAGGATATCCCGGGGGCGGATGTCCCGCTTTACCAGCTCCATGATCTGCATGCCGGTGTGCTTGGCCAGCCGCAGCCGGGCGGACATGACGGCGGGGATGGTGCCGTTCCCCCGCAGGGCCATGCCGATCCCCTCGGTGAGGCAGTTCATGGAGTTGGCGGTGTACATGCCGGAGCAGGAGCCGCAGGTGGGGCAGGCGTTGATCTCATAGTCCTCCACGCCGGCCTCGTCCAGCTTGCCGGCCTTATAGGCGCCGACGGCCTCGAACATGTGGCTCAGACAGGAGCGGCGGCCGTCCCGGAGACGGCCGGAGAGCATGGGACCGCCGGAGCAGAAGATGGTGGGGAGGTTGAGCCGGGCGGCGGCCATCAGCAGTCCGGGCACGTTCTTGTCGCAGTTGGGGATCATCACCAGGCCGTCGAACTGATGGGCCAGGGCCATGGCTTCGGTGGAGTCTGCGATGAGCTCCCGGGTGACCAGAGAATACTTCATGCCGATGTGTCCCATGGCGATGCCGTCGCACACGGCGATGGCGGGGAACTCCACGGGGGTGCCTCCGGCCAGACGGATGCCCGCCTTCACCGCCTCGGCGATCTTGTCCAGGTTCATATGGCCCGGGACGATCTCGTTCTGGGAGCACACCACGCCGATGAGAGGCCGCTCCAGCTCCTCCCTGGTATAGCCCAGAGCATAGAAGAGGGAGCGGTTGGGGGCGCGCTCCACGCCCTTTGTCACATTGTCGCTGCGCATGGGTGGTTCCTCCTGTTTTTCTGTTTTCTATGTAAGAGTTGTATGATTACACTTGCATTGTCTGACGATATATTATAGGATAAAAGAAAAGATGTCAAGTGCGATGAGGTGAGTCTATGGAAAAAAAGAGCCTGTCCCAGCAGACGGCAGAGCGGCTTTACACCATGATCGTGGTGGAGCGGCGGTTTGGGCCGGGGGACAAGCTGCCCAACGAGCTGGAGTGGTCGGCGGAGCTGCGGGTGAGCCGCGCCACGCTGCGGGAGGCGATCCGTACGCTGGCCGCCCGGGGCGTGCTGGAGGTCCGCAGGGGAAAGGGCACCTTTGTGTCGGGGCAGGTGGAGGAGATTGGAGATTTCGGCTTCTCCGGACTGGATCAGGTCAAGGGCCGGCTCCGGGACCTCTTTGAACTGAGGCGGGTCTTTGAGCCGCAGGTGGCCAGGCTGGCCTGCCACAGAGCGTCGGAGGGGGAGATGGAGGAGATCCTCCGCCGGGGCGCGGAGGTGGAGCGGTGCATCCGGGCGGGGGAGGACCGCACCCGGGCGGACCGGGAGTTCCACGCCGCCATTGTCCGAAGCACCCACAATGAGTTCATGATGCGGCTGATGCCCCTCATCAGCGAGGCGGTGGCGGCCGCCATCACCTCCGGCGGCCATACGGAGCAGCTTGCGGAGGACACGCTGCGGGATCACGCCCTGTTGATGGACTTCCTCCGCAAGCGGGATGAGAGCGGCTGTGAGCACGCCATGGCCATCCATATGCACCACAGCATGGATGTGATGGGGCTGGAAGAGTAGGCGCAAGGCGCTGAGGGAGAAGGACTCTACCGCTGGTCGATTGACACCGGGGGCGGGAGCGGGTACCATGGCGGGGAAGGAGGCGATGCCAGATGAACGGCATTGACAAGGAACGATTCGGCGCCTTCCTGGCCGCCCTGCGGAAGGAGAAGGGGCTGACCCAGCGGGCGCTGGCCGACCGGCTGTATGTCTCGGATAAAGCGGTGAGCAAATGGGAGCGGGGGCTGAGCCTGCCCGATGTGGCGCTGCTGACGCCGCTGAGCGAGGCGCTGGGCGTGGGTGTTGCCGAGCTGCTGCGGGGGGAGCGGGCGGAGCGCCCCCTGGAGACGGCAGAGGTGGACGCGCTGGTCAGCGGAGCCCTCCATCTAGGCAGAGAGGAGGAGCTCTGGCTGGACCGGAGGAAAAAGGGGTGGAAGCTGTCCTATCTGCTCTGCGCTCTGGCCGGGCTGGTGGAAACAGGGATGCTGCTGGCCCAGGGCTTTGGGTGGGAGGCGCTGGCGGAGACGGTGGCGCTGGTGGAGGGCCTGAGCCTGCTTTTCGGCGCCTGGCTGTGCTTCTTCGTCCGGGAAAGTTTGCCGGGCTATTACGATGAGAACCGGATCAGTTTTTACGGCGACGGGGTTTTTCGCATGAACTTGGCCGGGCTCCGTCTCAACAACAGCAATTGGCCCCATATTCTGGCGGCCCTGCGGGGGTGGCTGTTGGGCACGGCGGCGGTATTTCCCCTCCTCTGGTGGGGGATATGGACCCTGTGGCCGGGGACCCTGCAGGGCCTGGAAGGGGGCTTGAGCCTTCTGGCCTGCCTGGGGATGTTCCTCCCGGCCTATGTCGTGGGAAAGCGGTACGAGTAAAGGGGCCCCGGCAGAGCGCCTGATCCAATGATGATGCCAAATGAATCCCGGCGCTATCCGCAGCGGCTGGAAGAATGAAAAAATCGCCGTCTCCCGGAGGGGAGACGGCGATTTTGCATGCGTGCGATGGCGGGATCAGTTGGAGGCGGTATCGGGGTCGGCATCGTCGCCCCAGAGCATGTTCTTGCGCAGCTCGGCGCCCACGATCTCCATCTGGTGTTTGGCCAGGTTGGCGCGCTTGGAGTTGAAGAAGGTGCGGCCGTTCTTGTTCTCGGCGATCCACTTGCCAGCGAAGGTGCCATCCTGGATGTCGTCGAGCACCTTGCGCATGTTCTTCTTGGTCTCCTCGTAGGGCAGGACGCGGGGGCCGGAGACATACTCGCCGTACTCGGCGGTGTCGGAGATGGAGTAGTTCATCATGCCAACGCCGCCCTTGTTGATGAGGTCGATGATGAGCTTCATCTCATGGATGCACTCGAAATAGGCGTTCTCGGGCTCGTAGCCGGCCTCCACCAGGGTCTCGAAGCCGCAGCGCATCAGGTCCACCACGCCGCCGCACAGCACGGCCTGCTCACCGAAGAGGTCGGTCTCGGTCTCATCGTGGAAGGTGGTCTCCATCACACCGGCACGGGCGCCGCCGATCCCGGCGATATAGGCCAGGGCGATCTTCATGGCGTTGCCGGTGGCGTTCTGCTCCACGGCCACCAGGCAGGGGACGCCCTTGCCGTTGACATACTGGCTGCGGACGGTGTGGCCGGGGCCCTTGGGGGCGGCCATGAACACATCCACGCCGGCGGGAGGGACGATCTGCTGGTAGCGGATATTGAAGCCGTGGGCAAAGGCCAGGGCGTTGCCCTCCTCCAGATAGGGGGCGATGTCCTTCTTGTAGACGTCGGCCTGCACCTCGTCGTTGATGAGGATCATGACGATGTCGGCCCACTTGGCGGCCTCGGGCACGGTTTTGACGGTGAGGCCAGCCTTTTCGGCGTTAGCCCAGTTTTTGGAGCCCTGACGGAGTCCCACGCACACGTCGCAGCCGGAATCCTTCAGGTTGAGGGCGTGGGCATGTCCCTGGGAGCCGTAGCCGATGATGGCGATCTTCTTGCCGTTGAGATAGCTGAGCTCACAGTCCTTTTCATAGTACATCTTTGCCATAATAAAACACTCCTTTATCAAGTAGGATGCTGCAATCGGAAGAATGATGATACCTATCATATCACAGCGGCGGGCAAAAGAATGATAACTGTGATACAATCTTAAAAATTCCTTGTACGCCGCGCACCGCGCGATGCGCGGTGGGAAAAGGCGGCTTACAGTGTGGCTTTGCCCAGGTTGAACTCCGCCTTTGCCCCACGGGATCGGGGATCCCGCGGGGACCCCCTGGGATTGGACCTCCTCGGGGCAAGTAAATTGCCCCTGCGGCAAGGTCTCGCCCCGGCTCGACGCTTGGACGCGGCGGACCGCGGCGCACCGCGCGATGCGCGGTGGGAAAAGGCGGCTTACAGTGTGGCTTTGCCTAGGTTGAACTCCGCCTTTTCCTTGTTTTCGTCGCTGATGGTGTAGGCGCCCCGCTCCAGGGCCACCATGCCGGTGCGGACCAGCTCCAGGATGCCGAAGGACTCCAGCAGCTTCTGCATGGCGTCGGCCTTGGACTCGTCGCCGATGAGGGCCAGCGTGAGGGAGGCCACCGACACGTCGATGATGGAGGCCCGGAAAATGTTGGCGATCTGGATGACCTCGTTGCGGGTATCGGCGTTTTCAGCCTTCACCTTGAACATCACCAGCTCCCGGCGGATGCTCCGCTCAGGCAGCAGCTCCTGGACCGAGTAGACGGGGAACTGCTTGCGCAGCTGGTTCATGATCTGCTCGATCATGGCGGCGTCGGCCATGACCTCGATGGTGATGCGGGAGACGGTGGGATCGTCGGTGGTGCCCACCGCCAGGGACTCGATGTTATACCCCTTGCGGGAGAAGAGGCGCGACACCTGGGAGAGGACGCCGGCGGCGTTCTCCACCAGGACGGACAGCGTGTGGCGGGTGATGTCGGTGTGTGCTTTCATCCTCTCGGCCCTCCTTAATCCAACAGAAAATCGGTGACGGGGGCGCCGCCGGGGACCATGGGGTGGACCATGGCGTCCTTGTCGATGGCGCACTCGATGACCCAGGGCTCCCCCGAGGCCACGGCCTTCTTCAGCGCGGCCTCGAACTCCGCCTGCGTGGCGCAGCGGGCGCCGCCGATCCCATAGGCATTGGCCAGCTTCACAAAGTCGGGGCCCCGGTCCAGGTCGGTCTGGGAATAGCGCTCCCCGTAGATGAGATGCTGCCACTGGCGGACCATGCCCAGCGTCTGGTTGTTGAAGATCACGGTGATGACCGGGATGTGGTAATGCTCCACGGTGGCCAGTTCATGGCAGTTCATGCGGAAGCAGCCGTCGCCGGTGCAGAGGACCACGGGCTTGTCGGGATTGCCCATTTTGGCGCCCATGGCGGCCCCCAGCCCGAAGCCCATGGTGCCGAAGCCGCCGGAGGTGATGAGCTGTCCCGGGCGGGAGAAGTGGTAGTACTGGGCCGACCACATCTGATGCTGTCCCACGTCGGTGGTGATGATGGCATCCCCGCCGGTGACGGCCTGGATGGTCTCCAGCACCTCGTGGGGATGGAGGATGTCGTCCTTCTTGAGGGGGACCTCCTTGTGGGAAAAGACCCACTCCTTCCATTCGGGGTAGTCGTGGGGGGGCATGCCCTGGTTGAGGAGCTCCAGCACCCGGCGGGCGTCCCCGATGATGTGGTGATCGGTCTTGACGTTCTTGTCGATCTCGGAGCGGTCGATGTCGATGTGGACGATCTTGGCGTTCCGGGCGAAGGTGGCGGGGTCCAGGGCCACCCGGTCGGAGAAACGGCAGCCGATGGCAATGAGCAGATCGCACTGATCCACGGCGAAATTGGAGGCGTGAGAGCCGTGCATCCCGATCATGCCGGTGAACAGCCGGTGGCTGCCGGGACAGGCGCCGCCGCCCATGATAGTGGAGGTCACCGGGGCGTTCAGCGTCTCGAAAAACTTCCGGAATTCCGGTACGGCGCCCTTGGAGCGGATCACGCCGCCGCCCACCAGCACCAGGGGCTTTTGGGAGGCCGCGATCATATCCAGCAGCTTCTGGATGTCGCCGTGGTCGGGCTCGGGGGTCTTGAGGTCGTGGGAGGCGCGGCGGAGCATGGCGGCCAGGCGGCCGTGTGCGGCGTGCTGCTCCACGGGAAGGGGGCGGTAATCCACCTCTTCATAGGTGACGTTTTTCAGGATATCGATGAGCACCGGGCCCGGGCGGCCGGACCGGGCGATGGCAAAGGCCTCCCGGATGACGTCGGCCAGGTCCTCGGCCCGGCGCACCAGGTAGTTGCACTTGGTGATGGGCATAGTGATCCCGGTGATGTCCACCTCCTGAAAGGAGTCCTTACCGATGAGATTTTCCCCCACATTGACGGTGATGAAGACCACGGGGGAGGAGTCCATATAGGCGGTGGCGATACCGGTGGTAAGGTTGGTGGCCCCGGGGCCGGAGGTGGCGAAGCAGACGCCCACCTTGCCGGTGGAACGGGCGTAGCCGTCGGCCGCGTGGGACGCCCCCTGCTCATGGGCGGTGAGAATGTGGCGGATCTTCTCCTTGTAACCACTGCGCTCAAACTCGTCGTAGATGTTCAGAATGGTGCCGCCGGGATAGCCGAAAACGGTGTCGACTCCCTGCTCCAGCAGGCACTCCATGAGCACCTGAGGGCTTTTCATCTTCATGTGCGCGACCTCCTTTGGTAATATAATGTGGAAAAGCGGGGACCAAACAAAAGAGCATGCCTTGCGTCCCCTATAGGACGAAGGCATGCTCCGTGGTACCACCTAAATTCGCGGGCCGGGGCCCGCGCGCTTTCGACCCCGCTAACGGAGGGGAACCGTCTCGGCCTACTGACCCGGCTATGGACGTTCAGCAGAGCAGCTCACGAGCGACTTTCTACCGGTCCTGCACGGGAGCTCACACCATGGCGGGCCTGTTGTCCGCCGCCGCTCCCTCTCTGGGCTTTCGAGACCGATATACTTACCCGGTCATTGCTGTTTTTGGCGCTATTTGATATTAAACAGCATCATACAACGCCCCCGACCGTTTGTCAACCGGGAAGGAGAAAGGAGGCGGATTTTTTCTGTTTTTCTCAACGAAGTGGGAAAGAGAGGAAAATAAATTTTGAAAGGTTGCACAAAAGGGAGGGCCGCCCTGTCCGCCGGGGGATTGGAAATTTATTTACTCTAATTTTTGCGGTTTTTTTCCGTGGAAACACTGGACATTTTCGATTGGTGGGACTATTATAATAAAGATTTGATTGTACCTATCGCATCTTTGTGATAATGGTAGGGAGTCGAATCCTGGGGAGAGGCAGCCCGGTTCGCCGGACTGCCCCGGTTTCGTGCGTGAGCACGGGGCTGATCGAAAAGGGAGGACCGCTGAACAAAGGACCGACGCGCCGTTCGGTTCCTTGTTCAGCGGTCCCAAAGACGGTTAAAGAAGAGGTTTGAAGTAATGACAGAGGTGATGCTATGAGTCATAAGTTTTATGGCGGCGTCCACCCCGCCGAGCACAAAGAGGCGACCGAGCGCAAGCCGGTCATCCCGCTGGAAGAGGCTCCGGCCCAGGTGGTAATCCCTATGTCCATGCATGTGGGCGCGCCCTGTAAGCCCATCGTGGCCGTGGGAGACGAGGTCACCGTCGGACAGAAGATCGGCGAGATCGCCGGACTTGGCGCGCCCATCCACGCCAGCGTCTCCGGCAAGGTCGTGGCCGTGGAGCCCCGGCCCCATGCTGGCGGCGGCAAGATGATGTCCGTAGTGATCGAGAACGACTTCAAGGACACCCCCTGCGAGACAATCCGGCACCGGGACAATGTGGATGTGCTCACTCCCCAGGAGATCATCGACATTGTGAAGGAGGCCGGCATCACCGGCATGGGCGGCGCGGGATTCCCCACCCACGTCAAGCTCTCCGGCGCGGTGGGCAAGGTCGACACCATTCTCATCAACGGCGCGGAGTGCGAGCCCTACATCACCGCCGACCACCGGCTCATGCTGGAGCGGGGAGAGGCGGTCCTGGGCGGCGTGAGCTTCATCATGAAGGCGCTGGGCCTCCAGACGGCCACCATCGGCATCGAGGGCAACAAGCTCGACGCCGTGGAGCACCTGAAGAGCCTGCTCCCGGCGGGCAGCGGCATCCAGATCGAGACGCTGAAGACCCGCTATCCCCAGGGCGCTGAGAAACAGCTCATCCAGCGCGTCACCGGGCGGGAGGTGCCTCCCGGCGGCCTGCCGGCTGACGTGGGCTGCACCGTGTTCAACGTGGCTACTGCCTCCGCCATCTATGACGCTGTGACCGAGGGCAAGCCCCTCACCCACCGTAACGTCACCCTGACCGGCGGCGCCATGACCCGGCCCCTCAACGTCTTTGCTCCCATCGGGACCCCGCTGGAGCACCTCGTCAAGATGGCCGGCGGCTTCAAAACGCCGCCCCAGCGCCTGCTGATGGGAGGCCCCATGATGGGCAACCCCCAGTACGACCTCACCGCCTCCATGATGAAGGGCACCAACTGCCTGCTGGCCCTCACGGACGAGGAGGCCGCCGTACAGGACGCCGAGCAGACATGCATCCGCTGCGGCAAGTGCGTCAACGTCTGCCCCATGCACCTCATGCCCCTCTACATGCGCATGTACAGCATGAAGCGGGACTGGGAGAAGGTCCAGGAGTACAATGTGATGGACTGCATGGAGTGCGGTTCCTGCAACTACATCTGTCCCGCCCGCATCCACCTGGTCCAGACCTTCCGTATGGCCAAGTTTGAGATCCGCGGCCTGCAGGCAAAACAGAAAGCAAAGGAGGCGGCGAAGGCATGAACAACGAGACCAAGCTTCTTGGGGTGGCGTCTTCCCCCCACGTCTCCTCTCCCATAGGGACCCGCACCCTGATGCTGGACGTGCTCGTGGCGCTGGTGCCCTCCCTGTGCGTAGCCGTATTCTTCTTCGGCCTCCGGGCCCTCATCGCTACCGCGATCTCCGTGGCGGCCTGCGAGGTCTTCGAGTGGGGATACCGCAAGCTGTTACATAAGACCAACACCAACGGGGACCTGTCCGCCGCCGTCACGGGCGTGCTGCTGGCTTTTGTCTGCCCTGTGATGCTGCCCTACTGGATGCTGATCATCGGCGATTTCTTCGCCATCGTGGTGGTAAAGCAGCTCTTCGGCGGTCTGGGCAAGAACTTTGTGAACCCCGCCCTGGCGGGGCGCGCATTCCTGATGCTCAGCTACCCTGTGGCCATGACCACGTGGGCCGCGCCGGGCCAGCGGGTGGGCCTCCTCTCCGCCGCTGATGCCGTGACCGGCGCCACTCCCCTCTCCGCCGACTTTATGCACCAGGGCCTTCTGCCGGAGGGCGTGAGCCTCCAGAACATGTTCGTCGGCAACATCGGCGGCTGCATGGGCGAGATCTCCGCGCTGCTCCTGCTGTGCGGCGGCGTATATCTGGTCGTCCGCGGCGTGATCCGACTGCGTGTCCCCGTGGCCTTTATCGGCACCGTGGCCGTGCTCACCTTCCTGTTTCCCATGGGCGGCAACGACCGGCTCACCTGGATGCTCTATGAGGTCCTGGGCGGCGGTCTGATGCTGGGTGCCATCTTCATGGCCACCGACTATGTCACCAGTCCCACCACCCCCGTGGGCGAGATCCTCTTCGGCATCGGCTGCGGCCTGCTCACCGTGTTCATCCGCTACTTCGGCGGCTACCCCGAGGGCGTCTCCTATGCCATCCTTATCATGAACGCCTGCGTGTGGCTGCTGGATAAGGTCAAGCCCCCCCGTTTCGGCCTCACCAAGGAAATGAAGGAGAAGCAGAAGGCGGCCAAGAAAGCTGCAAAGGAGGCGTCTGCGTCATGAGTGAGACTGCTGCTGTGACAAAGAAAAAGGAACCCGGTATGGCGCAGCTCGTGATCGTGCTTTTTGCAATCAGCGCCATCACCGCCCTTTTGCTGGGCCTGGTGAATATGATCACCGCGCCCCAAATTGCAATTAACAACCAGAAAAAGACCGACGACGCTATGGCCGCTGTACTGCCTGCGGACAGCTACACCCAGGTGGAGTATACCGGCGGCAACGCTTTGGTCACCGCAGTCTATCAGGCCGGAGATGCGGGTTATGTGGTCCAGGTGGCTCCCTCCGGATTCGGCGGAAACTTGGATATCATGGTGGGCGTGGGAACTGACGGCACCTGTACCGGTGTATCCATCATTTCCCACTCTGAGACCTCTGGCCTGGGTGCTAACGCCACCAAACCCGCCTTCCGCGACCAGTTTGTGGGCAAGAGCGGCACCGTGGCGGTGGAGAAGGACGGCGGAGATATCGTGGCTCTTACCGGCGCCACCATTACCTCCCGTGCGGTGTCGGAAGGCGTGACCGCCGCGCTGGAAGCCGCCGGAAGCATGGGTTAAGGAGGTAGGCCGAAATGAATGTGAAACAGCAATTGAAGGAAGGGCTTATCACCCAGAACCCTGTTACTGTCCAGTTGCTGGGCATGTGCTCGGTGCTGGCCATCACCACTACACTCTTTAACGGCATCGGCATGGGCCTGAGTGTGCTGGTGATCCTCACCCTGTCGAATATCTTTATTTCTCTGTTGCGGAATATCATCCCCAGCAAGGTGCGTATTGCCTGCTACATCGTGGTGATCGCAGGCTTCGTTACCATGGTGGATCTGTTCCTGAAGGCATTTGTCCCCGCGCTCTCCGAGTCTCTGGGACTCTTTATCCCGCTGATTGTCGTCAACTGCATCATTCTGGGCCGCGCTGAAGGATTTTCCTCCAAGAATGGCGTGGCAGCCTCCGCGCTGGATGGCGTGTTCCAGGGCCTGGGCTATACTATGGTGCTGGTGATCATGTGTATTATCCGTGAGTTCCTGGGCAACGGTACCTTTGGCGGCGGCATTCTCAATGGCGGAGAGGGCGTCCGTATCCTGCCCGAGAGCATCCCCGCACTGGGCATGATCCTCCCCGTGGGCGGTTTCCTGACGCTGGCCTGCGTCATTGCCGCCATGCAGTACTTCCTCAGCAAGCCCAAGAAGACCGAGAAGAAAGAGGAGGTGGCCAAATAATGGAGCTTCTTACCACACTCTTCAGCGTCTCTCTGGGGGCCATCCTGGTCAATAACTTTATTTTTGCCCAGTTCCTGGGCATCTGCCCGTTTATGGGCGTGTCCAAAAAGGTGGACACCGCTCTGGGCATGGGCGTGGCCGTTATCTTTGTCATGGGCGTGGCCTCCGCCGTGTGTTGGCCAATCAATAATTACATTCTGATTCCCAACAAGCTGGTATTCATGCAGACCGTGACCTATATTTTGGTCATAGCCTCCCTGGTACAGTTCGTGGAGATGTTCCTGCAGAAGGCTGTGCCTACTCTGTATCAGGCGCTGGGCGTCTATCTGCCCCTGATCACCACCAACTGCGCCGTGCTGGGTGTGGTGTTGCAGAATACCCAGAACAGCTATGACTTTATCACCAGCGTAGTTTACGGCATCACCGGTGGTATTGGGTTCCTCATTGCTATCGTGCTCTTTGCCAGTGTGCGGGAGCGCCTGGATGTGACGATGGAGTGTCCGAAGGCCTTTGAGGGATTCCCCATCGCCCTGATCACCGCCGGCCTGCTGGCGCTGGCCTTCATGGGCTTCTCCGGCCTGAAAGTTGTTTAAGGGAGGAGGCAAACTGGTATGAATACTGTAATTATGGCCGTTGTGGTCCTGGGCGTTATCGCTGCGATATTTGGACTGATTCTGGCCTATGCCTCCAAGGTGTTTGCCGTGGAGAAGGACCCCCGTGAGGAGGCCATTGCGGGCTGCCTGCCCGGCGCCAACTGCGGCGGCTGCGGCTATGCCGGCTGCGGCGGCTATGCCGCCGCCGTGGTGAAGGGCGAGGCCCCGGTCAACAAATGCGCTGCTGGTGGTGAATCAGTGGCCGCCCAGATCGCTGAGATCATGGGCGTGGCTGCCGGGGACTCCGTGAAGATGGTGGCCCAGGTGCACTGCACCGGCTGCGGCGCCGACAAGCAGAAGTACGCCTATATCGGCGTGCACGACTGCCTGGCCGCCGCCCGCCTGCCCGGCGGCGGCCCCCTGAGCTGTCAGTACGGCTGCTTGGGCATGGGGACCTGCGAGTCTGTCTGCCCCTTCGACGCCATCCATGTGGTGGACGGCGTGGCCAAGGTGGACGAGGACAAGTGCAAGGCCTGTAACCAGTGCGTGGACATCTGCCCCCGCCACATCATCGCCCTGGAGCCCTACAAGACCAAGAAGCACGTCACTATCCCCTGTTCCTCCAAGGACAAGGGCCCTGCCGTCACCAAGGTCTGCTCCAACGGCTGTATCGGCTGCTCCCTGTGTGCCAAGTCCTGCCCCAAGGAAGCCATCACCATGGTGGACAATCTGGCCCACATCGACTACGACAAGTGTATCGGCTGCGGCATCTGTGCCCAGAAGTGCCCCCGCAAGCTGATCACCGTAGACGGCAAGGTGCCTGTGGTGAAGCCCGCGGCGCCCAAGCCGGCGGCCCCGGTCGGCGGCGCTGCCGCAACGGCGCCTGCCGCCCCCAAGGCAGAGACCAAGGAATAAGCTACGTTTACGAAAAGGGCCTGTTGCAAAATACCTTTTAGAAGCCAAAATTGAAAATTGACCTATTAAAAAAGTTCTGGAGAATTGCCGTATCAAGCAATTCTCCAGAACTTTTTGTCATCACGATTTTCTCGGAATTCTATTTTGCAACAGGCCCATTTTTTATTGTATGCCGGAACAGGGTGCGATCCCGCTGTTCTTTTCACACAAGCCAAGGGCCGGGAGGCAGAATCACTTCAAACCGTATCTTTTCAGCTTATATTGCAGCGTCCGACGGGAGATACCCAAATACCGGGTGGTATTTTCCCGGTGACCGTTGTTGAGCTTAAGGGCGGTGATAATTTGTTCCCTCTCGTCGTCAGACGAGCGCAGC
This sequence comes from Intestinimonas sp. RTP31139st1_F5_RTP31139_211217, assembly GCF_040226735.1. Classification (NCBI taxonomy): domain Bacteria; kingdom Bacillati; phylum Bacillota; class Clostridia; order Eubacteriales; genus Intestinimonas; species Intestinimonas sp. RTP31139st1_F5_RTP31139_211217. The sequence goes on along the minus strand of NZ_JBCOAQ010000006.1, from coordinate 75,321 downwards.
TTCGGGGGAGGATGAACTTTTGAGAAACGGTCTGATAGGATGTCTTGATTAAACAAAAGAGGCTAAAAACAGTTGACATATATGGTAAAAGTGCTAAAATAGATAGAGAGGTTGAGCAGGTGAAGAAATGGAAAAACTTTGTGGAGAAAGGAGTTTAACATGAAAGGCATTAAAAAGATTTTGAGCATAACATTGGCTAGCGCGCTGATTTTCGGTGTGTGTGTATTCCCAGCTAGTGCCGTGGAAACAGACACGAGTCAACCCGCAACTGTTACGTTGCAGGGAAGTTTACAGCCCTTTGAGTTCAATCAATGGCAAAGGAGCTATTCCGATTTTTCCTTTGACGCCAGGAGCGCGGAAAAAATGGAGAAGGCATTGACGAGCGCTGCCATCACTGCCGCAACCTCCGCGTTAGGGGCCCTGTTTGGCGGAGGTGCGGGTGCCTCTATCGGCGGAGGTGCGGTAGGTGCATTTATTTCTTCCTATGCCGCCGATGCAGTCTCTGAGTATTATGAAGTATTTGGGAATACCGGATATGGAACTGTGATTGGCGGGCGTTATGGATCAAAAATGAGAATTGCGATATACCTATACTCGGATTCTGCCAGAACAAATTTAGTTTATTCCGACGTGTATGCCACTGATCATTTTCCTGTATGATGGAACTTAAACATGACAGATGAACAAATATAAAAGATTATGGCAGATTTTGGGGCTATTGCTGTTGATACAGACCATCTCCTACATTATGGGGTATGCCGTATCAGAAAAAATTAAACACGGGGCGAACATTTTTTCAAGCGTTGCGTCATTTGCACAGTTGTTTGATTCATCCAATGTATTCGGCCTTTTGGGTTGCTTTTTATCTTCGGCTTTAGTAATTATCCTATTTGGGCATGGAAAGCCCAAAGGAAAATAGGTGGCTGAAATAGGGCCTGTTGCAAAATACGTTTTAGAGGCCAAAATTGAAAATTGACCTATTAAAAAAGTTCTGGAGAATTGCTTAATACGGCAATTCTTCAGAACTTTTTGTCATCATGTTTTTCTCGGAATTCTATTTTGCAACAGGCCCTTTTTGCGCGCTCGGGTCTATACCCGGTCAGGGCTGAAACGGCGCCATACCCAGGCGGATGAAGAACCCCTGGGGGTGCTTGCAGATGGGACAGGTGGCGGGGGCCAGGGTGGAGTCGATGATCTGTCCGCAGTTGAGGCACATCCACTTGACGCCTGCCTCAGACCGGAAGAGCCCGTCGTTTTCCACCAGATCGGCAAAGCGGCCGAAGCGGTCCCCGTGCGTTTTTTCCACGGCGGCGATCATCTCAAAGGTCTTGCCAATCTCGGCGAAGCCCTCCTCCATGGCAATCTTGGCAAAACCGGCATAGTCGTGCTCCCACTCCTGGTATTCGTTGTGCTGGGCGGCGCGCAGGTGCTCCAGGGTCGTGGGATAGAGGTCGATGGGATAGGCGCCGTCAATGGTGATGTTCTGTCCGGAGAGGGACTGAAGGTAGTTATAAAAGACTTTGGCGTGGGCCCGCTCCTGGTCGGCGGTGAAGAGAAAGACCTGCTCGATGACCTGTAAATTCTGCTTTTTGGCCAGACCAGCGGCAAACGTATAGCGGTTCCGGGCCTGGCTCTCGCCGGCAAAGGCCCGCAGCAGGTTGCGGTGGGTCTCACTCTTTTCAAACGCAATGGACATGTACGCTCACTCCTTGTTTTTTGAAGTAAGCGTATTATGTCCTGGAGGCGGAAAATTAACCCTTTCGTGCCAACTGTTTTACCAGATAGAGAAATTCTTCCTGATACGCGTCGTCCTCCAGTCCTGGAAGCGACTCCAACTGCTCCGCCACGCCGGCATAGGTGGCGCTTCCGGCGTAAGCGGAATCCCGCAGCAGCATGCCGAACTGGGCCACACAGGCGGCAAAGGCGGTGTCCTTTGAGGCCGCGGCCACCTGCGCCTCCTGTCCGACGGGGTACTCCAACAGGGAGCTGTCCGCGCCGTCCGGCGCCTTGTAGCGTATGCTAACCGTCAACCACTCATCGCTGCCGGTGTCTGCAGCGGTTTGGTACTTGAGGTCCGCGCCGGGGACCTCCATAGGGGAGTCGGCGGGCACCAGCTCGTAAAGTGCGGTGACCCGGTGGCCGGCACCGATCTCCCCACCGTCTTTGGCGTCGTCGGCGAAATCCTCCGCGTCCAAAAGGCGGTTCTCATAGCCGATCAGCCGGTAGCCCTTCAAGACGACGGGATTGAATTCCACCTGGAGCTTCACGTCCTTGGCCACGGTAAAGAGGGTACCGCCCATCTCCTCCACCAGTACCCGCTTGGCCTCCAGCGCGCTGTCGATGTAGGAGTAGTTGCCGTCACCGTGGTCGGCCAGCGCCTCCATTTTGTTGTCTTTCAGGTTTCCAGTGCCAAAGCCCATCACCGAGAGAAACACGCCGCTCTCCTTTTTTTCCTCGATGAGCCGGACAAGCTCTCCCTCGCTGGTCACGCCCACGTTCAGGTCCCCGTCGGTGGCCAGGATCACCCGGTTATTGCCGCCGGGGATGAAGTGCTCCTCCGCCAATGCGTAGGCTGTTGTGATCCCGCGGCTTCCGGCGGTGCTTCCGCCGGCGGCCAGATCCTCAATGGCGGCCTGGATGGTCTCCGCCTCGTCGCCGGTGCAGCCGTCCAGCACCACCTGGTCGCTGGAGGCATAGGTGACGATGGAGATCACGTCATCGGGACGCAGGTGCTCGGTCAGCAGAAGAAAGGCCTGCTTGACCAGGGGAAGCTTGTCATAGCTCTCCATAGAGCCGGACACGTCGATGAGAAAAACCAGGTTGGAGCGGGGCATGGCCTCCCAATCCGGCTGCGGCGCCTGGAGCCCCAGCCGCAGAAGGAGGGTGTCGCCGTTCCAGGGGCAGGGGGCGATCTCGGCCGAGACGGAGAAGGGTGCGCCGTCCTCCGGCGTGGGGTAGTCGTAGTGGAAATAGTTGATGAGCTCCTCGATGCGCACTGCGTCGGCGGGCACCTCCTGCCCGGAGAGGAGCATCCGGCGGAGGTTGGCGTAGGAGGCGGTGTCCACATCGGCGGCGAAGGTGGACAGCGGGGCGGTGGATACCGCGTGGAAGCCGTTTTCCGCGAGATAGCGGTACTCCTCGGTGTAAAATTCCGGCAGACCCTCCTGGGCCTCGGCCGGGGCGCCCGCGCTGGCATATACCGCCGAACCCGCGGCAGGCGCGGCCATGTCGGCGGCGGGCGCTGCGCCGCTGGAATTTCCCCCCGCGCCGCAGCCTCCGGCGGCGAGCAGAAGGGCCCCTGTCAGTGCAAGAGACAGATACCGGTGTGCTTTCATGTGAGAGCCTCCATTCCAAATCAGATAACAGCCCGGGCTGCGTGATATATGGATAGACGGAATGGAAAAGAAAAAGTTCCCATTTTTTGATATTTTGATGAAAAGCCGCCGCGCTTCCTCCTCCTTGGCCTGGGGACAAAAATCGGGAGCCGGTTTTCACAAACCGGCTCCCGAACAGAACGTTTCTTATAGACGCCTCTCCAGCTCATCCCGGATGGCCAGAAGGAAGTCCCGGCTGGTCACAGTGACGGCGGGGGTATTGCCCTCCCACAGACCGGCCAGATCCTTGGTCATGGTGCCGCCTTCGATGACGGCGATGGAGGCCTGCTCCAGCTTGTCCGCAAAGGCCTGGAGGGCGGCGATGCCGTCCAGCTCGCCCCGTTTCCGCAGGGCCCCGGTCCAGGCGAAGAGGGTGGCGATGGGATTGGTGGAGGTCTCCTTGCCCTGGAGGTGCTGGTAGTAGTGGCGGGTGACGGTGCCGTGGGCGGCCTCGTACTCATACTTCCCGTCGGGGGAGACCAGAACGGAGGTCATCATGGCCAGGGACCCAAAGGCGGTGGAGACCATATCGCTCATCACGTCGCCGTCATAGTTCTTGCAGGCCCAGATGAAACCGCCCTCGCTGCGGATGACCCGCGCCACCGCGTCGTCGATGAGGGTGTAGAAGTATTCGATTCCCAGCTTCTTGAATTTCTTGGCATACTGGGCGTCGTAGATCTCCTGGAAGATGTCCTTGAAGGTGTGGTCGTACTGCTTGGAGATGGTATCCTTGGTGGCGAACCACAGGTCCTGCCTGGTATCCAGGGCGAACTGGAAGCAGGCGTGGGCGAAGGAGGTGATGGAGGCGGCGGTGTTGAACTGCCCCTGGAGCACGCCGGGACCCTGGAAGTCATAGATGGTCTGGCGGTGCTCGGCGCCGTCCGCGCCGGTAAAGAGAAGCTCCGCCTTTCCGGGGCCGGGCACCTTGTACTCGGTGTTCTTGTAGACGTCGCCGAAGGCGTGGCGGGCGATGGTGATGGGCTTCTTCCAGTTCTTCACCACCGGAGAGATCCCCTTGACCATGATGGGAGCGCGGAACACGGTGCCGTCCAGAATGGCGCGGATGGTGCCGTTGGGGGATTTCCACATCTGAGAGAGCCGATACTCCTCCACACGCTGGGCGTTGGGGGTGATGGTGGCGCACTTTACCGCCACGCCGTACGCTTTGGTCGCCTCGGCGGAGTCCACCGTCACCTGGTCATGGGTGCGCTCCCGCTCAGGGAGACCCAGATCGAAGTAGACGGTGTTCAGGTCGATATAGGGCGTGAGAAGGAGCTCTTTGATGTCGCTCCACAGGATGCGGGTCATCTCATCCCCGTCCATCTCCACCAGAGGGGTGGTCATTTTGATTTTTTCCATGGTTTTGGACCTCCTTGAGCTGTTTTGATCTGTTTCATTATATGCGGTCGCGGGAAAAAACACAAGAACCCCGGTTCCATTTTCTGCATAGAATCCAAGGGGACGCTGTGTCCCGATTCTGAGGAGAGGTGAAACGGTATGGGCAGACGAATCTGGGCCGCACTGCTGTGCGGCCTTCTGCTATGTGCGCCCGCGCTGGCCATCGGCCCTGTGTCCGGGGAGCAGATGCGGGGCATGGACGTAAGCGTGTATCAGGGGAATGTGGATTTTGCGGCTGCGAAAGCGGACGGGATCGAGACGGTGTATATCCGTGCCGGCTACGGAGAGACCGGGGTGGACGCATATTATCGCCAACACTACGAGGGGGCCTCCGCCGCCGGACTGAAGGTGGGCTTTTATCACTATATGGACGCCGTTACCGAGGAGGGGGCCAGACGGCAGGCCGCGCACTTTGCCGCCCTCATCCGGGATCTTCCGGCGGACTGCCGTCCGGTGATGGACTTTGAGACCTTCGGCGGGATGGACCGGGAGGAGGCCGGGGCTGTGGGCCTTGCCTTTCTGGAGGCGGTGGAGGAGACCCTCGGCCAGCGGCCCATGGTGTACTCCGACGCCTATGCCGCCGGATACCGCATGGACGATAGCATGAGCGGCTATCCCCTGTGGGTGGCGGACTACGGGGCGGACGAACCCGATGTGTCCGCCAACTGGACGGCCTGGACCGGCTGGCAGTACACCGACGAGGGACGGGTGAGCGGTGTGTCCGGCCGTGTGGATCTGGACCGGTTTACCGACGGCGTCCTCCTCCGGGAGGAGGAGCGGCCGGTACCGGAGGAGGTCTGGCGCTATCAGGTCCGACCGGGGGACACCCTCTGGGCTCTTGCCCGCCGGTACGGCACCACCGTGGGAGCCATTGCCCGGCTCAATGCTCTGGCCGACCCCAATCTTATCTATGTGGGGGAGGAGCTGAAGCTCCCGGGGCGGGCCCAGGAGAGGACCTATACCGTGCGCGCAGGAGATACCTTGTGGGGCATCTCCCGGCGGTATGGGACCACCGTGGCCGAGCTGGCGGGGCTCAATGGGATCCGGAACCCGGATCTCATCTATCCCGGCCAGGTCCTGCGGCTGCCCGGATGAAATCAGAGGGCCGGCCCCTGAAGAGGGGCCGGCCCTTCGGGTTATTCAGCCGCCGGGTGCTCCAGCGGCTGAATAACGGTGCGGTACATATAGAACATGAAGAAACAGCTCAGGGAGAAAGAGAAGATCTCCGCGAAGGGGAAGGCCAGCCAGGTGGCGGCGAGGCCCACGAAATGTCCCAGAAGCCAAGCGGAGGGGAGAATGAGCACCAACTGCCGCAGGACGGAGACGATCAGACTCAGAACGCCGTGGCCCAAAGCCTGACACACGGAGGAGGTGACGATGCCGAAGGCGGCGAAGGGGAAGCTCAGGCTGATGAGCCGCAGGGCGGGAATCCCGATCTCCAGCATATAGTCCGAGGCGTTGAAGATCCCCAGAAGCTGCCGGGGAACGATCCAGAAAAGGGCCACCCCCGCCAGCATGATGCCCAGGGCGTACAGAACGCCCAGCTTGGCGGTGCGGACCATCCGGTCCGGTTTCCGCGCGCCGTAGTTGTAGGCGATGATGGGGACGATGCCGTTATTGAGGCCGAACACCGGCATGAAGATGAAGGACTCCAGCTTGAAGTAGGCGGAAAAGACCGCCACGGCGGTGGAGTTGAAGGCCCCCAGGATCTTGTTCATGCCGAAGGTCATCACCGAGCCGATGGAGGACATGATGATGGACGGCACGCCCACAGCGTAAATCTTCCGAATGATGGCACCCGAGGGGCGGAACCCCCGAAAATTCAGGCTGATCTCCGGGTTGAGCCGCAGATTGCAGTAGAGGCCCAGCAGGGCGCCCACAATCTGGCCCAGCACCGTGGCCCAGGCGGCTCCGGCGATGCCCATCTCGGGGAAGGGACCGAGGCCGAAGATGAGCAGGGGGTCCAGGATCAGATTGATCACCGCGCCGGTGGCCTGGGAGATCATGGTGAAGATGGTCTTGCCGGTGGATTGGAGGAGCCGTTCAAAGCAGATCTGGAACATCATACCCACGCAGACCACCGATACGATGGAGAGATAGGTGGTGCCGTAGCTGATGATGGAGTCCACCTGGGTCTGGAGCGTCATGAAGGTGCGGGAGAAGAAGCCGCCCAGCACGGCGAAGACGGCCCAGGAGCAGAAGGCCAGGAACACGCCGTTGACGGCAGCTTGGTTGGCGGTCTCAAAATTTTTCTCTCCCAAGCTCTTGGAGAGCAGGGCGTTGATGCCCACGCCGGTGCCCACGGCCACTGAGATCATGAGGTTCTGGGCGGGAAAGGCCAGACCCACGGCGGCCAGAGCGTCCTCGCTGATATAGGAGACGAACACGCTGTCCACCACGTTGTAAAGAGCCTGTACCAGCATAGAGATCATCATGGGCAGGGACATGGTGAGGAGGAGGCGGTTGACGGGCATGACGCCCATCTTGTTTTCTTGGGGCTGCTGTGTCACGCGCCGAGCCCCCGTTCCCTGGCCAAAGTCAAAATGAGGTCTACCACGTTGTCCAGTCCGATGGTGCTGCTGACGGCGAGATGATAGTTCTGGGCCTTGCCCCATACCCGGTCGGAGAAGTGCTCGTAGTAGGCCGCGCGGCTCTTGTCGTGCTTGAGGACATAGGAGCGGACATCCGGAGCATCCACATGGTACTCCTCCTTGGCCCGGAAGATGCGCTCGTCCAGCGGCGCGTGGATAAAGACATTGAGCACGTCTTCCTGGTTGCGCAGCACATAGTCGGCGCAGCGTCCCACGATGACGCAGGGCCCCTGGGCGGCCACCTTCCGGATCACATCGGACTCGGCGATGAACACTTGGTCGCTCACCGGCAGGTTTTGTGTGCTCATGTAGAGATTGTAGAGAAAGCTGCTGGTCTTTTTCTGCTCAGCCTGACGGATGAACTCCTCAGAGAGGCCGGTCTCCTTGGCGGCCAGATCGATGACGGCCTTGTCGTAGAAAGGGATGTGCAGGGCCTCAGCCACCCGCTGGGCCACAATGCGCCCGCCGGAGCCGAACTGGCGGCCGATGGTGAGAACGGTATGCGCCATAACTACTACCTCCTTGTCGTAGGACGGAAAGAAAGAATTTTCTAAGAAAAGTATACCATAAGAAAAGAAAAAATACCACGGTCAGGTTCTACACCTGACCGTGGTATTCCGGCGCTGATTTTGGAGGAAAAGCTGTGAGGCCACGGCCCAGAAGCGCTGTCCGTGGCTTCCCGCTCAATGAAAGGCCGCCGTCCCGGATAAAATACAAGGGCTCGCAGGATAGGTTCGGGCGATGACAGGCGTTGCGATAGACACCAGAAACAACGGATTTATCATGCCAAAGCAACGATCTCCAGAGTGGATTCTCCTGTGGAGAGGTCTACGGTGTACTGGTACAGGCCGGCCTCAGAGAGGACGGCCTCTTCGGGATGCCCCGGGTTGACGATCACTGTCTCCGGAATGGTACAGGTATAGGTTAGGGTACGTCCATCGGCGCTGAGGACCGGTTCTTCTGGAGCGGCTCGCATACCAAGGCCGTTGCGCGGGGGCAGCGGCAGCAAGACCGTCTCACCGGCGCCCTGGGCAGAGCCCGGCTTGTAGACCAAGGCGAGGACAAACACGGGACCGTGGGCCCACCCATCCGTTCTGGTGCTGAGTACGGTACAGGTGCCGGCCTCCAGGCGGGCTTCCACGGTGACATTCATCTCGCCCTTGATCAGGGCGTCGATGGCGGCGTCATAGGAGGCCTGTTCCTCCTCTGTTGCGTCGGAGGGAGCCTCCGGCTCCTCCGGCACCGCATCCAGGAAGGGATTTCTGGGGAATGCTGTCTCAAATTCTGCCTGAGAAAATGCGCCCCTATCTACGAGTTTCTGTGCCAGCGTATCATTGCTGTCCTTTTGCTCTGCGAAAAGAGCAGCACAGGTTACAGCAACGGCATCAGCCCGAAGAAAGTTATTCCGGTCCACAATTTCAGGCAGGATACCGCAGTCTTCTGCCAGGGACCAGGGGGAATCCCAGGTAAAGTCGGCGCCGTCGGCATAGCCCAGGGCACGGAGCATGAAAGTCACATACATAGCACCGGTGGCGGTGTCTTCGGTGCCGAAGGCGGTATCCGCGGTCCCTTTGGTGAGGCCTTGGTCATAGGCATAGGACACATATCCATCGGCCCAGGCGGGGACATCCGTAAAAGGATGGGTTTTGGGCTGCAGCTCTGCCTGTACCCCCTTACCCAAGGAACGTACCAGCATGGTCACTGCCTCCACGCGGCTGGGGGCCCGGTCCAGGTCAAAATCAGTAGAGCCATCTTCCAGCACCCCTACGCCAAGGAAGAGATCTAGTTCCTTCAACTGAGCTGCCAAAGCTGTCTGAAGGCGCAAATCCCTTACCCCGGCAGCATATGCTGCCGGGGTAAGGGAGAACATCAGGGCCAAGGACAGAAGTATGCCTAGTATTCTGGAGTGAAATTTTTCCATAGGTATATTCCTCCTAAAAGATGATCGGGACTGTAAATGGAATGAAACCCGGAGCCTCGCCAGCCTTTGCGGCGCTGATTTTGGCGGAAAAGCTGCGCTACAGCGCCTTGCCCGCCAGGATCTCCCGGTAGTCCCGATAGTTGTCCTCCAGAAGCTTGGGGGTGTCCAGACCGTAGGGGCACTTTCGGGCGCACTGATTGCAGTGGAGGCACTGCTCGATACGGGCCATTTTCTCCTGCATCTCGGGGGTGAGCTGGGCCTCTCTGGGGGCCCGACGGATCATAAGGGACATCCGGGCACAGTTATTGATCTCGATCCCTGCGGGGCAGGGCATGCAGTAGCCGCAGCCCCGGCAGAAATTCCCCTGGAGTTGGGCCCGGTCCCGCTCCACCACGGCGGCGAGCGCCGCCGTGAGGGTGGGAGGGTTGTGGATATAGGAGAGGAACTCCCGCAGTTCGCGCTCCCGCTGGACGCCCCAGATGGGCAGCACGTGCTCATATTGGGCCAGCCAGGCATAGGCGGCGGCGGAGTTGTTGATGAGCCCGCCGGAGAGCCCCTTCATGGCGATGAAGCCCATGCCCGCCTCCCGGCAGGCCTCCGCCACCGCGATGTCCTTGTCCGTGGCCAGGTAGCAGAAGGGGAACTGAAGGGTGTCGTAGAGCCCGGAGCGGATGGCCTCATGGGCCAGGGTCATGCGGTGATTGGTGATGGAGATGAAGCGGATCTTGCCCTGCCGCCTGGCCTCCAGCATGGCCTCATAGAGCCCGGAGCCGTCCCCAGGCTTGGGGCAGAAGGCGGGGTTGTGGAACTGATAGATGTCGATATAGTCGGTCTTCAGATTCCGCAGGCTGGTCTCCAGGTCAGACCAGAAGCCCTCCGCCGTGGTGGCCGCCGTTTTGGTGGCGAGATAGAACGCGTCCCGACGGTCCGAGAGGGCGTAGCCGATCTTCTCCTCGCTGTCGGTATAGAACCGGGCGGTGTCGAAGAAGGTGATGCCCGCATCCAGCGCCATGCGGAGAAGCCGGGCGGCCTCCTCCCGGGAGACGCGCTGGATGGGCAGCGCCCCGAAGCCGTTTTTGTTGACGGTGATGCCGGTCCTGCCCAGCGTTACCATATCCATAGGAATGACCTCCGCTCTCTTCTGCTTTATCCGATTCTGGCGATGCCCTGCTCCCTGGCCTCGTCGGCCACCGCCTTGGCCACGGCGTCGGCGACGGACTTGTCCAGGACCGAGGGAATGATGTAGTCCGGAGAGAGCTGCTCCTCCGGGATAAGGGCGGCCAGGGCGCGGGCGGCCCGGACCTTCATGCCCTCGGTGATGTCGGTGGCCCGCACCATGAGGGCCCCCTTGAAGATGCCGGGGAACACCAGCACGTTGTTGATCTGGTTGGGGAAGTCGCTCCGTCCGGTGCCGATGACCGCCGCGCCGCCCCTGCGGGCCTCCTCCGGCATGATTTCCGGTACGGGGTTGGCCATGGGGAACACGATGCCGCAGCGCATGGTACGCACCATCTCCGCGGTGACCAGACCGGGCCGGGACACGCCGATGAAGGCGTCGGCGCCCCTGAGGGCGTCAGCCAGGGTGCCGTGCTCATGCGCCAGATTGGAGATGTGGGAGATTTCCTCCTGGCCGGGGTTGAGTCCCGGGTCCCCCGCGCAGATGACGCCATTGATGTCGCACATCACCACGTTGCCGAAGCCCATCCGGATGAGCAGCTTTCCGATGGCGATGCCTGCGGCGCCGGCGCCGTTGATGACGATCTTGACCTTGCCCATCTCCTTCCCGGTGACCTTGATGGCGTTGAGCAGGGCGGCTGCCACCACGATGGCGGTGCCGTGCTGATCGTCGTGGAACACGGGGATGTCGCAGCGCTCCTTCAGCCGCCTCTCCACCTCAAAGCAGCGGGGGGCGGCGATGTCCTCCAGGTTGATGCCGCCGAAGCTCTTGGAGATGAGGGCGATGGTGTCCACCAGCTTGTCCACGTCTTGGGTATCCACGCAGATGGGAAAGGCGTCCACGCCGCCGAACTCCTTGAAAAGGGCGCACTTGCCCTCCATCACCGGCATGCCGGCGGCCGGACCTATGTCGCCCAGACCCAGCACGGCGGAGCCGTCGGTGATGACGGCCACCAGATTGCTCCGGCGGGTCAGGTCAAAGGATTTGTTGTAGTCGGCCTGGATCTCCCGGCAGGGCTGGGCCACGCCGGGTGTGTACAGAAGGGACAGGTCCTCCCGGCTCTCCACATGCCTGCGGGAGACCACCTCGATCTTGCCCCGGAGGGCGTAATGCAGCTCCAGGGACTTTTGGCTGATTTCATCCATGGGAATACCGTCCTTTCCGGTCACACCATCTCTTCCGGATGGAAGACCTCGTCAAATTTTTCAGGGGTCAGGAAGCCCAGCTTCACGCAGGCATCCTTTAGGGAGATGTTCTCTCTGTGGGCCAGCTTGGCGGTTTTGGCCGCGTTGTCGTAGCCGATATAAGGATTGAGGGCGGTCACCAGCATGAGGGAGTTGTGAAGGTTGTGGCGGCACTTCTCCCGGTCGGCGGTGATGCCGGCGGCACAGTTGTCGTTGAACGAGTCCATACAGTCGGCCAGCAGGCGCACGGACTGGAGAAAATTATAGATGCACACGGGCATGAACACATTGAGCTCGAAGTTGCCCTGGCTGGCCGCCATACCCACGGCCGTGTCGTTGGCCATGACCTGGACGGCGACCATGGTCACCGCCTCGCACTGGGTGGGGTTCACCTTGCCCGGCATGATGGAAGAGCCGGGCTCGTTTTCCGGAATACGGATCTCACCCAGGCCGCACCGGGGGCCGGAGGCAAGCCAGCGCACGTCGTTGGCGATCTTCATGAGGTCGGCGGCCAGGGCCTTGAGCCCCCCGTGGGCAAATACCAGCTCATCCTTGCTGGTGAGCGCGTGGAATTTGTTGGGGGCGGTCACGAAGTCCTTTCCAGTGAGCTCGCTCACCGCCCGGGCCACCTCCTCGGCAAAGCCGGCGGGGGCGTTGAGGCCCGTCCCTACCGCAGTGCCGCCCAGGGCCAGCTCATGGAGCCCGGGCAGTGCCGCCTCCAGCATGGTCCGGTCCCGCTCCAGGGAGGCGCGCCAGCCGCTCACCTCCTGGCCCAGTGTGATGGGCACCGCGTCCTGGAGATGGGTGCGCCCCGATTTCACCACGTCGGCATTCTCCGCCTCCAGCCGCCGCAGCGTGGCGGTCAGGGCGTCCAGCGCGGGGAAGAGCCGGTCCTCGATCTCTACCGCCGCCGCGATGTGCATGGCGGTGGGAAAGGTGTCGTTGGAACTCTGGGACATGTTTACGTGGTCGTTGGGGTGGAGCAGCCGTTCTCCTGCCAGCTCGTTGCCGCGGTTGGCCACCACCTCGTTGACGTTCATGTTGCTCTGGGTGCCGGAGCCGGTCTGCCACACCACCAGGGGAAAGTGGTCGTCCAGCTTGTGGGCGGTCACCTCGTCGCAGGCGGCGCAGACAGCCTGAAATCTGGCGTCATCCAGCCGTCCCAGCCGGTGATTGGCCATAGCGGCGGCCCTTTTCAAAACACCGAAGGCGTGAATGATCTCCAGCGGCATCCGCTCCGTCCCGATCTTGAAGTTCTGGTAGCTTCGCTGGGTCTGGGCCCCCCAGTACCGGTCTGCCGGCACCTTCATCTCCCCCATGCTGTCCCGTTCTATGCGGTAATCTCCCATATGCCTGCCCCTTTTCTGATTTGGTTTTCTTTTTTATACCACATTCTGCGCCGGATTTCCATACCCTGATGCCTGGAGACCCGCCGAAAAAGCGACATAGGGCCGCCCGGAGCGCGGCTGCGGAGCAGACAGGCCGCGGCGGCGGGACGCTCATGGGGGTCGCGGGCGTTCTGCACAGAAGGAGACAGAGGTGATGGGGCCAATACTGGAATAGATAATATACATATGTCTGTTATCTTGACAGACGTTCTGCACAGGTGTATCATGCCCTTATCAAACGGGGAAGGGGAGCGGGCGTGTGAAACGGGAAAGGGAACGGACGGCGGAGCGGGAGGACCTGCGGCAGCGGAGGACCAAACAGTTTTTGGTGCACGCACTGCTGGCGCTGATGGAGGAGCGGCCGTTCCAGGAGCTGTCGGTGGTGGATATCTGTGAGCGGGCCATGGTCCACCGCACGACCTTTTACGCCCACTTTGAGGATAAGTATGCCCTCCTGCGCTATGCCATCGGAGAGCTCCAGCAGGAATTTGAGATGACGGAGGAGCAGGAGGGCCGCTGTACCGGCGAGCGGGACTACTTCCTGGCGGTATTCCGCAACGCGCTCACCTTCCTCAGGGACCACCGGAAACTCTACCTCTCCGGCATCACGGGGGGCGGAGCCGCGCTACAATTGCTGGAGGACGCGGTGGTGGAGAAGATGTGCGGCCGGGTGCGGACGATGGGAAGTAGGGGAGCCTCGGTACAGGACGAGCTCTCCGCCCGCTTCTGTGCCGGTGGGATCCTGTCCATGGTGCGCTGGTGGGCGGTGCAGGACGATCCAGTGGATGAGAGCTGCCTGGCGGAGTGCCTGGAGCGTTTTTTGCCTGAAGAGGGGGGAGTTCCATGCAAGAGAAGAGATCGGAAAATGTGATGACGAGGCTGTCGCGTTTCATCGTCGACAAGCGGAAAGCGTTTTTCATGGTGTTCCTGGTGGCGTCGGTGTTCTGCGTCGGCTCTATCGACAAGGTAGAGGTAAACGACGACATTACCTCCTATCTTCCGGCCGAGACCGAGACCCGCCGGGGCCTTGACCTGATGGAGCAGGAATTCATCACGCTGGCAAGCGCCGACGTCATGGTGGACAACATTACATACCAGCGGGCGGAGGCGCTCTCGGGGAAGCTGGCGGATATTCCGGGCGTCTCCGAGGTGGCTTTTGACGATACCAGCGACCATTATCGGGGCGCGGCCGCCCTCTTCTCCGTCACCTTCGACGGGGAGGCCGACGATCCGGCGGCGGAGGAGGCCGTCGAAAAGATCCGGACGATACTGGCGGACTATGACGCCTACCTCTCCACCGAGGTGGGACGGGACACCTCCGCCGATCTCCAGCGGGAGATGGGCATCATCCTCATGATCGCCGCCGTAGTCATTGTGGTGGTCCTCCTCTTCACCTCCAAGAGCTATATGGAGGTACCGGTCTACCTCATCGTTTTTGTGGTGGCCGCCATCCTCAACATGGGCACCAACTACTGGTTCGGCACCATCTCCTTCATCACAAACGCCATCGCCGTGGTACTCCAACTGGCCCTGGCCATCGACTATGCCATCATCTTCTGTCACCGCTACATGGAGGAGCGGGACAACGGCCTGGAGGCGCGGGAAGCCGATATCACCGCCCTCTCCAAGGCCATTGTAGAGATCTCCTCCTCCAGCCTCACCACCATATCCGGACTGGTGGCCCTGATGCTCATGCAGCTGCGGATTGGCTTTGATATGGGTATCGTTCTGGCCAAGGGCATCATATTTTCCATGATCTCTGTATTTCTCCTGATGCCTGGCCTGCTGATGCTCTTCAACCGGCCCATTGAGCGTACCCGCCACCGGAATCTGGTGCCCAAGATCGACTTCTGGGGCCGGGCGGTGGTGAAGCTCCGGTATGTACTCCCGCCGGTCTTTCTGGCGGTGGTGATCGCTTGTGTGTTCTTTTCCAACCGGTGTGAATATGTCTGTTCGGCCGACTCCGCGGATTTTGACAACAAGCCGGATTGGCAGATCGCCGACGAGAAGGTCCATGATACCTTTGGGGACAAGAACACCATCGCCGTGCTGGTCCCCAGGGGAGACTATGATAAGGAGGGGAAGGTCCTCCGCAGGGTGGAGGATCTGGACAATGTCACCGCCGCCACCGGCCTTGCCAACATCGAGGTGGAGGACGGGCGCTATCTCACGGACAGGATGACGCCCAGGCAGTTCGCGGAACTGGCCGGAGTGGATGTGGAGCTCTCCAGGCTCCTCTTCCAGGCTTATGGCCTTTCCAACGAGGAGTACGGCGCCGTCTTTCAGGACCCGGACGACTACGCCGTGCCTCTGGTGGATGTATTTGAGTTCCTCTGTGAGCAGAAGGACAAAGGCGTGGTAAAGCTCACCGACGACCAGGAGGAGAAGGTGGACGATCTCCAGGAGACCCTGGACCAGGGCCTGGAGCAGCTCCGGGGCGAGCACTGGTCCCGGCTGGTCTTTACCGCCGATGTGCCCGAGGAGGGGGAGGAGACCTATGCCCTGCTGGACCAGATCCGCGCCATCGCAGGCAGCTACTACGGAGATGATGTGGTGCTGGTGGGCAACTCCACCAACGCCCGGGACCTGTCGGAATCCTTCGGGCAGGACAATTTGAAGATCAGTGTCCTCACAGCCCTCTTCGTCATGGTGATCCTGCTGTTCACCTTCAAGTCCGCTGGGCTCCCTGTGCTGCTGGTGCTCACCATCCAGGGCTCTATCTGGATCAACTTCTCCTTTCCCTATCTCACAGGGACCAACCTGTTCTTCCTGAGTTACCTTGTGGTCTCCTCCATCCAGATGGGCGCCACCATTGACTACGCTATTGTAATAACAAATCGTTATATGGAATTGAAAAATTACTATAAGGACCGAAAACAGGCGGCTGTAGAGGCGCTGAGCCAGAGTTTTCCCACCATTCTCACCTCGGGCAGCGTCATGTCGGTGGCGGGGTTTCTCATTGCCGAGATCTCCACCGACGCCACCATCGGCTCCGTGGGGCTGGCTCTGGGCCGGGGCACCGTGACCTCCATCATTCTGGTCATGACGGTGCTGCCCCAGATGCTGATGCTGGGCGATGTGATCATCGAAAAGACCGCCATTACCCTCAACCGCAACCGGAAGCAGCGATTCCACAACGGCGTCATGCGGGTGGACGGACACCTCCGGGGACATGTCTCCGGCTTCGTGGACGGGGAGTTCAAGGGCGTCCTGCGGGGCAGTGTGGACGCCCTGATCGAGAGCAAGTATCAGGAGCTGGAGCTGGAAGACGAGGAGGAGAGCAGGCATGCGGAAAAGTAAACGGATCATTTCCCTCCTGACGGCGCTTTGCCTGACGTTGGGACTGTGCCCCGCCTCCGCCGCGGAGGGGCGGACGGTCTCCGTAGGTACGGCGCGGGAGCTGATCGCACTGTCTGAAAGCTGCACGCTGGACACCTGGAGCCAGGGGCTCACCGTAGAGCTCACGGCGGACATCGACCTGGGAAACGCCGCATTCCGGCCCATTCCCATCTTTTGCGGCGTCTTTGAGGGGAACGGACACCGCATCAGCGGCCTGCGGGTCACGGGCAAGGGGTCCGACCAGGGCCTGTTCCGCTACCTCAAAGAGGGGGCGGTGGTCCGGAATCTGGAGCTGGAAGGGGAGATCCTGCCGGAGGGCACCAAGAGCGGGCTGGGCCTGCTGTGCGGGCGGAACGAGGGCACGGTGACCGGAGTGACCGTCTCCGGTACGGTCTCCGGCGAGGAGGATGTGGGCGGTCTGGTGGGGGTCAACGAGGCCACCGGCGTGCTGCGGCAGTGTGAAAATCAGGCTCAGATCACCGGTGTGACCCACACCGGCGGCATTGCAGGGCGCAATGAGGGGACCATCGAAGCCTGCATCAACCGGGGCGCGATTGATCCGGACGCCAATGACGATGCCCAGGACACAGGCGGCATTGCGGGCCGCTCTTCCGGTACCATCACCGGCTCGGTCAATCACGGGGAGATCGGCTATCCTCACACCGGCTACAATGTGGGCGGTATCGCCGGGCGGCAGAACGGCAGTGTGGTGGGCTGTGAGAATTACGGCTCCATTTGGGGGCGCAAGGACGTGGGCGGTATCGTGGGACAGTTCGAGCCCTATACTGTCCTGACCTATGGGGAGGACCCCATGCAGAGACTGGACGACGAGCTCTCCCGGCTCTCCGGCCTCATGACCCGCCTCACCGACCAGATCAGCGGCTACAGCGGGGACGCCGTGGACGACCTGAAGGCCGTCAGCGGCGCCATGGACGCCATTCGGGAGACCGCCCATACCGCAGGGACCGACGGCAGGGAGGACGCCCAGGCGGCTGGAGAGGCGATCTACGACTCGGCTCAGATCATCAACGGGGCGCTGGGGACACTTCTGGACCAGACGGAGACCTTCGCCGCGGCGGCGGACCGGAATCTCACCGAGCTGGGCGACGCCATGGACGCGCTCCGTGACTGCCTGGACAAGGGCTTTACCGCTATGGACAGCGCGGCCTATGAGGCGCGGCTCACACTGGATGCCCAGGTCAGGGATATGGAAGTTCAGGCCGGATGCATCAGCGCGGCCATCGAGGAGATCGGCGCCTACTTTGACGCCCTGGATGGGGTGGTGCGGGCCGCGGGAAGTCTGCTGAACGGCGGCACACTGGAGGCGCTGGAGGACGCTGTGGAGGAGTTGAAGCGCCACGATGTGGAGCGTGCGCTGACCTCCATTGGGACATCGCTCCGGGAGATCAGCGGGGATGTGACCGCACTGCGGGAAAATCTGGGGGACGCCCTGGACGACTTCGGCGACGCGGCGGACGACACGTGGGAGGAGGCCGACGCGGCCCTGGATCGGGTGTCGGGGGCGGCGGACGGGCTCCAAAGCGCCTGCAAAGGGTTCAGCGACGCCGCCATTGGAGAGCTGCGCACCGTCAACAGCGCCGTGGATGCCATTGAGGATATGCTTCGGCAGTGGCTGGGGGCGCTGAGCGGAAAGGGTGGAAATGCGGCCGATCAGATCGACGAGCAGCTCCAATTGATTGGAGACCGGGTGGACCGGCTCACCGACGGCGCGGCCTCCGCCAACCGGGACCTCCACGATACCACCGGGGATATCCTCAGCCAACTGGACAGTGTCCGCTCTGCCATCACCGATCTGGGTTCCACGCCGGAAAAGACGGTGGATGATGTGTCCGACAGCGTGGAGCAGGAGGGGGAGCAGGGCAGGGTCATCTCCTGTGCTAACCACGGTGAAGTGACCGGCGACGCCAACGTGGGCGGTGTAGCCGGTATTCTGGCCACTGAGCTGGGCCTGGACCCGGAAGAGGACCTGGACATCCAGAACGACAAGCTCCTCTCGGACACCACTGCCTATATCAAAGCTACGGTACGGGACTGCCGCAACGCCGGCGCGGTCACAGCGAAAAACGACTGCGCCGGAGGGATCATCGGCCGGGGCGAGGTGGGCGCCGTGCTGGACTGTCGGAACACCGGGGATGTGGAGACCACCTCGGGAGGCCAGTGCGGCGGAGTGGCCGGACTCTCCCGCACGGTCATCCGCCGGAGCTATGCCCTGTGTTCCCTTACGGGAAACGACAAGGTGGGCGGCGTGGCCGGAGAGGGGCATGATATCCGGGAGTGCTATACCATGGTGTCTGTCGTCGGCGGTGGAGAACGGTTCGGGGCCGTGGCGGGCATGGCGGACGGCGAGGTGGAACGAAACTATTTTGTTCGGGAATCCCTGGCGGGCATCGATGGCGTGGACTATGCGGGAAAGGCGGAACCCATGGACTATGAGGACTTTGCCGCAGTGCCCGGTATGCCGGAGGAATTCCTGGGCTTCCGCATTACGTTTCTGGTGGATGGAGCGGCCATCAAGACCTTGGCGGTCCCCTACGGTGGAGATCTGGACCCGGAGTCCATTCCGGAGGTCCCGCGGAGGGAGGGCGTCTATGGGGCCTGGGAGGATTTCTCCCAGGAGAATATCACTCGCAGCCGGACGGTGGAGGCGGTGTACAGCGATTGGATCACCACGATTTCCACCGGAGAGGAACAGCCCGTGCTGCTGCTGGAGGGAGCGTTTGCCCCCGGAGCCAGGCTGGAGGCGGAGGACTGGACGCCGGGAGCGGGCAAACTTCTGGAGGGATATCGGTTGGCGGCCGGATATACCTTCTCGGTGGAGGACAGGGGGCAGGCGGAGCCCCAAGGCGGTTATACCGTCCGTGTCCGGGTCCCGGACGCCAAGGGGGAGGTGTGCGTGGCCGTCTGGCAGGACGGCGCGCTGCGGCTCGCGGAGGCCCGGCGAGAGGGGAGCTACCTCAGCTTTCCTATGGAGCGCGAGGGATCCTTTGCGGTGCTGACAAGGCCTGGCGTCCCCTCTCCCTGGCTCTTTGCGGCGTCCGCCGCGGTACTGGCAGCCCTGCTGGTGTTGCTCCGGCACAAAAAAAAGGACCGCAGCAAGGCGGCAGTATAGTATAAAGAAGGGTCTCCGCATCCCGGGAGATGGTCGCCGGGAGCGGAGGCCTTTTACAGCGGGAAAGGGCTTGCAAATAACCGCAGAATATACTATACTAAAACGGTCTGTTCGAGATTAGCACAATTGGTAGTGTGCCTGCCTTTTTGGGAGGATAGATACCCTATCCATTTTCCTGAAAGCGAAGACCCGGAAGCCTTTGGGACAGTAGCTTGCGGCGGAAATTCCCCAGTTGAAAAACTCTCGCAAAATCGGGCTTGACCACAGCGGCGCCCACAGACACGAAAAACTTGCTTTTTTCTTCTCCGCATGGTATCATGCAGGAAAAACTGAATATCCGGGTGTAGCGCAGTTGGTAGCGCGCTTGCTTTGGGAGCGTGAGGCCGGAGTTCGAGCCGCACTTTTCCAAAATCCCGGAAAGCTCTGGGACGCTAAGGCCGACGGGGTTTTGCCCCACGCCGGTAACTGGTCAAAAACCGGCGTTGACCCCATATTTGACCACAATCAGAAAACTTCATAACCGGGTGTAGCGCAGTTGGTAGCGCGCTTGCTTTGGGAGCAAGATGCCGGGAGTTCGAGTCTCCCCACTCGGACCAAAAAACCGCCTCAAAACTGATGTTTTGAGGCGGTTTTTGTAACTTTTTCGACAATAATATGTTTGGCGTTCTGCATAAATAAGGCCTCAAATGTGGTCAACTCACTTTTGCGGATTTGTTTTGGATTTTCGTTGTAAATATAGTTTCTTGTCCGTCTCCGCCACAATTCGTTCCGAAAGGAGGCAAAAGCAAACTGCACAATTTTTGAAACATGTGGTCATGACCACCCATTCACGATCAGTTCACGCGGCCGTAGCCTTATCTTTGTATCTTGCGTCGCAAAATCTGATAGGCCCATCGCGCTTCCTGGCCTTGTTCCTCTCGGCGGGGCCGTGTATAATGGCAGTTGGAAGCAGTGAAAGAAACGAGTAAGGAGCAGTGCCATGCGCATTCTCATGCTGGGCAACAGTTTTACATTCACCAATAACATGCCTCAGATGCTGGCTGAATTGACCGGGGCGGAGGTGGTCCACCACACCCGGGGCGGGGCACGGCTGTCGGAACAGCTGAACCCCAACACCAGGCTGGGCAGTCAGACCCAGGCGGCGCTTCAAAACGAGAAGTGGGACTATGTGGTGCTCCAAGAGATGAGCCACGGCCCCATCACCGCCCCTAAGAGTTTCTTCTCCAGCGTGGAGGGGCTCTGCCGGCAGATCCGGGCAAACGGAGCGGTCCCCATTTTGTTTGCTACATGGGCCTATCAAAGGGGCGGGGCCAAGCTGACGGACAAGGGCTGGGACTACGACGAGATGACCCAAAAGCTGTCCGAGGCCTACCACAAGGCGGCACAGGAAAATAACGCCCTGATCGCCGATGTGGGCCGGCGGTTTTATGAATGGTCCGTTCCTCAGGACCTCTATGCCGCCGACGGCGTCCACCCCAGTGAGTTGGGTTCCCATATTGCAGCGGAGACCGTTGCGGCAGTGATCCGGCAGTGGGAGGAGGGTGTGCAATGACGGCAGAGGCAAAATCCTGCCGCAAAAAGTGGAAGATAGCCGTCAGTATTTTGCTGGCGGTCCTGATTCTGCTGGCGGGCGGCTTTTTCTGGTATGTGTCCGACTACTACCAGGCGGAGGACGTGGCTCTGGAGGTACTGGCAAGCGGAGATCATCTGGAGGTTCGGGATGATCTGACCATCCTCTCCCTGTCCTATCCCACGGACACCGCGATCATCTTCTACCCCGGGGCCAAGGTGGAGGCCGCCGCCTATCTGCCCCTGTTGAACCAGCTCCGGCAGACCGGCCTCACCTGCATTCTGGTGGAGATGCCCTTCCACCTGGCCATCTTCGACGTGAATGCGGCAGAGGATGTGATGGCCCAGTTCCCGGATATCCAGCACTGGTACATCGCCGGCCACTCCATGGGCGGGGCCATGGCCTCCCAGTTCGCTTCGGAGTACCCGGACGAGGTGGACGGCCTGCTTTTGCTGGGAGCCTATCTCTACGGCGACTATCCGCCTGCCGATACCCTCACCGTCTATGGCTCCCTGAACCAGAGTGTGGAGGACAAGATCGACTACACAGAGAACGTGGTGGAAATTGAGGGCGGCAACCACGCCCAGTTCGGCAACTACGGGCCGCAGAAAGGAGATCTGCCCGCCACGATCTCGGCGGAGGAACAACAGGCCCAGACGGTGGAGGCTATCTCGGATTTTATTGCCCAACGCCAGAAGTGAAAGAGTTTCCTTCAAAAAAGGTAATTTCATGGCGATATCACCCTGGGCGACAAGTTTGACTCTGATAGTTTATACGCGGAGGAAGATATAAAATGGCGATTTTTTATTTCTCAGACGTATTAAGAAAAGTAGGGCTGGATCCCTCAAAAGTTAAATTAATTCGTCATGCACTGACAGATCGTGGATTTCGAGAGTGTTATAAAGCAAATGTGGTATATGAATATACCTGTCATCAGAAATCTGGATTCAGCAAAGGGTACGATTATTGGGTGACCTTTATAAGCGACCAGGGGACTCTCTGTAAGCTGGATTCCTGCTATAAAGTAGGTGCTGCTGTTCCGGATACGCCCGATATGATCCCGAAGGGTATCCCGGAAATTGAGGCCAGAAA
Source organism: Intestinimonas sp. RTP31139st1_F5_RTP31139_211217 (assembly GCF_040226735.1). Taxonomy (NCBI): domain Bacteria; kingdom Bacillati; phylum Bacillota; class Clostridia; order Eubacteriales; genus Intestinimonas; species Intestinimonas sp. RTP31139st1_F5_RTP31139_211217. The sequence goes on along the minus strand of NZ_JBCOAQ010000006.1, from coordinate 53,157 downwards.
ATTCCAGGGCAAGAACGCATATTTTCATCTCGAACCCCTCGATTTGCTGAAAGAATATGAGGGCAGACTGATCATCGATTGGGGGAAGTCTGCGCGCATGTGGCATCAGAAGGGAACGACCGAAAAGCCTGTTGTGGCAATTCAGGCAGATGAAAAGAAAGTCTTTTCCGGCTTTGAAAATCTGATCCTTACATATGATGAACTGAAGGAAATCGTTGAAAATCCAACCGTTTATGAGGCGTGGCACACAGCGCTGTCCTCCGTCAACGCCATTTATCTCATCGTTGACCGGGAGACGGGAAAGCAGTATGTGGGATCGGCTTATGGAAAAGATGGACTGCTGGGGCGGTGGGCCTGCTATGTGGATTCCCTGCACGGCAATAATAAGCTGATGAAGGAACTGATTTGCGCCTACCCCGAACGTTACCACGATTTCCAGTTCTCCATTTTGCAGATATTGCCCAAAACTGTGACAGATGATGAGGTCATCCGGACAGAGAGCCTATATAAAAAGAAATTGCTCACGATTCCTTTTGGAATGAACGACAATTGAATATCGGGAGATGCGTCTATGACAGAAGATTTGTTTTTGGACTGGGCGATCAAATTGCTGGAGCAAATCGAGACTTCTGAGGAAAAGAAGCTTTGGTGCCGCCGTTATTCCGTGTATTCCCGTAGTCCTGGGCAGAAAACACTCTCTCGCGATTTACATGATTTTGTAGACAGAACCTACCAGGCGGGATTGGTGATCCAGAATTATCACGAGGTGATCCAAAAGTGGGGCCTCGAGGAGCGGAATATCGCGATTGCCCCTCCGGGATGGCTGGAGATGCAGCCCTATTTGTGTGTATTGGCCTGTATCGCATGGCATTTCCGCAGAGACCATTTTTGCGAGGGTTCCCTGATCAGTCAAAGCATCGCGGAAGGGGTCCTGTTACGCCTGTTTCGTCGGCTCAAAGCGCTCTGTCCCACATCGGTTCCCGCCGTCACACTACAAGAACTCTGTTGTAACGATTGTCATTCTGTCCCTGAGGTGCCAGGAGTCTATTGGGTATTTGCGCCTGAGGGAATGGCAATCCGTTTCTCGGAACAGGAGTACCGCCCTAAGGCTAAAATCTATCCTGCGAAAAAGCTTCAGGAGAAATATGAGGGATGTGCCGACCAAAGTATCCTGTATATTGGAAAAGCGGAAGGAAAGCGTGGCCTGCGGCAGAGACTGAGGCAGTATATGGACTACGGACTGGGAAGAGGAAATATCCACGCAGGCGGACGTGCTGTCTGGCAGATCTCGGACTGCGGACTTTTGCTGCTTGCTTACGAAGCCTGTGAAAACCCAGGAGAACGGGAACGACAATTGCTGCAGGAATACCGAGAGAAAAACGGCTCCTATCCACTGGCAAACTGGCGGGGATGAGAGAGGGAAAGCAAGAAATGACCTTGAGAAAAGAGGTTGGCATCACATTGTGATGCCAACCTCTTTTGAACGTTCAGAATGCCGATATGACTTTCAAAATCCCGACAGGTCTACGCCCAGGAGGACGAGGGCGATGCCGGCCAGGATCCAGGGCAGAAAGATGACCGGAAGCAGGAGCAGCCCTTTGTGGTTTTCGTAGTGGTACTCCTCACAGGAGAACAGCTTGTCAGGATCATCGACATAATAGAGATACAGGTACAGGGGCGGTGTCGATGGATGCTTGAAATAGGCGGTATACTGCCGCTCCTTGCCGTCGATCGTGTAGTGGTAGGTAGCGTGCCAATCATAGCGGGATACTTCACCGGAGGGGTGCTTGTCCGCCAGAGACGCTTTGATGACGTGGTCCCTGCTCTTTGCGATGTCCCGTTTCCGTTCCCAGCTGACGCCGTGGGACACCTTTTTGTAGAGCGGCACCGCGATGGCATAGCCGCCGATCAGGACGGCGAATACGATTGCCCATTTGAGCCAGTTGACAGGATCGTCGGTAAACATCGTGATGAGAGCCTCTTGGATACTCAATTTCAGCACCTCCCCCGGCATCTCCTGTGCTCATCATACGATATTTGGCGGCGCTCCGCAAGGCAGAATGATACTTTTGATGATGCATTATAAAATTTGATAAGATAGGCAGGCCGTCTTTTTACGCCGCCCGCCCCAGCATTCCCCGCATCATCTCATACCACTTAGCCGCAGTATGCCTCGTCACCCCGGCGCCCCTGGCAATAGCTCGATAGCTGGTCACGTCGGGGTGGAACTTCATGAACAACCAGATTTTCTTCTGCGTTTTGGTGAGCTTATCCGGCGGAGTGATGCCCCGCATTTTGTCCCGTAGGGCCTGCCGCTCTGCGTTCATCTGCTGAATCAGCACCTTCAGCTTCGCTTCGCATTCCTCCTGGGTATGAGCGTAGACGCATTTAGAGTGCTTGGTGCCGTCCGGCCAGGTGGGGGAGTAGCGCCCCTCAAACAGGTGGTCATTGATTTGAGAGATGCACCCGGTGCCGGGCTTTCGGGTCTTTCTCAGCACCGGCTGGAAATCTTCGACTGAACCCTGCTCTGCCTGCTCAGGGCTCCCCAACACCTCGTTGCCCAGCCCCCGGTCGATCTTGGCCGCCGCCTCGGTCTGCATATCCCCGGTGACATGGGTGTAGATGTCCAGGGTGGTGGCCGCCGACACATGGCCCAGCATGGCGGAGAGGGTCTTCACATCCATGCCGTTCTCCAGCGACAGGGTGGCAAAGGTATGGCGTAAATCGTGAAATCTGATTCTCTTACACCCGGCCCGCTCCAGAATGATCTGGAGCCGTCGGCGCACCGCCCCTGGCGTCATGGGCATATCCTCTTTGACCGGTGAGGGGAACATCCACCGGGAGTCCACCGTCTCCCGGTATTGCCGCAGCACCTCCACCACGCCGGGCGGCAGGACCAGCCTGCGGATGGAGGCGCGGGTTTTGGGGATGCTCACCTGGAGCCGCCCCTTCACCTCGTAGACCTGCTTGTTCACGGTCAGGGTCCCGGTCTTGAAGTCCAGGTCGTCCCACTGGAGGGCCAGCAGTTCGCCCCGCCGCAGGCCGGTGCATAAGTCCAGAAGAAACAGTTCGAAATAACCTTCTGCCTGGGCCTGGATGAGGAACCGCTGGAGCTCCTCCCGGCCCAATACCTGCATCTCCCGGCCCCGCTTGGGCGGCAACTTGCAGCCCACCGCCGGGTTGGTGCGGATGAGCCCCTCCTGCACCGCCTTCTCCAGCGCGGACCGGCAGGCGGCGTGAAGGCCGCGCACCATGGAGTCGGACAGCCCCTTGCCGAACTGCTCCGTGCGGATGAGCCGCCCGCCCGTCTTCATCCGGGCATAGAACTGCTGGAGGTCTTTCTGTGCCAGCTGGTTCAGGGGGATCTTCCCCAGCTCCGGAATGATGTGCTGATAGATCTTCGCTTCGTAGTTGGCCTGGGTGGTGGGACGGATCTGGGGTTTTACATAGTTTTGATACCAGAAGTCCAGCCACTCCCCGAAGGGCATCTCCGGCCGGACCTTCTCCGTTTTGGAGCCGGTCACCGTCTCCCGGAGCTGTTTCAGCTTCTCCTGGCACTCCCGCTTCGTTTTGGCCAGGACGTTTTTTGTCCTGGGCAGGCCCTTCTCGTCGTAGCTGATGACCACCCGCCCCTCCCAGCGGCCGTCCTTCCGCTGGCGGACAGAGCCCTCGCCCTTTTTCCGCCGCTTACCCATGGTATGCACCTCCTTCCGGCCTGTGTTTCTGCCACGGTTTCAGGTCTTTCCCCAGGAGATCTTCCAGGAAACCGCCCACGATGTGGCTGGCCTCCTGCTGCATGTCCGGCGTCACATGGGTGTAGGTGTCCAGGGTAAAGCTGGCACTGGTATGGCCCAGGATGCCGGACAGAGTCTTGGCGTCCACGCCGCTGGTGAGGGCGTGGGTGGCAAAAGTGTGCCTTAAATCGTGGAATCGGATCGCAGGCAGGCCCGCCTCTCTTAAGATCCGCTTCATCCAGTAGTAGGCGGCGCTGGGGCGTACCGGCTTCTCCGGGGCCAGAGGTTCCGGGAAGATCCACTGGCTGACGGCGTGCTGTTTCCGCTCCCGCAGCCGCTGGACGGTACTGGGCGGCAGGCGGATGGTCCGCCGGCCCTGGCTGGTCTTCGTCTCGCCGATCTCCAGCTCCCCGGCCTTGGGGACATTCACCGACCGAAGGACCTTCAGCGTCCCGGCCTTCTCATCGAAGTCCTGCCACATGAGGCCGCAGATCTCGCCCCGGCGGAGACCGGTGGTCAGCTCCGTGTAGAAGAAGTCCCGCCAGATCTCGTTGCGTTCCACTGCAGCCAGAAATGTCTCCATCTGCTCCTTCGTGAGGATCTGCTTGGGCTTATAGCTGGCCTTGGGCACCACGGCCCCGTCAGTGGGGTTCCGGGCGATCACATGGGCAGCCTCCGCGTCCTTCAGGCACCGGTGGAGCATGGCGTGGATGCGGAGCACCATGGTGTCCGACAGCTCATGCCCGTGTTCCGGGTGCTCGCGGACACGGCCCTCGTGTTTCAGCTTGCGGTACAGCTTCTGGATGTCCATGCGGGTCACCCGGGACACGATCTTATCCCCCAGATAGGGCTTGATGTAGCACCGGATGAATTGCTCGTAGCTGCGTAGGGTGTTGGGGCGCAGGGTGGCCACGCCGTAGTCCTCCATCCACCGGTCCAGCCACTCTCCCAGAGTCATGCGGCTGTCCTCGGTGAGCTCCACATCCTGAAAGGCCTCCAGGTCCCGGTGGAGCTTGTCCAGCAGTTCCTTCTGGGTTTTGGCCAGGACATACCGGAAGATGGGCTCGCCGTTTTGTTTGTGGCCCACCACGATGCGGCCCTCCCAGCGGCCGTCCTCCCGCTTTCGGACCATGCCGTCGCCGGACGGCCTGCGTTTTGCCATAGGCTATCCCTCCTTGTTTGGGTCGAGCAGACTGCCGTCGTCCTCGTCCAGGGCCTCCAGGATCATGCGCACTCCCAGCCGGAAACCCAGGATGAAGTTCTCCAGGGCCATGGTGCTGCCGATCTCATTCTCTGCGTTGATGAGCCGGAGCAGCAGCGCTTTTTCTTTGTCCTCCAGCAGGGCGGTGAGTTTCTCCTCGCACTCTGCTGACTGTTCCATAGCCTTTTTCAGGGCAGTCCCCGATTTGACAATTTGATCATTGGGGGTGATGTTTCCAAAGTATAGATTTTCCAGTGTGTCGCGCATGTGTGCCGCCTCCTTTGTCAGCAACACACAATACCCGAACTTCCTTCCAATAGCTACCCCCAACTGCAACTATTTTCAGAAAGTTATCATCTGCGGGCAGGATTTTATCTTTGTATTGCGGTCCAGATTTTGATATGCCTGCCATAGAAAAAACCGCCTGCATCTCTGCAGACGGTTCCGGTGACAAATCGTTTCTCCCTATGGAGAAGATTGTCTCTATTCGTTTGTTTCGTCGTCCTGCACATCTCCAAAGAGGATGCGAAGATAATCCCGGCGGCCGTAGAGCACACGATCCACATAGACATCGTTGTCAAGAACTCGGTAAAAAGTGAGGTAACTGCCGGTCACCAGGAAACGATAGTCACTCTCGACATCGGCAATCGAGGACAGGGACGCGCCAATCAGACTGTGCTCCCGCAATCTGCGGATGTCCTTTGTGATGTTCCGTACCGTGGAGATCGCTACGCTGGGATTTTCCAAATTCTTTGCGATATAGGACTTGATCCCGTCCAAATCAGCCTGCGCCTCGTCGGATAAATGCAGGTTATTCATCTGCGATTCCGAGATGTTTTTCTACGGCCTCCAGCGTCAACCAGCCCTTTTCCTCCCCGGACTTGCGGCCCTTGGCCAGCTCGTTCATCAGCCGGAGGGTGGCCTGTGTCCGCTCATAGTCCTGCATGTCCACGATGGCGTAGCGGCCCCGGCCATTCTTCGTCAGAAAAACCGGAGCGCCAACTGCCACGTCATGCAGAACCTCCGTGTAATTACGCAGATCAGAGATGGGTTTGATGTTCGGCATGGTATTCAGCCCCTTTCTTGCCCTTAGTATACCTCGATCTGCTGTAAAATTCAACAGCATTTTTTACTGCGGTTTCGTTGGCGATTGCTACCACCCCATGGTCATGCCGCCCATGTCCTGCCGGGGAGTTTCCTCATGGTCATCCGGCTTGTGGCCCATGGCGATCTTCTTTTCCTGGATCTTCCGCCGCAGCTTTCGGTCCACCCGCTGTCCCACCGGGGCGGCGGGCGGCACCGAGTTGTCACGAAAGATCTGACTCAGATGGTGGAGCAGTCGGGTGGCCGCCAGGAACACATTGGGCCTGCGCACCTGATCGAAGTGCTCCAGAAAGAAGTCGGCGTACTCATTTCCCTGTTCCGCCGATTCATAGAAATACGCCCAGGCCCGCTCCCGATCCTGTTTGACGCCCTGCCCAGTGAGGTACAGTTTTCCAAGAGCGTACTGGGCGTACTGGTTTCCATGTTCGGCGGAGTCGGTGAGATAGGCCACCGCCTTTTGCACGTCTTTCGGAACATCTTTCCCCTCCAGATACAGCTTTCCCAGGCGGTAGGCGGCGCAGGTGTTCTCCTGCGCCGCCGCTTTTCCATACCAGGATACCGCCTCATTCGTTCGATTTTGGCCTTGCAGGAACTTTCCCAGTGCGTATTGGGCGAAGTCATATCCCGCGTCCGCCGCCCGCTGAAACCACAGTTCCGCCTGCTCGTCATCGGGGAGAACGCCCCGACCATCCCGCCAGCACTTGCCCAGCTGGTAGGCGGCCAGGGGGAAACCTCTCTGCCAGAGTTGTTCCAGCACCTGTACCTGCTCCGCTTTTTCCTCCTCTGGATTTTCGTACTCCTCCAGCACCTCCTTGGCGCTCTGGTAGACCTCGGCCATCCGCCAGCTGGAGTTCCAGGCGAAGCACACCGCATCCTGATCCTCGTCCACTTCATCTTTCATGCTGGCATCCTCGAAGGTAAATGTGCCAAGCCGGAGCCGCTCCGCCTCCCGGATGACCATATTCTTGATGGCTTTGAATTCTTCTTGCTGTGAGAGCGGCAGGTATTCTCTGGGTGAATCCTTGTAGTAACGCTCCAGCTCATCTCGAAGCTGATTCCACTGCTCATAGCACTGGGCCACCTCCGGGATCTTGGCCAACTCATCCACGATGGCGTCCACCTGGGCCTTCACCGGCTTTTTCAGGTAGCCGTAGACCTTTTTCCCTTTGTGGCACTCCAGCATCCCGGCCAGCGTCTCCATCTGCTCCATGATAATCGAACTGTGGCACAGGCCCGTCTCCATCTCCCGGATGAGCCGCCCCATGGCCTCCGTCGCCGCGTCCCGCACTTGGCTGTAGGACAGATCTTTTTGCTGATACAGGGACAGCAGCTCGTCCCGGAAGATCTCATTGGACAGCTGGGAGCGCATCTTCTCGATACCCTTTTCTGTTAGAAATCCTTGCTTTGGGTCCGCCGACCAGACCATCATGTGGATGTGGGGATGGTGTTTCTCATCGTGGAAGGCGGCACACCAACGAAAATTGCTTGGCGGAATTTTCATCGCTGTCGCCAATTCTGCTTGATGAGCCAGCAATAACCTGCGCCAGCTCTCACCGTTTTCATAGCCCAGCCGGTGGGCATCCTCCCGTTTCAGAGAGTAGACAAAGGTCCACACCGGTCCGGTATGTCCGTTGATCTCCTCCATGGTTTTCTCCAGATCGGCGGGACCGTCGGCGGAGAACAGTCCGTGGGAGCGGGGACGCTGGGCCATATATTCCAGGTATCCGCCGCCGTCATGGGAGGGGGGCGGAGCCTCGATCAGCTCCACACCCTCCCGGGTGGCGATGTACTCGGCGTAGTGACTGCCGCCGTTTCCCGGCTTGATGTAGCCCGACTTCTGGATTAGTCCCGGCATCACTCAGCCCCCTTTTGGTAACGGACCGTGTCTTCGAAGCTGATCTCACCGTTGGTCTCCTTTACCTCTTTGACACAGCGGACGCGAGCTTTCCGCAGCTGATCCGGGTCGATCTCTATGTCGGCAGCCAGGATATTTCCCATGAGGTTTTGGTCCACCGACAGCTTAAACAGCAGGTGTCCCATTCGGTTTCCCAGGGCCCCCAGCTTGCCTTCCAGCACATCGGCGAGAACCCGGGGCAGGTAAGCATCGGCAGATTCCGTGTCCAGGTAACCGGAGTAGAATCGGATGGCCTTCTCAATAAATTCGTTTTTGGTCGTACAGTTGTCCCTCTGGTAGTGGGACTCCACCTGATCCCACACATCGTCGTCCATCCAAACGGTGTGCCGGTGTCTATTTTCATCCATCGTCAAATCCCTCCAAACTCTATCGTAGCGTCAGCGAGTATCCCTCAACAGCGGGGATATTCGCCTGTTTTTCCGAAAACAGCGTCAATCGCAGTTTTGGCGACCCGGAAAAGCGTCAGCCCCCGTCCCCTGAAACCGCCCGCACTGCGGGCGGTTGTGACCGCCCAGGCGCCATAAAAGCGCCAAGGCTTTCTCCTGCTTTTCCTTTCGTCCTCCGTAAATCAGTTATGGGGCGGCAAATTCCCCGGATAGGCCTCCTCCACAGAGGTGGAACAACGGGCCAAATCCGCCCCGAAACCGCCGGGAGGGGCAGGGTCCCTGCCTCTCCCGTAATCGGGGCACACAGCCCCTCACAGGCCGTTACTCAGGGAAAACCGCTTGCTGCAGAGGACGGCGTACTGCGACAGAAAGATCCGGCAGTATTCCTCCGGGCCGGACACCAGATGCCGGCGCATCATTTCGCCGCACTGAAACATCTGGAACACCGCATTTCGATAGCAGGCCTTGATCTCCTCACGGCACTCCCTCGCAAAAATTCTTTGTTCATCTGTCAGGGTTCCACGGTTCTCATCGCAGAGGAACAGAGCCACTCCATCTTCGTCGATAGACTCCTCATGCGTACGGTTCCACCGGTTGACAATGTACCGCCGCACGTCTATGGTGCGCCGTGCTGACAGAGACGGATCCTGCTCGATCAGGCAGTCGATCATCTGCATCAGCATCCGGATGCACACTCCTTTCTCTCCAGCGCCGCCATGCGCCGCTCCACTCTCTGTCGTTCCAGAGCCAGGTCAGCCGCGTGGAGCTGCCGCGCATAGAACTGTTCAATGGACATCTGGATGGGCAGGATGTAGTAACGCAGACAGCCATTGAGGGTGCGGCCGTCCCGGGTGGTGACGGTGGTGCGCTCCGTCCGGATCAGACCGCGATCCTCCAGTTCGGTCACATACTTGCGCACCGTGTTGACGCTCATCCCCACAGCCTCTCCGATGGTCCGGTAGCTGACCACGCACTGGTAGGTCCTCCGATCCTCCCGGTGGAGGAGAAATCCGTAGACTGCGATCGCCCCGGCGGACAGTCCCAGGGAGAAGATCTCGTTGGGGAGGGGGAAGTAGTTCTTGATGGGGTCCCGCTTGGGCCAGTGCTGTTTTCTCATTTCGCACCTCCCGACTGTCCCTCCGCCCACAGGATGAACTTCTCTTTCGGAACTACCATACGGCTCCCCACCCGCAGCGTGGGGAAACCGGGATCGTTGAGCAGCTCGTAGGCAGTGGAGATGGACACGCCCAGTACCTGCGCCACCATCTTGGCGTTGAGGAACAGGGGCAGGTCGTCGTAGGATTTGTAGACAGACAGTTTCAATGCTTAGTACCTCCGGTGTTTCAAATTCAGAGAAAAAATTTCTTGCGTTTCGGAGGTCTCTCTGTTAAACTGGGACACAGATCAGGCTGTGTTTTCCGAAACGCGGCAGGCCGCTGAACTGTTGCAGCAGTTCAGCGGTTTTTTTACAGGGTCTGTCTTTTCCCTTTCTGGTTTTCTGGGTTTGGCCATGCACCATACCGGTTCCTGCCCTGCGGCCTTGTTTGACCAACACAGCGTTTTCTTCCCCTTGGCACGCTCAATTGTCGGTGCTCTGCGACAACGTCCTGGCGCTGCTTCCCCGGAGAGTATCGTCTCTGGTGATGGGTATTCGGTTTTCAAGGTGCCGTTCCGAATGTTGGGGACCAATTCCCCGTTGACAATCGGATTTGCGGGTGTTAGACTATTGTAAGATTATTTTGACAGTTCCCTGCGAGAGTATTGTAGCATGTGAACCTACCCCCTTGTCAAGACTATTTTATAATTTTTTTACGATTGTCTATTTTGGAGGGCGCCGACATGTGGTATGCCAAGATGTACTTCTCTGAGAAAAAAGAGGTTTTCCAATTTGATAGCCACGGGGTCCAGGGCGTTCCCTCGACCTACAAGGAATTCCCGTTCCTGGAGAGCCTGCTGTCTTTTCTGGAGACCGACTGTAAGGAGCTGGAGCCCCTGCTGCAGCGGGCTTATGAGAATTGGTCCCTTCTGATCGACAGGGATGATAGAGATGCTGGGGTCCGTACCTTGATGGACCTGGGTGACCTTGGGAGCCGGCACATCTACCTGAATCTTCTGTATGTGCGCTGGTTTGAGCGGTTTGGACGCATGGGGATCACCCAGGACCGGGGAAGCAGGGAGGATCAGCAGATGCTGGAGGAGCTGCAGGGCATCCCGGAACAGCTCCCGCTTTATCAGCAGCAGGTACAGCGTTTCTTTGATCTCGTTCTGGATGTGGACAAGGCGGGGCGGGATCCCCAGCAGCAGGCATCGGCCCACTATCTCTACGATGCCCCCAAGGATCCGTCTCTGTTCACCTTCCGGCCTATCCCCCTCAGCTTTGAACCGGTGGAGCCGGGACGGTGCTCGCCGGTTCTGTATCCCCTCCACATTTCGGACATGATCGACTACTCCCTGCGTAGCTGTGTGGAGCGCGGCATTACCGTCCGACGGTGCAAGAACTGCGGACGCTGGTTCCCCCAGACCGGTCGGGTCAGCGCGGAGTACTGTGAGCGCCCGGTGGCCTCTGATCAGCAGACCTGCCGGGAGGCCGGGGCCTTCCAGCAGTGGACCAAGAAACAGTCCGACGATCCGGTGTTTAAGGCCTACCGCAAGGAATACAAGAAGCGCTTTGCCTGGATTAAGGCCGGCCGTATCACCGACGAGCAGTTCTATGCCTGGAGCGAGCAGGCCAGAGAGATGAAAAAGAAATGCGACCGGGAGGTCATCACCTTGGACGAGTTCAAGGACTGGCTGGGGAAACCGTGAGGACGAATCGGCAGAAAATGAGCAACGGGACGCGCCTTTAGGCGCGTCCCGTGTATTCTTTGTATCGGCGATGCAGTTTTTGCATGGGTCACATGTGCTTAGGCTCCCTATTTCCGAGTCTACGACTCCGTCTCATAGGGCCAGGTGTTGATGCCGCCGAATTCGTAGATATTGGTGTAGCCCAGTTCCGCCAAGGCAGAGGATGCTGTCTTACTGCGATTCCCGCTACGGCAGTAGACCAGAACGGTAGAATCCTTTTCGGGGATCACCTCGGCGGCGGTGTCTTCGTCGATGGTCCCCACTGGCAACAATACTGCGCCAGGGATATGGCCGCTGTCGTACTCATCCTGCTCCCGCACATCCAGGATGATGACTTCCTGGGTGTCCATCATCTCTTTGGCCTCCTCCTGGGTGATTTGCTGGTATCCATCCGCGGAGTTTCCGCCGCACCCAGTCAACCGCAGAAGAGATAAGAGTACAGGCAGAATTCGTTCCATTTGAGTTCCTCCAGAAGTCCGGCGGCAAAGGTTTTGTGCCCCTGCTCCGTAAAGTGGACGCCGTCATAGGCCAAGGGGATGTCCCAGTTTCCGGAATCGGCAAAACGAATACCCATTCGTTCCGCAAGGGTCTGACAGAGCCGGGCAAAGGTGCGGGAGTCATCAATGAGCTTCGCACTGGGCACCCATGCTCCCAGAGTAACTGGCGGTGGTGCGATCAGCAAAATCTTGTTTTGATCCAGGGAGAGTCCTGAGAGAAATCGCTCCAATCTCTCAGCGGACTTCTCAGGACTTCGTCCCTGGAGTAAATCATTGGTCCCAAGCATGACAATCAGCAGATCTGTGTCAGTAGGGAAGGCGGGAGCCGCAGACGGGATCTCCCGGCCATTCTGGCCCATGTTGGAGATTATCCATCCGGTCGCCGTAGCCAGGATGTCCACCCACCGGCTGTCCGCGTCATAGCGGTCGCCCAGATAGGAGCGTGGATCGTAGCCGTAGGTGTTGGAGTCACCGAAACAGATGACGTTCATTCTCATTCATTTCCTTCTTATGTACAGGAATATTGGATTTTTCACTCTAATAGGTTTCTAAATACACCTTTTTTCGCGCCTTCACTATTTGTACTTTTTTGCCTAACTCAAGGTTTAGTTCGGCATTATCATTTTTGAGAATCACTTCTTGATCGGTTTTTAACAGTATAGGCAAACCCAATGATTCAAGTATTCGATTTAGTTCAGATACATCTATAATCCAACACCAGTCCTTGCGATTATTTTTGCCCGGAATTGGCACGCTACGAAATGACAGATACTCACCAGTTTCTTTTTTGTTAAACAGAACAGGAAGTGAAGTGTCTTCCTGACGAATCAAATTGATTGTCTGAAACGGCTTTCTTCCACGGTACTCCAAGTACAATTTATATAAATAGAAAACATAGTCGTGGGTCAGTCGACAAACACGTCTTAGGTCAAAAGATACCGTTTCAGATGTTTTTTGACAAACTTGATATAGAAAATCCGATTATCCGCATAAATACAGCATTTAAGGGCTGTTCATCACTTGAAAAAATAAGTGTTTTACCACGAATTTACCATAATTGAATATGAGTCTTGATATGACGAAATATAAAGGGAGATTGCACGTATAATAAAACCGCGTATCTCCCTTTAACAAACTATCTAAAGTTTTCTACATTTATAACTCTGGAAAAACAATCGCACAAATTCATGTTGTGAGTGACCATGATTATAGTAATGCCCTTTTCATTTAATTCTTTCAAAAGTTTCATCACTATCAATTCGTTCTCTTTATCAAGTCCAGAAGTTGGTTCATCAGCTAATATAATCTGACTTCCTTGCAAAATCAATTTAATAATTGCAATTCGCTGTTGCTCTCCACCGCTTAACTGATATACTTTTTTGTTAAGCATGTCACTTAGCTCAAATTGCTTTAAATACTTATTGATTAGTTTCAGTTTTTCTTCTTTTTTTACTTTTTTATATTCAAGAGCTAATTTTAAATTCCACAACACGCTTTCATCTTCTATTAGTCCATAATTTTGAAATAGATAGCCTATTGTATATCTTCTCAAAATCATAGCATTTTTACCGTTCATGGACAAATTTTTATGACTATCAATAGTGATTGTTCCCTCGGATATATCAGTAATCAATCCTATTATATTTAAAAGTGTCGTTTTACCTGCCCCGCTTTTCCCTACAAGCCCCACAAATTCGCCTTTTTCTATTTCTAAAGATAAATTTTCAAATAGAACCTGATTTTTCCCATATTCTTTTTTGACGTTCTTTAATGTAATCAATGACATACTTATGCCCCCTTTTCAATCTCATATAAAGCGTTTGAGATATAAATTCTATAAAGCAATTCGCAGAATATGTAGTCAATAAGTATAATCGCAAAAAGGCAAGCAAAATAATAATTTATAGCAGTTAATACGCCTGATATAATTATTTCGATTCCCCAAAAAATATACCGATTTTTCAGTGTCCTAAAATGAGAGAATCCTAAAATCTCTTTTGCCGCATATCTCTTTCGATTTACAAAAATGTCCACATAATTTGAAATATACAAAATAAACAGTAAAGACACTATAAAGACAATCGTAAACATAGTGAGTGTTTTAAGAACGAATGTCACATTTTCAAGTTGCATTAAATAAGGTGTAAGTAATGTTCCAGCTGTAACTAATTGCTCTAAATCATATTCTGATAACAAAGAAGAAAAATCTTCTCTTGACTCCATTTGAAAAAATAAACACCTTGTATTTAAAGAATCCAAATAGTAAAGTCCTGCAAAATTGCCCGTATCAACAATGATAACAGGATTAGCCATATCCGAAAAACCATTTTCTGTATTGACTTTTATCGTAGAATCATCGTCTATATAAACAACATTAAATTTATCAATAGTTTTTTCTTCTCCCGGTATTCCATAAAATTGATTGTAATTCATCAATCGGAAATATTCTTGCTTAATATATTCGCTAATAGAATTTTCATCATTCTTATATTTATGTGGAACTAATACTGTTGGTTCACTAAATATATCTTCTCCCAATGGTTTTCCACTGAGCTGGATATTTGAAAATTCATTCAGATAATTTCTATTTGCAATAACAAGCTGTTGTTCATAATAGGGGCGTGATGTCTGCAAACCACCGTCTGTCCTAAAATCACATAGTAGTGAATGGTTATGATTATACATCTCTAATGTTTGTTCAGAATATTTTTCTAATATGTCTGTGTTTGCTAACGCATAATCATACTCCGATGAATTAAAACCATTAGCGGTATAATATCCGTCCAGATACTTATAATCTAAAACAGCTTGTTGGCTTTGTCTAAATGAGTTCCCCTGATTCAGCAATGAAATAATAGTGATAGCGATTATTACCGAAAAAATTATTTTTATAGCCTGAACTACAATATTTGTGCCGCTATTTAAAGTCTTATTTTTTATCATTGCCTCTAAAGAAACAAACTTAATTAAAATACTTGTAATTAAAACACAAAGTATATTTATAGCTAAAACACCAATAAAGAACAGTACACTTGTTGCTAAATAAGAAAAATCATATCTGTTTGTTAATGCGTAATATAAATTTAGCAAGAACAGTAATACTAAACATATTACAGCAAAATATTTTATTACACTGGTAATTTGCTCCTTTAAAATATGTATAGTAGAAAAGCCCATGCTTTTTTTAATACCTATTTTTTTCAAACTATAAGACGTATAAATACAGTATATGATTTGAAGTACAATAAATAAGATTACAAAATTCAGAAGATTCAATTCTAATACCATACTATACGGAATAGCGTCATTTTCAAAGTTATTTATTGCGACGGACAGTTGAGAAGCTATCTCTTTAATTGCGTTAGCTGGTAAATCTGTATAGAATACACCAACACTATCTAAAAAATCTTCCTTTTGCAATTCATGATATTGAAACAAAATAGAGGAAGATATAGGCTGTTTTTGTGTAAACTCATTTAATGGATAGCAATATAAATCATAAACAGATTTATCTGTGGAAGTGAGCGTATTGTTAATGAGTTCTAATTTATTTTGAGAATATTCTTCTGTAAATATTGTATAAAATTTGTCGAGAATTTCTGGCGATGTTTCTTCTAAAACATACCCTTTTAAATTCTCAGTAGCAATGTTATTCTTTTCATAAATGTTGTAAATAGAAGTATTAAAAATATATGCAAAGAGTATGACTTCAAGGAAAATAAAAATCTTTAAAAATTTTTTCATAACATACGCCCCTTTCTTTGAAGAAATGTATAAAATATGGCGGGACAAATAGCCCCGCCCTAGGTGTTTGAACTATTTTACTTAATATGGATAATAATCATAATAAGATGTTTCGTTCGCCCACCAAACTCTCTTTGCATCTTTGTAAGCGTAGTTTGACTTGAATCCACTGGTATATGTATCTCCGCCGACCTTTACAGTTGCCTTTACCATGTAGTTGCGACTAATACCTGCTTTACGCCCAATTTCGGAATATACAATGGTGTCTGTTTGCCCTCCATTGTAGTACAAATCTCCACCCGCTACATCAATAGCCCACGCTGTAAGTGGAGCGCCGACAACCATAACTGCTGCTACAAGACCAACTACTTTCGTTCTCAACTTCTTTGCTCTCATTCGATAAACCTCCTTTCTCTTTTTTACTTTTTGATAGTTTTATGTCACGTACTGTTTTTACTAACCTCAACATGACATATATTTCATTAAATGTCAAGTTATTTTTGTTTCTATTTTATATATGACCTCTTTGTTGCTATCATATTTTGTGCATAATGCACAAAATCAAAGTGCCAATATTAGTGCTTTCCACGATTGTACTTTTACAATGAAAAGACGAAGTACCTGTGATAAATTCATTGCTCTAAAATTATTAGAGAAACTATACAATATAGCTATCCTTTTTTCTCTTGTCTGCCATAAACAGAAAAGAAAAAGCCCTGTCAAGAGCCTGCCACTTCTTTAGAAGTGGTGCTTGCACTCTTGATCTGGGCTTTTTGTTTGCTGTATCTTTTTGCAAGAGGAAAAAGGCTACTCGTCCCCGTTGTCAAAATGGCTGTCCTTTAAGACTTCCCGCAACAGCTCCATATCTTCTTTTGAGTTGGGATTTATCCTCTTTACAACCTGATAAGGTGTACCGTACTTGTGTCCGTCTGTGCTTTCCCCGAACATATCCATGCTGTATAAATCATCATAACGGTCTAATACTTTCTGAAATTTCAAGTGCTGGATAAATGTTTTGATAGGGTAAAGGTCGGACGCTTGTATGTCCTCTCCCTTGATATAGTCTGTGATGTATTTCCGCAACTGCTCCAACTCATACTCTAGCCATTCTTCTTCACTGTCAAAGAAGTTATCATAGTGTCCGTGTTTCAGTTCTGCATTTAGGCGTTCTTCCGTCCGTAAAAACTTGCATACCTCTTTTTCCGCCTGTTGGACAAACTTCCATTCTCCCGACAACAATTCATTCGGTGTTACTTCCAGTACGTCCATTATCTTTTCCAGCGTGTCAAAGGTGGGATAGTTTACCCCTCGTTCAATCTTAGAAAGGCTCTGCATATTGATACCGATGGCGTCCGCAAGCTCCTGCTGTTTCATTTTCCTGTGTTTTCTTATGGTCTGTATGTTCTCCCCTAAAAAATTTATTTTCTTTGTGTCATGCTCCATAACTTCTTATATCTTTTCCTTTCCCGGCTTTTTCGTTCCTTTATAAGCCTATCATACTTATTATAGCCGAAAAAGTCAAGAAAAAGTTCTTGACAAGTAATTCTAACGGCGTTATTATCATGGAGGATATAGTGATTAAGCACAATGAGGTCAATCACACGCTTGAGTAGGCATAGAAAAGAGTTATTTTCGCTTTGATAGCATGAATAGGCATGGACTATCCGACCGAAAACGGTGTTTCTTCCTGTGCCTGCCCCGTTTAGCCACGAGCCTCCCAAAGGCTCGTGAGCGTTAAGAACGGGGCTGGTGCAGGAAGAAAAGGAACGCCGTAGGCGTTCCGTACAGGGCGTATATGTAACACCGCCCTGCGCATACATGTCATAGTACCTAGAAACTGTGATAAATAAAGGACAAAACACGATTTTTACCCCGCAAAAAAACGGGGAGTACGAAAGGAGTAATGCACTATCGCAACACATGAAAATTTATCCGTCAAGATTGATTACATCAGCATTGTCTTTGATACGGCAACGGCAGAAGATGTGATACGGCACATTTTATGCTTGCCGACCGATATTTTTAATGTCTATCCTGCAACGGTCAAATTTAAGACGTATCAGGCGCGTTGGGAAATCGGAGATATTTATGTATCGGGCGACGCAAAAAAGACAGAGGACAACCCACAAGGGCTGGGCTGTTATCTCGTGATGACAGGCAGGGGGTGTGATGATATTTTCCGTATCCTCGATAACAACGGCTTGACCTTTGGGGATATGTTCGGACGCTGTGAAAGGAGATATGGGGCTGGAAACTACCATTTCACAAGGCTGGACGTTGCCATTGACGACAGGAACGAAACGCCGTTCTTTACCATAGAGCAGATAAAGAAGAAATGTGAAAAAGAGGAATTTATCGCCAACAGTGAGGGCTACCATTTTGACGAGAGCAAGTTTGATGATTTTGACACCGCAAAGACCGTCTATATCGGGGCTGGAAAATCGGGGCTTTCCTACCGCTTTTATGACAAGGACAAGGAAGTGTGCGGCAAATACAACAGGACGCTTGATGAAGTCGGGAGTTGGAAACGGACGGAAATGCAACTGCGTGATGAAAAGGCTCATGCCTTTGCTATGGCATTTCAGGCAAGACCGCTGGAGATTGGGGAACTGGCTTTCGGACTGCTGGCGGACAACCTGCGTTTTGTCGTAGCAAACAGGAATGAGAGCAACAAGAGCAGGTGGAAAACGTGCCGTTTCTGGCAACGCTTTTTAGGGGCTGTGGAACTTTTAAAACTCCATGTACCCACACCGCATAATTCCCTTGAAGAAACGCAACAGTGGCTTACAGAGGGTGGTGTCATATCCGCTGTCAAAGGCTTTTACTTCCTCGAATCCCATGACGCTTTAGGTGGGCTGGAACGTGTCGGGGATATGGTAGATAAGGCAAGGTACAGCACTTCCCTTTCCAGCAAGCTGACCGCCCATTTACAGCGGATAGACAGGACAGAATTGATACCCTACGTCCAGTATGACACAAAGAACAGGTAGGGGGGTGGCATGATGAACGAAAAGATTGATATTCCTGTATGGGAAAAATACACCCTTACCATTGAGGAAGCGTCAAGATACTTCACAATCGGACAGAACAAGCTACGCCGATTGGTAGAAGAAAACCGACACGGCGACTGGTATGTGATGAACGGCAACCGTATCTTGATTAAGAAAAAACAGTTTGAGAAATTTATGGATAAAACAGACGCAATCTAATGCAAAAGAGCCTTGTATGTGATATTATTTCAGTAAGTCATATCAAGGCTCTTTCTTACGAAAGGAGCAGATAAGAAATGTCGGAAAAAAGACGGGACAGTAAAGGTCGCCTCTTAAAGACAGGAGAGAGCCAGCGAGCAGACGGAAGATACTTATACAAATATGTGGACAAGGCAGGAAAGACAAGGTATGCCTATTCATGGAAACTTGTGCCGACAGACCTCGTACCTAAAGGCAAGAGGGACGGGAAATCCCTAAGGGAATTAGAAACGGAGATACAAAGGGATTTACAGGACGGTATCGACACAACAGGCGGAAAAATGACGCTGTGCCAGCTATACGCCAAACAGAACGCCCAGAGAGCCAACGTAAAGGAAAGCACAAGACAGGGCAGGAAAAAGCTCATGCGGACATTAGAGGGCGATATACTGGGGGCTAGGAGCATTGACAGCATACGCCTTTCAGACGCTAAGGAATGGGCGTTACGCATGAAAGACAAGGGCTATGCTTATCAGACCATAAGCAATTATAAACGCTCGTTAAATGCGTCATTCCGCATTGCCATAGCGGACGACCTCGTGAGGAAGAACCCCTTTGATTTCAAGCTGAATGAGGTCATAGAGGACGACAGGACACCACGGCAGGCATTGACCGAGGAACAGGAAGAAAGGCTCTTGTCCTTTGCCAGCAGGGACAGGGTATATAAAAAGTATTATGACGCAATCGTAATACTGTTAAAGACAGGGCTTCGTATCTCGGAACTGTGCGGACTGACAAGGCAGGATATAGACTTTGAAAACGGCGTTATCCATGTAGACCACCAGCTATTATCCAGCAAGGAAACGGGCTATTATATCGAAACACCAAAGACAAAAAGCGGTGTGCGTGATGTTCCCATGAGTGAGGAAGTGAAACAGGCATTTGAGCGTGTCATGGCAAACAAGGCAAAGGCAGAGCCGACAGAGATAGACGGGTACAGTGGTTTCCTCTTTCTGAACGGGAAAGGCTTTCCTATGACGAATGCCTATTATACTTCTACTTTCGCTAATCTGAGAAAGAAATATAACAAGAGCCATGAGGACAGCTTACCAAAGATAACGCCCCATATCCTGCGTCATACGTTCTGTACCAGACTTGCGAACAGGAACATGAACCCTAAGAGTTTACAGTATATCATGGGACACGCAAACATCAGTATCACGCTGAACCTGTACGCCCATGCGTCCATAGAGAACGTCAAGGCAGAATTAAGAAGCATGATAGCTTAAAGTTTTACCACGATATTTACCACGATTGACCGTGAGAAAACGTGATGAAACGTAGCTGTTTGGAAGTATCAGCCGAAAAGAGAAATGCCCGTAAAGCTGATAAAATAAGGCTTTGCGGACATTTAAGAAGATATGAAAAGATAATCAAAAATTTATATTAAGTTTGTCAAAATCTTTAAAAGAAAGCAGGCGCGGAGAATATTCCTCTGCTATTACAGTTTCAAATGCGTCTTCTGCATGTATCCTTAATGTTTTGACTGAATTAAAAAAATGCTGCAATTTAGAATAGTATGTAGTCATATAGTTCGGTATCAGTTGCTCCTGGTCCAGACCGAGGGGCGCAGAAAGAGAGATTCTACATTGTCCGTCCGAATTAAAGGAACAGAGATTTAAAACTTCGTTTGCTATATATTGACGGCTCTGATACTCAACTTGAAGCACTTCGCATTCTGCGTCAATGGTTTTTCTAAAACTATAAATTGATGCACTTCTCAAGTCATTAGCCCACTTGTCAAATTCTGTTTGGTGACGTACTTTTGCAGGCAAGAGTTCTGCTAAAGCATTTTTAGGCGTACGCGTAATACTTCGTGCCATGTCACAATCTTGCCCAATCAGTACGAACCACTCGCCTTTGCTGTTTGTAAAAACATCGCCAGCTGCTACGGGCAAAAAGTAGTCATTAATCGTATAGTCAAAAGCCTCCAATGTGTTTAGCTTTTGAAGATCTGTGTCCGACAATTCTTCAGTATCCTCTAAACTGTTGATGACTCTCGACAAACGAATCATTCTTTTTATTGTATTAGCGTCTTCACGAGGGGTGGTTGCTAATAGTCTAATCCAATCATTAATGATTTCGTATTCTGAGGCTCCTTCTGTTCGGGCTTTTTGTGCAAGAAAAAATGCAATTCCCTTATTCTTAAGGGCTTTATCAAAAGCAGTACTCATACTCACAAGAGTTTCATTTTTAAGTTCGGAAATAAAATAGTTATATGCGCTCCTTGCAATACAGGATTTCAATTCTTCTGGTTTTTCTTTAGAAGCATATTCAAAGTATAGCTTATCACTAATTTCTTCATACATTTCTTTGGATGAGAATATGCTTCCAATAATGTTCCGGCGCGTAGTACTGCATTTTTCAGATATTACTTCAATAACCTCTTTTGCTCTGTTGGCACCAGACATATAGTTATCAACGATACATACAACTGCACACTCCGGTGAAGCTTGTTCGATGTCTGCAGAAAATAAGCGTTGTGTTTCTGCAGAAAAATCTGTATAGATGCGAACAGATTGAGCTCTGTTTTTACTCAACACATAGTCATCGTAAAGTTCGTCAAAATTAGAAGGGTGATTAACCCCAATTCCATATTTAGCTCCAATCTCATATATTTTTTGAACAGTTTCACCTTCAAAAAGAACATATTGTTCCTCAATTTGTCTTTTCAGTTCAGGATCTATTCCTTCAATAAGTGCAAAAGCACAACTGATATCCCCATAGGGAATTTTATCATCCCACACTCCGATTTTATCAAAGCACTTATCAAATAAAGAAAGAAATTTCGACAAAATCTCATGTAATACTGGTGAAACAGTTTCGATTTCAGAAAGATATTGACGACGATCATCGATAGCCATTCGCGTAATATCATATAGGGCTCGCTCTTTTTTGTATTCGATTTGCTTAAAATCGTCTTCAATAATTACAACGAACTTGCAGTCGATAGATGAAAGTAGTTCTTTATAGCCCATTACAATTCCTCCGAGGTATTGGATACAAGCAAAAATTTATATCTGTTTCCGTATTCATTACGCTCGTCAAGTAACTCAATTTCTCCACCGAAAGATTCCAGTAGCTTTCGAACAATATACAATCCCATACCACGACCTTCAGACAGTGGCTTACCAGACTGCAATGGTTCAAACAAGATATCTTCCATACTCTTAGAAACTCCAGTGCCAGTATCATACACGACGATGCCATCAACGCCATATTCTTCAATCATAATGGCATCTGGCCCAGAGTGTGCGTACGAGCGATCACTTTGTGCTCGTTTGCGACGTATATCAATCCAATATAGGGAGTTATTGATTAAATTATAAAAGACATGCAATAAAACCCCCTTTGGAACAAACCATGTTAAATCATCAGCGTTGCATATAATCTCTATTTTCTCCTTTTTTACTGTTGTCAAAAGGTTTTTCCTGATACTCATTATCACACCTTTGATATTTTCGTGGATAAACTCATCATAAGTGCCTTTTTTGATAAAAGTAGTTTCAAGAAAGGAATAGAGGTTTCCAATTTGATCTAATTTCCCTGAGATATTACTATAGCTATTTTTTATAGGGACGACATGATCATTATAAGTCCTTACACTACTGCTCTGAACAAAGTAGTCCTTCAAAAAGTCAAAATGCTTACTTGCGTCCGGCGTAATGCCCGTTTTACTCAATGAGTGAAGTTCGTGAGTGATTGTTTCAGTAATGAGTCCGTTTGCCATAAGTTTATAGTTGTTGTAAGACTCTATTTCAATAGCTTTCAATTGCGCATCAGCTTCAGAAAGAAGAACAGCGGTAGACTCTTGAACAGAAGAATCCGCTTTGATATCAGCATCAAGCTTTTTGAATGTGTCAGTAAGAAATGCGTAGCTTCGTTGGGGCAATGCCACTTTGTCGGTTCCACTTATTTGCGTCCCGCGCCCTAAGTGCTCAGATACATCGGCCAATGCCTTTTGCATACGCTTATTACGCTTCATCATCTCGCGAAGTGCGGCATCATTTTTCTTAACACGTTTCGAGAGATTTTCCTCTAACAATCCTTCCTCTGCCAGAAGTGTTTTCATTAAATCATTGGCTTTCCGATTGAGGATATAGAAAAGATAATTGAATACAACATTTATAAGGAGTTTGAATGCTTCAGATGTCTCATTCTCACTAATATCTAATCGAGAACTGATTTCTTGAATATGCTTCTGTCCTGCATCAGACAAAGCAACATATCCAACAGTATTGCCAAGGTCAAATCGATACCACTGCTGACCTTTTGTCCTGAACTGTTGAAGCTTGATCCAATCGCTCTCTTTATTTCCCAAAAAGCCAATACGGAATATGTTTCGATATAACTTAATCCCGTTATAGTCTTCCAGAAAATATTTGAGATCTTTTAATGAATATCGCTTGGTTGTTTGTTTTAAAGTGTACGCTGCATCAATAATGATTTTGTCGCCAATTGCAGCCCCCTGTTTAAAACTGTAAATCGAACCTGTGATGGGCATTATTTTTAAAAGCTCATCAATTGCGGATAGAGCTTTCTTTTCAATGAATGAATCGAAAAATTCTTTTTTCTGCTCATCCTCTGTAACAGCATAGAAATCGCTAAGAATACTTACAAATAAGTCCTTAAGTTCTTCCTTTGTTGCGGTAGTTTTGAGCGTATTTTCGATTCTTATGGAATTGCGTTCCAACATATCTCTATAAAAGTCATGTGGCTTCTTTAAACGATTGAAAGCGTCTGCTTTTACTAAAGCTCGATGGACACGCTCAATAAACCATGGCTTTATATCTAAACCATAGCTTAATATGCCATTTTGTTTTGACTCAAATCGAAAACTGTGGATTGATTCCGCCAAACTTAGGGTGTCATATGGGAAAGTGATGTCGATTTCATAATCATCAAAATAAAACCTGAGCTGGGGTATAGGTAATGTTTCTTTCGAATTATCAAAGGGGGAAATCAAAAAATTGAGCGCAGACTTAAGCTCTCGGTTAATTTGAACCTGTACGTTTGAGTTGTCCAAGGACAACTGCTCGAATTGCATTGCATTATCGATGTAGTCCTCTAAATTTACATTGAAAATGATCAAGCGAGTATGATGAGGAGTTGCAGGGCCTTCAAAGTTGGGAACCTCTTCCACACCATTAATCACATCATTCCAATCGATAAAAACATACGAAGTTTGACTTTCCTCCACAGAGGAAGTCTCTACAAGCAATGCCGTCCCAAGTCTCTGTGTAGCCAGCCTACCGATACCTTTTTCACCAAGTGTTCCTTCTTCGTTGGTTTTAATATCTGTAGCAATTTTCAAAAAGCCATCATCCAGGGCGGCATTAGTCATACCGCGTCCATCATCTTCGACAATCAACATCGGTAAGTCAAGATACTGCTTAGGGATAGCCGCTCGAACATAATTAGGGAGCGACTCATAATGTGAATAGTTGTTGTACAAGCGCAAGTTGATATGTTTTGCCTTGGCATCAATAGAGTTTTTTACTAATTCAATTACAGCAACCTCAGGTGATGTTATCAAATCTCTGCCCAAATGCTTTATGACACGTGGATCGATCACAATTTTTTTCATGGCCCATCCTCCCGTATGGTTTCTAATGTATCCTTTAGTGTTTTTGCAATTGCTACAGCCATTAAATACGGAACACCATTACCTATCATTTTAAATTTCTTTGATAAGCAAAGCGTTGGGAGCACAAGAAATTTTTTGGGTAAAGATTGAATTGCCATTGCCTCCGCAACAGAAATACGGCGCTCTTTGTAAGGGTGAAGGTGTACTTCATTGTGCCCGTACGCTGCAGTCGGAGAGTATCTCCATCGATGCAGCCGTTTAAATGACTTGCCGCTTGTGTCGCCTTCTGCAATAGTTGCAATTTTTTCTCGGCCCTTTTTCACTTGGAATATATCTTTACCATTCGGATGATCTTCGACATCATTTTTATTGAACCAATACTCAACAGTAAGCCTTTTGGGAATTCTCTCAAATGAGAACTCATAAGGACTATCTACTGCAAATTCTCGTTGTTTGGGCCAATCCCTCCTCAATATATCCGCTGTTTCGAAGAGGGCGTATTTGTCCCATGCAAATGACAATGCATCAGGCGGATTCTGATATATTCCCTTTTGAATGCCCACCATAAACACACGCTCTCTAAATTGTGGGACTCCATATGCAAGAGCGTTAAGGACTTTTTCATCTATAATATAGCCATTGGCCTGAACTTTCATCATCATTTCGTTATAGAATGCTCGATGCTTTTCTGTTTTTACCAGTCCTTTAACATTTTCGAAAAGGAAGAAATCTGGACGGCAACGGCAGATAATATCAAAATATACCTTAGTTAATCGACCATTTTCGCCAACAACACCAGCATTTTTCCCCGCAACCGAAAAGTCTGGGCAAGGAGGACCGCCAATGAAACCGACCAAATTTCCTTTTTCTCTTTCTTTTGCAACAAGGTTGATAAGTTTCCTTTTCCCGCGCTTTTTTGCATAGCGTTCCGCACTATCATTGTGATATCCATATAGCGGAACCAGATGAGTCATTTGTGTTCGTGCATACTGATATGAGGCCATGAAAAGGTCATCATATTCATTAACGAATACAATATTATAACCGCTTTTTTCGAACGCTAAATCTAAGATTCCTATCCCAGCAAAGAAAGAGAAAATAGAGATTTTCTTTTGCATAATGATTACAGTCCTTTTCTCTTTTCAAACTCATCAGAGCACAATGCCTCCATATCATCTTTATCGATAGCCTCTTTGTTTTCGCTTTCAAAATATTGTTTTAAGATTCGTTCCAGCGCCATCGTCATCGTCTGCCCCTTTTCATCCGCATAGGCTTTCAGCCGCTCACAGAGGGTTCTATCGATGTAGCAGTTGATATGTTGCCCGTCTTTCTTTGCTCTCGGCATTGTTATCCCTCCTGACCGTTCCGAAGTTCCCGATACAGTTCTTTTGCCAGGGCAACCATGACGGCCTTGTACTTAGCGGTGTCTTCGAACAATTTTGTATAGGTTTCTGTACTCTCAATGTAGGACGCCTGGGCGGTCTGGTCGAAGATCTTGGGGAAAACATTCTTCTCGAAGATTTGCTGACCATCTACTTTTGCCGCTTTTCGGAGTTTCTTATCCGCCAGAAGTTTTTCCCGCAAAGTTCCAATCAAGACTCTGTCTGCTTCAGTAAAATCGCCTTTATAGGTCTCATTGATCTTCTCAATGACCTCCTCCAGCGGGTCCCTTTTCGTGTTCATATTGACGCCCTTCTTTGTCTTTGCAGGCTCCAGGGCCGTCGGCTTTTCTTCCAGAGTGATCGCTCCCTCAAAGGTCTTTTCCAGACGGTAGTATTCCAGCTTCACCCGGTTCTCCAGGTCCCAGGGAGTAGAAGGTTCCGCAGGGATCAGTTTGGAGAGATAGGAGCAGAAGAGATACTCCTTATGGAGGTCCTTATCAAACATCCGCACGATCTGAGAAATGTAGTTATACCATTTCACAAAGGCCCGGATTAGACGGCGGAACTGGTAGCGGTCATCCTTGCTGAGTTGATTGTAGGCCTTGGCAACAGGAAGCAGGGCATTGGAAATCTTCGCCTGCACCGAGCCAACCTTTTTCGCGTCTGGAGAAAAATAGATTTTAGTAACGGTTTCTATGTCGCTGTCATTATACAGTTTGAACTCCCGGAGCTGCTTCTGAGTCTTGTAGATCAGATCAACATTGATCTCCTCGGAGAGGCTGGTCTCCTGGTAGTAGGGCTGGAAGGCCTCCAGGATTTCTTCCTTGGTATTTACAAAGTCCAGAATGTAGGTATCTTCTTTACCGGGATAAGTACGGTTCAGACGGCTCAAAGTCTGGACGGCCTTCACATCTCGTAGTTTCTTGTCTACAATCATGGTGTGCAGCAGTGGCTCGTCGAAGCCGGTCTGGTACTTCTCCGCCACGATCAACACATCACCCTCGTCGTGGAATACCTGCTTGGTCTGAGCCTCGCTGACCCGGTTTCCGGCCCTATCCTGGTTCATGCCGCTTTCGGTATACTCTGGACCATCTGCCTCGTCCGGGTCCTTGATACTTCCAGAGAAAGCAATCAGGATCTCGATGTCATCATAGTGATTTGCCTCCAAGTAAGCCTTAATCTCATGGTAATAGCGAACCGCCGCAAGTCGGGAGGCAGTGACAACCATCATCTTACCCTTCCCGCCAATCTTGTGCTTTGTTACGTCCCGGAAGGTCTCCACGATAATGGCTGCCTTCTGCTGTAAGTTATGAGGATGCAGTTCCTCAAAGCGCCGGATGGTTTTGATGGCTTTTGTGGTAGGCACTTCCGGGTTGTCCGGGGTGTTCTTGGCAATCTGGAAGCAGGTTTTGTAGGTGGTGTAGTTCTCCAGCACATTCAGAATAAAACCTTCCTCAATGGCCTGCCGCATAGAGTAAATGTGGAAGGGGTGGAAGGAGCCGTCCGCATATTCCTCCCCAAACATCTCCAACGTCTTATTCTTTGGCGTGGCTGTGAAGGCAAAGAAACTCAGGTTTTTGTGCTTGCCGTGGGTGATCATCTCCCGCACAAGCCCATCCTCGGCATCTTCCAGTTCATCCTCCGCTTTGCCCTCCAGTTCCGCATACTCCTTGAGAGCGTCGTGGGTATCCGCCAGGGCCATTTTCAACTTCATGGCGCTCTGCCCGGTCTGACTGCTGTGGGCCTCGTCCACAATGATGGCAAAGGACTTACCGGTGGTGTCGTCCACCTGCTCATAAATAACCGGGAACTTCTGCAAGGTGGTGACAATGATCCGCTTGCCGTCGTTCAGTGCATCCCGCAGGTCTTTGGAGGACTTCTTTTCACCGATGGTGACCACGGAACCCAGGGTGTGGTCAAAGCCGGAGATAGTCTCCTGGAGCTGGGCATCCAGCACCGTGCGGTCGGTCACGATAACCACGGAGTTGAAAATGGGTTTGTTGTTGTCATCGTGCAGGCTGGCGAGCCGGTAGGCGGTCCAGGCGATGGAGTTGGACTTCCCGGAACCGGCGCTGTGCTGCACCAGATAGTTTTTGCCGGGGCCATTAGTTCTGACATCCTGGACCAATTTCCGCACCACATCCATCTGGTGATACCGGGGGAAGATGACGGACTTCTTGGTGATCTCCTTCTGGGTACCGTCCTTCTGTGGCACCTTCTCCTTTTTTACCTGGAGATTGATGAACTTCTGGATGATGTCCAGCAGGCTGTCCTTCTGCAGAACGTCTTTCCAGAGGTAGGAGGTCACATAATCCCCATCCGAAGATGGCGGATTACCTGCACCACCGTCCTTGCCGGGGCCATTGCTGCCCTGGTCGAAAGGGAGAAAATAGGTCTTGGCCCCGTCCAGTTTGGTGGTCATCACCGCCTCGTAGAGATCCACAGCAAAGAACACCAGGATGCGGTGGTTCAGCCGGAACGCCGGTTCCTTGGGGTCACGGTCAAACATCCACTGCCGCTTGGCGTTGTCCACGCTCTGGCCCGTGAGCTGATTTTTCAATTCAATCGCCACCACTGGGATGCCGTTGACGGCCAGCATCATGTCCACACTGTTGCTGTTCTGGCCGGAATAGCGCCACTGCCGGATGCACTGGCAGATATTCTGACCATAGTGTTTGACAGCCACATCGTTCAGGGTGGACTCCGGCTTGAAGTAACACACCCGGAACTCGATCCCCCGGTGCTTGAACCCGTGGCGCAGGACGCTGATCAGGCCGTCGTTCTCCACCGCATTCTCAAAGGCCTTGTAGAATTTCTTCTCTGGATCGGAGTTGCACTGCTTTTCAAATCGCTGCCACTGGATGGGCTGGGTGGCTTTGATAAATTCCACCAGGGTGCCGAGGTCCAGGGCCATGCCGGAGTCCATAGAGGCCCGGCAGCCTGCGTCAGAGGCCTTCTGCCAGCCGCCAGCGGGAGAGATCAGAAAGGATTCAATATCCTGTTCAAATTGCTTTTCGTTGTCAGGCATACTTTATTCCTCCTGGTACTTAATCGGAAGGCGTAACATGTTTCAACGCTTCCAATAAGTCTTCTCTCTTGATTACTAATCCACAGATTTTTCTCGCAGGCTTGCCATCATCAGGCATTGCCATTACATCAACGGAAATAAATTCTCCGGTATCCAGGACAGCGGACTTTTCATGGAATTGTAAATAGCGCCCTGAAACCTGACATTCGACAGCAAGAGGCCCCAATATATTCTTATGCCTTTCAGCGTAACTGATTGGGAATTTAGTAATGTTTCTGCTCATATTTTTCATTCCTTTCTCGAAGATGTGATATTTCAGCACACCCGCCTTTTCCCGGTCACGACCTCATAAATGAGGGATTTTTTGTAGGACTCCAGATCAGACACAAGAGTCTCCTTTTCAGCAATTACTTCGTTGATAGTAGCGGTATTCCGATCCAATATCGCAATAATTTTCTCTTGTTCAGTCAATGGGGGTATTGGAACTGAAAATTGAAGTATCGTTGTTGAATTCGTGCTTGCTAAATTAGTGGTTTTTTTGGCCGTTAAGTCAAAATACTCCCTGCCAACTGGTGATGCCGTGAGGTAATCTAAAAATTTAGTAAGCATATATTTTTCATTTACCTGCACAGCGAAAACATGATTCTGGTGAAGGCAACCAGGGATCTCACCATGCCAGATTGTTCCGCGCCCAAGCTTATCCCGGTCTCCACCTTCTGTCATAAGTAGTTCACCAGATTTCAAAGCATATTTTTCAGCTTCCTCACTGGTAACCATGATTGTGGCAACATCCTGCAAATCAACATACTCAGCTTTAACATTTGCAACCCGTAGATAAGGACAGGAAATTAATTGTGTACCGGGAGGATACTGCTTACCAAGTGTTATACCTGAACGGATAGAAACAAAATTCTTAATTTTTGTGACTCGCCAGTGTGTTGGCACTTTCCCAATCCAAGGAATTCCGCTGTCCTTCATTTCCACATTCGAGTCCAGGCCCTTGGTGACGGCCTCGTAGATAATGGAGGCCTTCCACTGCTTATAGTCCTCGATGCTGGCCTTGTCCTGGGCGATGATCTCGTCAATCTTGGCACATTGAGCGTCCAGATAGGAGGCAATGGTGGATTGCTCGGAAAGAGGGGGAAACACTATCTTGACATTTTTCATGTAGTAAGAAGAAACTCTTTTTAATCCGCCAACGCCAGTCATAGTTGCGGCGCCACCATCAAGAAAATATGGAGTTTGTAGAGAATAAAACAAATAGCGCCCAACAATATTTTGGGGACGAACTGAAAACAACTCTGAACTTCCAAATGCATAGCCGTTTTCAAGAGATGCCATTACACAAATATTCCCATTTTCAAAGCAAGGCGTTACCTTGGCAATAGCAATATCTCCGTTGCAAAAACTGCTGTATGTTCCATTGTCTTTGGATTTTTGGGCTGTTTTTGGAATTCGTTTATCATTGCGGATACACTCCATCGGTACAAAAGAAACCGTATCTTCTGGGGTAATATTGGATGTGTCCACCTTTCCATCCAGTAGAGCAACATATTTAAGAGCAATTGTTTCCCAATGTGAAGGAATACTTCCACACCCAAGAATCCCGCTGTCCTTCATCTCCGCAAAACCATTTGCCGGAGTCATCTCACTCACCGTCCTTCCCAAACAGGTCGTGGAGTTTCTGCATCAGGGCGTGTTCATGCTCCTCGATGCGCTGGGCGATCTGGTCGGCAGGCTCGATCTCCTTGTACTCATAGAAGGTGCGGGTGAAGGGGATCTCGTAGCCCACCTTGGTCTTGCTCTTGTCGATCCAGGCATCCGGATTATAGGGCAGGACTTCACGGGCGAAGTAAGCGTCGATATCCTCGTCCAGCGGCACATTCTCCGTGTCCCGCTTTTTGGGGTCGGCAACGGGCTTGCCCTTCTTCAGTACCTTATTTCCGTCCTCGTCCAGCAGGGGGCTTTCCACGGCGATCTTGTTGTAGCCCAGGGCCACACTGTCCAGCACCCGGCTCTTGCAGACGATTTTCGATCCGGATTCCAAATCTTGCTCATAGGTGTTGTCCCGGTACTCGCCGTATGCTTTGACGATCAGGTCTCGACACACCTCGGTAATGTCCACCCGCTTGTTGCCGATGGACTTCCGGCGGGACTCATAGCACTTGCTGGCATCAATGAGCTGCACTTTCCCGATGTGCTCCGAGGGCTTGTCCTTGGTGATGATCCAGATGTAGGTGGCGATGCCGGTGTTGTAGAAGCTGTCGTTGGGGAGTTGCACAATGGCATCCAGCCAGTCGCTCTCGATCAGGTAACGGCGGATCTCCGACTGGCCGGAACCGGCGTCCCCGGTAAACAGGGAGGAGCCGTTCTGGATGATGGCCATGCGGCCCTCCGGTTTCAGTTTTGACAGGCCGTTGAGCAGGAACAGCATCTGCCCGTCGCTCTTGCTGGGGAGACCCGGGCTAAACCGGCCCGCAGCCCCCTTCTTATGCTCTGCCTCCACCGCAGCGGCCTCCCGCTTCCAGTCAATGCCGAAGGGGGGATTGGAGATACAGTAGTCAAACTGGTAGCCGTCGAACTTATCGTCGTCCAGGGTGTCGCCGAACTGCATGTTGTCGGGATCGCCCCCACGGATCAGCATGTCGGCCTTGGCGATGCCAAAGGTGAAGGGGTTCAGCTCCTGGCCAAAACAGGTGACATCCGCATCGGCAGCCAACTGCTTCAGCCGCTCCTCCATGCAGGTGAGCATCTGGCTGGTGCCCATGGTCATGTCGTAGACCGTCTTAGTGATGCCATCCCCGTTGAAGGCGTTCTGGTCACCGGTCACCAGCAGATCACACATCAGGTAAATGATGTCCCGGCTGGTGAAGTGTGCTCCGGCCTCCTCATTGTAGGACTCGGAAAACCGCTGGACCAGGTTCTCGAAGATGTACCCCATATCCACGGCGCTGATCTTCTCCGGCCCCATATCCGCCTTGTCAGAGCAGAAGTCCACAATCACTTGATAGAGCAGACCCGCCTCTACCATGCGGTCAATCTGGGCACTGAAATTCATGCGGGAGAGGATGTCCTGAACATTGTCGGAAAAGCCATTGAGGTAGGCCCGGAAGTTGTCATTGATGTTCTCCGGGTCCGCCCGTAGGGTCTCAAAGGTGAAAGGGCTGGTGTTATAGAACTGGTATCCGGCGGCAGTCCGCAGGAACCCCTCCTTGACCGCCAGATGCTCCACCTTCTTGTAAGTATCCAATACCGCCTGGTGGGTTGGCAGCAGGCAGTCGTGGAACCGCTTGATGACCACCATCGGCAGAATCACCAGACCATACTCATGAGGCTTGAAAGCGCCAAAGAGGGTATTCGCCACATTCCAGATGAGAGTGGCCTTTTCCTGGATGTTCTTCCCTACAGAGGCCAGCTGTTCATTTGCGGTCATAAAATCGCCCTTTCTGTATCTGTTTCTTTTGTCTATGAAAAAATTTCCTATTATCTAATTAGCAGTATAACAGATACAAGTGGAAACCGCAACATAAATACACAAAATTCAACATTTAAAATTGTGCCGAGTTAGAAATATGCTATAATAGGGACAAATCAGAAAGTCGGTGAATTCATGCACGCATTTATTTTTGGGGATAAGCACATAGCTGTCTTTCCATGCGTAGTACTGAACGCTCCTATAATCTACCTGAATACTTACTCTAACGAGGGGCAGAAGGTATTTGAGGCGGCGCAGACGGCTGGTTGTCCACCGTTTACTTTAGTGGCCATCAGCGATTTGGACTGGAACCGGGACATGGCCCCGTGGGACGGCCCGGCGGCGTTCAAGAACGGGGAGTCTTTCACCGGCGGTGCGGACGACTATCTGCGGCTGCTGGTTGAAGAAATCATACCCAGGGCAGAAAAAGAGTTGGTCGGGCCTCCGGCATGGCGGGGGATTGCTGGATACTCTTTGGCTGGTCTGTTCGCCCTGTACGCTATCTACCGGACGGATGTGTTCTCGCGGGTGGGGTGCATGTCCGCCTCCTTATGGTTTCCTGGCTTCAAGGAGTACATCTTCTCCCACGAGCCGAAGCGCCGGCCAGACTGCATCTATTTCTCTCTGGGGGACAAAGAGGCCAAGACCCGCAATCCAGTCCTGAAAACAGTTCAGGAAAATACAGAGGAGATCCAGACCTTTTACCAGAGCAAAGGCATCGACACGGTGTTCCAGCTGAATCCCGGAAACCACTTTGTCCATGGGCTCGAGCGGACGGTGGCGGGCATCCAGTGGCTACTGAACAGATAGGCTGCGGTCCGCAGGCTTTTATTCTTTGAATAGGCGTGTGAAAAACTGATACGCCCGTCGCACAGAAAGGACTTGCTTAACCGCTACGGCGGAGGTACAATACCCAAAACCCAGAGTCGTGAAAAAACGCTTCCCGGCCGGGACTGGTAGACACCTACCGCCCCTGGTCAGGAAGCGTTTTTGACCCCATATTTGACCACAGTCAGGACCGGAACACGTGGAAACAGCGGATTTAAGAGCGTCAAAAAACATTCAATACCGAGCGGAAAGTGCAGGAAAGCACTACAAATCACCACAAAAAATTTGGTTCAAGCGTTTGGGATCAAGAGACCGGGAGTTCGAATCTCCCCACTCGGACCAAAGCCCTCTGAAATCGATTGATTTCAGAGGGCTTTTGCTTATTCCTTGTCTATTGCGGCGCAGGATTTGAGGTATTGTTCAAGCACAGAAAACAATTTCATATATTATCCAACTTCTTTTGTGTAGAAGAAGTTGATGAAATTTACATTACAGAATCTTTCTGCTATAATTTCAGAAACACACATTTACTGTTGGATGAGATTGCTGTGAGATGTATTCGTTGGCTTGCATTACAGTCAGAGGGAAAAAGAGTTGTACTGAGGTAAGAGAACATGGGAACTTATGTAAGCATATCAATAGGAGAATTTGATTTTTTGACATCAAAAAACTCCTTTGGAGAGTTACTTCTTCCGTTTTCCTCAAGAGATTTAAGAATCGAAGATGCTTTTGACGAGGATGGAGAGCAGTATACGCGAAGATACTTCTCCTCTACCGTATCAAGACTCAAACTAATTTTAGATTCTTATGGATTTACGATTGAGGTAGCCAAACAAAACTTTGCCACATTAAAAACAGAAAAATTAGACTTCATTCAATATTGTCTCGAGAGCGATGGCGAAACCTTTGGCCTTTCACAGGAAGATGTTGCAACCAATTTTACTTTTGAGAATTGGTATCAGGCAGCTTTGCGATATGCGGAAGTTTTGGCCAATGGACAATATGAGTTAGATCAATTTCGAACCGAAAATTTATCAATTGCAGAAAAGATTCTTCTGGATTCACTGCCTTACGGAGAGGGATACTGGGGATTTACTGATGTTGAATTTAATGTCTGGAGTGTTTTTCGAACGCTTTTAGATGCATTTCCATCTGAAATGGATGTTATTTTAGACTATACAGATTTGTACGAAAGCGGTTGGTGCGACGAATATCCGACAGAAGAAGATTACGATGTACCCAAAACAATAATCTTAACAGAAGGAAAATTTGATGCCGAGGTTATTTCGAAGTCTATTGAGCTTCTCTACCCGTTTATGAGCAAATTCTACTCTTTCATGAACTTTTCAGAATATAAAGTGCAAGGTAGTACGAACTTTTTGACTCATTATCTCAAAGCCTTTATTGCAGCTGGCATTCAGAACCGAGTAATTGCTTTGTACGATAATGATTCAGCGGGATTAGCCGAATTGATGGATTTGGAAAAACTTCATTTTCCCGATAATTTTAGGATATTGCATTTGCCTAACATTGCCCTCGCAAATAATTACCCCACACTTGGCCCAAACGGTGAATACTGTCTCAATATTAATGGCCAAGCATGTTCCATAGAGCTTTATTTAGGTGCTGATGTTCTTTCAAATGATGGCAAACTAATTCCTGTGCATTGGAAAGGTTATAATGATAAAACTAAAACCTACCAAGGTGAAGTGATGCAAAAGGGATTGATTCAATCCAAATTCTTTAACAAGTGTAAAACACCTGAAAATGGCAACCAAATTCTTGAGTATGATGATAACTGGACAGAGATGAGACTTTTGCTAAATTGTCTTTTCAATGCATTCGCTCCATCGAATTAATTAGTATCCTTTACAACAATCATTTTCATCTTCCATTCTAAACAGTTCCGGCAACCTCATGTTCCGATCTTCCTTTGCAGATACACCATATCCACTAGTTGGACCCCGCACTCATAGATAGGATGGTCGTAGTGGTCGGTGAAGAAGTTCTTCACCAGATGGTGCCTGCGAAACCCGCAGACCTCGTAAAACGGAATGGTGGACGGGCTGTCTCCAGTGCCCACCTGCAGCACCGCATAGCGTCCTGAATAGGTTCGGATGAGGAAGTCCACGAGGGCCTTTCCATAGCCTTTGCCCTGAAAGCCCGGCTCCACGGCGATGTTTTTCAGTTCCAGAACGCCGTCGCCCTCGTCAGCCACCACGCACTCGGCTTTGACTTCGCCGTCCTCCAGCACATACATGGTCCCACGCTCCAGATAGCGGTCGATCATGTCCTCCTGCTCATCCGCCAACAACAGCAAGGCGAGGTATTTCTTTTTATCCTTCTCAACTTTTCTGATTTCCATGGGCACACCTTACTTTTTTAGGAGCCGTTTCAAAGCGGCGGCGTTCAGCAGATTCACCGTCACGAACTTCCCTTGATAAAATACCGCCCAGTTGTTGAACACACCGGGCAGAGCCTTGGCCTTTTCCAAAGTGTCCACTGGAATGAGGATATAGGGTACCTCCAGCTCCCCGCAGGTCCTGTGCACCAGTTCTACGCTCTGATGGATGTAGGGACACTGGGGGCTATAATAGATGGTCAAGTCCGAGCTTTCGATCTCCAACTGCTTGGCATTCTCCGCAAAGTGCGGCTTGGTTCCGTCAAAGGAGCGGGCCAGCAGCCGATAGCCGCCCGGGGTGGTATCCACCGTTTCAAACCCATATTTCGCTGCGAAGGCCTGGTCCGAGAGCCAGGCCTTTTGCTTTTCGGCACCCAGCATACACACACCGGATTTCCCCTTGGATTTGGCGTCGGCCAGGCAGTACTCCATCAGATGCCTGCCGTAGCCCTTGCCCTTAAATTCGCCGGAGACCCACAAGCAGTAGATGTAGAGATAGTTCTCTCCCTCCACTGGTGCCCAGGCGGTCTCCAGCGGAGCGTACTCGATGAACACCACACCCTTGGTGTCCAGCTTGCGGAACACATGGCCTTCCCGGAGCCGTTGGGCCAGCCAGGCCCGCTTGGCTTCCACGCCGGGGTGGGGCTTCTTGCTGCGGATAATGCAGCACAAATGCTCCTGCGCCAGATTGTCTTCCGTCAAATTGATAAATTGATCACTCATTGCTTGTCACCGCTTTTCGTATACCAGATCTACGATTCCGTTGTAATGTTCTGTTCCCACCAGCTTCAGCGGCAGTTCCGGCCCTAGTTCGGGGTACAGCCGCACGCCTTTGCCCAGTACTGTGGGGATTACCGACAGCCACAGTTTATCGATGCGCCCCTCTTTCAGCAGCTGCCCGGCCACGGACGCACCGCCGCAGATCCAGATGTTTCCCTCCCGCTCCGCTTTCAGCTTGCCCGCCAGGGCGGTCAGTTCTCCATTCCAGAAGCAGATACCCTCCTGGTCCTCTTCCTGCCGGTGGGTTACCACATAGCAGGGACGGCCCTCATAGGGCCAGCTGTCCGGGGAAAGCTCCGTGACGATCTGACGATAGGTGGTCCAACCCATAACGATGGTGTCCACCGTCTCATAAAACGCCGGGTAACTGCCGGGGGCATCCGGTTCACTGCCGTCACCGCCCAGCCAGCCCACGCCGCCCTGCTCGTCCGCAATATATCCGTCCACACTCATGGCGAGATATAAAACGATCTTTCCCATGACCATCCCCTCCGTTGCCCCTATTGTACCCAATGGTCACAAAAAGCACAAGGCAAAAAGAAACATGACAGACAGTTGTCGTGTTCCTATGGTATAATAGCTACAGAACGGCGATTATGCTTCGATTTTCAGTCGTTTTCTCGCCCCTGACGGGGCAGCCGAAAAACATGGCG
The DNA here is from genome assembly GCF_040226735.1 of Intestinimonas sp. RTP31139st1_F5_RTP31139_211217. Lineage (NCBI taxonomy): Bacteria > Bacillati > Bacillota > Clostridia > Eubacteriales > Intestinimonas > Intestinimonas sp. RTP31139st1_F5_RTP31139_211217. The sequence continues at coordinate 16,350 of NZ_JBCOAQ010000006.1, read as the reverse complement.
TGATACCACTCCAGGGCCGTCGTCATGGTATTATGCAGGAAAAACCAGGAAGGGCGGTGCATCTCATGAAGATGGAGCGGCTCATCGGTATCCTATCCATCCTGCTCCAGCGGGAGAATGTCACCGCCCCGGAGCTGGCGGAACAGTTCGAAGTGTCCCGCCGGACCATCCAGCGGGACATCGAGTCCCTGTGCCGGGCGGGCATCCCCATCTCCACCGCCCAGGGCGCAGGCGGCGGCATCTCCATCATGGAGGGCTATCGGGTGGACCGTACGGTGCTCACCGATCCGGAGATGCAGGCCATCCTGGCAGGGCTGCGGAGCCTGGACAGCGTCAGCGGCACCCGGCGCTATGCTCAGCTGATGGAGAAGCTGTCCGCCGGGACAGGTGGGCTGGTGCCCGGCAGCGCCCACATGCTCATTGACCTCTCCTCCTGGTACAAGACCAGCCTGCCGCCGAAAATTGAGCTCATCCAGGGGGCCATCGAGCAGCACCATACTATCCGCTTTACCTATTTCTCGCCCAAAGAGGAATCGGTGCGAATCGTCGAGCCATGCTACCTGGTGTTCCACTGGTCCGCTTGGTATGTGTGGGGCTGGTGCCAAATGCGGGAGGATTTCCGCCTGTTCAAATTGAACCGCATGACGGGCCTCACCTCCGGGGAACTTTTTGAGCCCCGGCCTGCGCCTCTGCCCGACCTGGAGCCGGAGCGGGTCTTTCCGGTGAAATATCAGGTCACCGTTCTCTTTGACCCGACCTGCCGCTGGCGTCTGGTGGAAGAGTACGGCGCGGACCGCTTCACCGTGGAGCCGGACGGGCGGCTGCGTTTTACCGGAGGCTTTCCAGACGCGGACAGCGTGCTCAGCTGGGTCCTGACCTTCGGAGACAAGGCGGAGCTGCTGGAGCCGGAAGAGTTGCGGGAGCGGCTTGGAGTTTGGAGTCAAACCTTGGCCGACCGTTATCGAGGGAGGGATTAGCATGGCGTCTCATCCGGATTTTGTGAACTATGTGGCCGAGCAGCTGCGGGAGGCCGGAGCCATCCGCAGCCGGAAGATGTTCGGCGAATACGGCCTTTACTGCGACGATGTGTTCTTCGCCGTCATCTGTGACGACCAGTTTTTCGTAAAGATTACCCCGCGGGGCGAAGCGGCGTTCCCCGACCTGCCCAAGGCTCCGCCTTATGAGGGGGCGAAGGACTCCCTGCTGGTGGAAGATGTGGAGGACCGGGAGCGGATGACGGGGCTGGTGCGCGTCACCTGCGAGGCGCTGAGAAGCAGGCACCAAAAGAAGAGGAGGAATGACCATGCCCTTTGATTACAAGAAAGAATACAAGGAATTCTATCTGCCTCCCACGACGCCGGGTATCGTCACGGTACCGGCTATGAATTTCCTGGCGGTGCGGGGCCAGGGTGATCCCAATGAGGAGGATGGCGCCTATAAGCAGGCCCTGGGAATGCTCTACGCCGTGGCCTTCACCATCAAAATGAGCAAGATGGGCAAGCACAAGCTGGAGGGGTACTTTGACTATGTGGTGCCGCCCCTGGAGGGCCTGTGGTGGCAGGAGGGCGTCCATGGGATAGACTACGCCTGCAAGGCGGATTTTCGGTGGATCTCCCTCATCCGGCTGCCGGAGTTTGTGACGAGAGAGGTCTTTGACTGGGCGATCCGGGAGGCTACGGAAAAGAAGCAGAAGGATTTCTCTCCGGTGGAGTTCTTCCCTTGGGAGGAGGGAGTGTGCGTCCAGTGCATGCACATTGGCCCCTACGACGACGAGCCCGCCACGGTGGCCGCCATGGAGGAATACGCCAAGGCCCAGGGCTATGAGGCGGACTTTGGGGAGGGCCGGTTCCACCACGAGATCTACCTCAGTGATGTGCGGCGGTGTAAACCGGAGCGGATGAAAACCGTCATCCGGCACCCCACCAAAAGGACAGAGTAATGAAACACATTTATACACAAATCCGCAAAATGTGCCCGAAGGGATGTGGTCTTCTGCGGGAATTTCTCTATTAGGCCATCTATCCTATCTCCCGTAGGGAGCGGAACCGCCGCCCCGGTCGGTGGTCGATCTGCCGGAGCTGCAGGTCTATATTGCAGGTTTTGGCACACAACCCGGGGATCACTGTCTTGTTGCCGAGACGGAGGGAACGGTCGTTGGCGCAGTGTGGAGCCGTATCATGGAGTACTATGGCCACATCGACAGCAGTACGCCATCCCTGACCATCTCGCTATTGCCGGGATACCGCGGGCTGGGCATTGGGACACAGCTGCTGGACAGCCTTCTGTTTCTGCTGCGGGAGAACGGTTATCTACGGGCATCGCTCTCTGTTCAGAGAAAAAATCCAGCGTTGCGCCTGTATGAGCGGGCGGAATTTCAGATCCTGGAGGAAAAAGACACGGAATATTTGATGCTGCGGGACATCACCCAAGCGGTGCAACAGGGGAGCGTGGATATGGAAACAACAATGGAGAAGCAGCGGGAAAACAAAATCCGGCAGTGGGTTTCCATGTGGCTGGACAAGCAGAACACGGGCATTGAGGACCTTTTTGCCCCCGACGCCGTCTACATCGAGAGCTGGGGGCCGGAGTATCACGGAAGTGGGAAAATCAAGCTGTGGTTTGACGAGTGGAACACCCGGGGAACCGTGCAGCGCTGGGATATCCGGCAGTATTTTCACAAAGGGGACCAAACCGTAGTGGAGTGGTCCTTCCGGTGCGCCATGACAGATGGTCTGATCCAGAGCTTTGACGGTCTCTCCCTCATTCGTTGGAATGGAGCGGGACAGATCCGCTTTTTGCAGGAATTCGGCTGCAACGAAAATCGTTATGACCCCTACGCCCAAGGGAAAACCCCGGTGTTCCGGGAAGAGCAGGCGCTGTGGTTCTAAGGGAGGAAACGGCATGAAAGGTTTTACCCGTACAGAAACCCGCTTCTCCCTGTGTGGCCTCAACTGCGCCCTGTGCTCCATGCACCTGGGCGGCCACTGTCCCGGCTGCGGCGGCGGAGCAGGCAATCAGAGCTGCGCTATGGCCCGGTGCTCCCTGGAGCACGGCGGCGTCCAGTTTTGCTGGGAATGCCCGGAGTACCCCTGTCCCCGCTATGATGGCTTCGGCGACGGGGATTCCTTTGTCCCTCACCGGAACCGGCAGCAGGACATTGCCCAGGCCCGGGAACTGGGACTGGAGGCGTACCTTGCCCAACTGGAGGAAAAACGGGCGATCCTGGATAAACTTCTGGCCTATTACAACGATGGCCGCCGTAAAACTCTTTTCAACACAGCGGTCCATCTCTTGCTCCTGGAGGATCTGCGCTCTGTGATGGCCGCTCTGGACAGCCGGCCGGAACTGGCAGAGCAGACGGTCAAGGATCGTGCTCTTGCCGCTGTGGGGCTGCTTCAGGAGGCGGCGGACCGCCAAGGTATCAGCCTGAAGCTCAACAAGAAACAAAAGAAGGGGTGATCGTATGGCGGTTTCCAAAGTGACAGTCCATTTTCCCTGTCCGGTGGAGCGGGTGTGGCATACGGTGACCGACCTCACCCATACCGCCTGGCGCAGTGATCTTGCGCGGGTGGAGGTACTGGACGAGGGCCGTTTTGTGGAACACACCAAAAGCGGCTACGCCACCAACTTTGCGGTCACAGTCTGTGAGCCGCTCCGTCAATGGGCCTTTACCATGGAGAGCGGCAACATGTCCGGCTCCTGGGAAGGGGCCTTCGAGTCGGCGGAGGGCGGCACCCGGCTGACTTGCACTGAGGCCGTCACCGCCAAGCACTGGTGGATGTTCCCCTTTATCCCCGGATATCTGAAACGGCAGCAGAAGCTGTATCTGGACGATCTGCGAAAGGAACTGCTGAAATGAGCGCTTCTATGGATGGGACTCCGCTTGCACAGGACAACCGGACGCTGATCTCTAATCTTGACAGGCTCCATACGACTGTGATGGGTACAGAACGGATCAAGCGGAATCTGAACATAGAGACGGACGCAGTCGCATATTGCAAGGCTTTGATTTTGAAGAGAAACTGCGTGATTTATCAGCAGGGCAAGAACTGGTACTGCGGGGTGGATGGGGTGCGTATCACCATTCATGCCCGAAGCTACACGATCATCACCGCACATACAGAAAGGGCAGCGTCCAATGGATCGCAATGAGGAATAAAACCATGGAAATCAAACTCGCACAAACACAAGACATTCATGCCTAGATGGCGCTGGTGGAACAGGTCCGGGATGTCTTTTCCGGTCTGGAGACCGCCGAAGCTATGGAGGAACACAGAGCCACAGTCCTGCGCTTTATGGAAAATTCCTCCGCCGTCTGCGCGGCGGAGGCGGACCGCATGGCGGGCATTTTGCTGTTTTCCAAGGAACCGGGTGAGCTATGCTTCCTGGCGGTGGACCCAGCCTGCCGGAGACAGCACATTGCGCAGAAGCTGGTGTCCTTCATGCTGACGCAGATGGAAGAGGGCAAAGACATTTCCCGAATCACCTACCAGGAAAGCGACCCCAACGGACAGGCCGCACGGGCCTTCTACAAGCGCCTGGGCTTTTCAGAGAGCAGACTGACCGAAGAATTCGGCCACCCTGCCCAAGAGTTCGTTTTAAAACGACAGACCACCGGACAAACATGAGCACGGAAAATCGGGCAGGGGCCGCTGATTTCCGGTATGCTGGATCCAGAAGGACGGTGTGACCAATGGATTGGGTAACAAGCATTCATCAGGCGATCCAGTATATCGAGGAACATCTCCGGGAGGAGTTGACCATCCGGGAGATCGCGCAGCAGGCGGCCCTGTCTCCTTTTTACTTCCAGAAGGGGTTTGCCATGCTGTGCGGCATGACGGTGGGCGACTATATCCGCCAGCGCCGGCTCTCCGCCGCCGGGCTGGAGGTCCTCACGACGGACCGGAAAATCATCGACATCGCGCTGGAGTTCGGCTACGATTCGCCGGACAGCTTTACCAAAGCCTTTGCCCGGTTCCATGGCCTCACACCTGCCGCACTGCGAAAAGGCGGAGGCGCGGTCCGTTCCTTTGCTCCGCTTCGGATCAAAGTGACATTGGAAGGTGGTCAAAACATGGACTGTAAGGTTATGAAAAAAGAGGCGTTTACGGTGCTCTGCCGGGCAAAGACTTTCAAGTATGAGGACGCCGCCGCTCAGGTCCCCCAGTTCTGGGCGGAGCATTTCGGCACAGGTGGAGGCAAGGTGGTGTGCGGCATGTACGGCATCAACCTGGACGAGAGTATGGGCGGCAACGAGTTTGAATATCTCATCGCCGACAACTACGATCCCGCCAAGGAAATCCCTGACGGCTTCACCACCCGTACCATCCCGGCCCACACCTGGGCGGTGTTCCCCTGCACCGGTCGGATGCCTCAGGCTCTCCAGGGGCTGAACCAGCAGATATTCTCCCAGTGGCTGCCCACGAACCCAGACTACAAGATCGCCGCCGGCATCAACGTGGAGCTGTACAGCGACGCCAGCAAGTTTGAGAACGGCGCTCAGGATCAGGACTACTACTGCGAGGTCTGGATCCCGGTGGAAAAGAAGTAAGGCACATCCCCCACGGGAAAATGCCCCTGTGCGATAAAGGAGCACGAGAGGCTTGATCGACAGCCGCCTCGCTATAAGAGGAATTTGATAGAGAAACTCATACCTATACGGTAGAATAACAATATAATTCTGATTGATAGAGGAGGCGGCTGTCGTGCTTGACATGGTACCGGACGCAGAGCAAATGACAACTTTAGTGGGAAAATCCTTATACGAGATCTGGACTCAGTTATGTGCCTTGATTGATGAAAAATATGACATGGAACGTCTGTGGGGCAGCGGTGGGAAAGCATGGACCTATGAATATAAATACCGCCGAGGCGGCAAAACCCTATGCGCACTGTATGCGAGAGAAAACTGCATAGGATTTATGATCATCTTAGGTAAGGATGAGCGCTTGAAATTCGTAAACGACAGAGAACATTACTCAGAGAAAGTTCAAAGAATTTATGACGAAACGCAGACCTACCACGATGGAAAATGGCTGATGTTTGAGCCAGCAGACACCTCGTTGTTTGATGATTTCATCAGGCTTTTGGGCATTAAGAGGAAACCAAACAGAAAATAGAGACATGATCCTTAGAAGGGGACGGCGCATTTATGATGCCGTCCCCTCTCGCTTTTCTATTCCCAACATCTTTTGGAGCATCTCAATAGTGCTTGGCCACCGTGTGCCTGGTTGCCTTCGCGCCCTTGGCGATGACGCTCATATTAGTTTCATCAGGATGGAACTTCATGTGCTCCCAGATCTGACGCTCCTTCTTGTGGAGCTTGCACGGTGGGGGATCCCCCGCAGGCGGTCCTGTACGGCCTTCCGCTCCGCGTTCATCTGCCGAATGAGCACCTTCAGTTCCTCCCGGGTGTGGACGTAGGCGGGCTTGAAGTGTTTGGTTCCGTCCGGCCAGGCGGGCAAGTAGCGGGCCCCCAAAGAGGTGGTCATTGAGGTCAGAGATGCAACCGGTACCGGGCTTTCGGGTACACCTGGTCACCGGCTGGAAGTCGGTGACTGGATTCTGTTTTGTCAGAGGCAGCGCTTGGGCGGGTGGGCTGCTCCGGCTTTAACGGATGGGGAAAGATCCATTCCGTCAGGGCAGTCTTTTCCGCTCCCGGAGCGACTCGGCAGTGCTGGGCGACAGGGTAAATGGTGCGAGTCCCCGCGGCGGTCTCGGTATCCCAGGGCGTCAAAGTACCGCCTTTCTCCTCGCAGGTACTCATCGTCCAGCTTAACACAGTCCACCAGCGTACTCAGACCCATGTCCAGCTCCACCGACTTTACGATAAAGCCGGTGAGATTTCGGCTGCCATCTTCCGTATATCTTCGCTCCAGGATTGCTTTTTTCTTCGGCGACAGGTAGAGGGGAAGTTTCTCTTTTTTGCTCATGTTGATCTCCTCTCCGGGGCTTGCCCCCTGTTTTTTCCCTGTGGGAGCAGGCACTGCGGGATAACGACCGCAGAACTGATTTTTCTCTCTGGATTCGCCCCCATTTTTAACGCCCACGGAAACTCCTGAAACTGCCCGCTTGCCGATTCCGCTGTTCCTCCAAGTGAAGCATCTGTTGCTGGTAACAGCGATACATCGCTACTTGAATGGGCATGGTGTACTGGTTGTTGCCGTTCCACTTCATACCATGGTTGTCGATATAGCTGGTGCTCTCCACAGCAATGAGCTGCTTCCCCTCCAACTTTTTGTCCGCATCCCCCGGCCCAATGGCAGAATTCAGGATGAAAGATTTGCGGGTAAGGCTGGCGGAACAGGGGATTTCCTGATTTTCCAAATGGAGGTTTTGACCAACTCTTTTGGTCGGGCAATCGCTTTCTGCGGCGCTGGGGCGCCGAAGGAAAACCTGCTTTTGAACCGGTTCAAAAGCAGGTTTCCCTTTTCCAGGGAGGCCCGCGTGAAACCGGCCTGAAAAATATTTTCAAAAAAGAGGAGCAGCCTATTGACTTGGAGTCTACTCCAGGTGTTATGGTAGTAAAAAGCATGCGGAACAGAGGAGAAGATCCTGCGACGCCTCTCTGTCTGCAGGAACGCGAATCAAACGTACAAGGGCCGAGACAACGCTTTACTATGATGGGGCCGCACCGCCGGACGGGGCAAGGCAGGTGACTGCGTGGCCTGCGGGATACCCGTCCGGCTCAAAAGGCCGCCGGGACCCTTTGTGCGCGAAGGGAGAGACCGGCTGAATGCTGGAAAGGAGACAGACGCCATGACCATTGCAGAAGTGAGCAGGAGATTCGACCTGTCGGCGGACACCCTGCGCTATTACGAACGCATCGGACTGATTCCACCGGTACCCCGCACCAAGAGCGGTATCCGGGACTACGACGAGGAGTCCTGCAACTGGATCGAGCTGATGAAGTGTATGCGCGCCGCGGGCGTGCAGATCGAGGCGCTGATCGAGTATGTGGCCCTCTTCCAGCGGGGCGACGAGACCGTGGAGGCCCGCAAGGCCCTCCTGATCGAGCAGCGGGAACAATTGACGGCCCGCATGGAAGAGATGCAGCAGTCGCTGGACCGGCTCAATCACAAGATCGAGCGGTATGAAAAGGGCCTGATGTGCAAGGAGCAGCTGCTTCAGCGGCATCAGGACGGAAAGGAGAACGGCCATGTGTGACTGGAAGCAAGGCGTGATCTTTCCCCGGGGGCCGGAGAACGCCGCCTTTGCCCCCTATTTTGTGGGCCGGAGCTATTTGAATATGCTCTCGCTGGAGGGGGTGGTCATCGGCAACGTGACCTTTGAGCCGGGCTGCCGAAACAACTGGCACATACACCGGGCCGCAAAAGGCGGCGGGCAGATTCTGCTGTGCACCGGCGGCCGGGGGTGGTACCAGGAGGAGGGAAAGCCAGCCCGTGAACTCCGGACCGGAGATGTGGTCCATATTCCCGCCAACGTGAAGCACTGGCACGGCGCCGCCAAGGACAGTTGGTTTGCCCACCTGGCCGTGGAGATACCGGGGGAGGGCGCCGGGAACGAGTGGTGCGAGCCGGTGGATGACGAGGCATATGGGAAGTTGCCGTAACTATAGAAGCGAAGTACCGCAGGGGGCGGAGCGGACCGGAAACGGCCCGGTCCGCCTTTCTGACGCCAAGGAATTAGCACTCTATAATGATGAGTGCTAATATTTACAGTTTAGACATATTTGTCTGTATATTTGTTCATAATCCAGGCTTATACTAGGTCCAGAAGATGAGACAAGGGGGCGCGTTCGAGAGGGCGCAGTCCCCGGAAAGAGGATGGTTTCCATGAAAAGCAAAGGATTTTAGCAAATTAGTCTAATGACTGCTAACAGAGAAATCAAGATGGATCACAGTTTGAAAGGAGCCTTTTATATGTTTGGTATGATTCCCTTTGAGCGCAATAACGACAATTTCTTTGATATTTTTGACAACTTTGAGCGCAAGTTCTTCGGCAACAGCAGCGCCGCCCTGCCCGATTTCCGCACCGATATCCGCGACGCGGGCGACAAGTTCGTGCTGGAGGCAGAGCTGCCCGGTTTCCAGAAAGAGGATATCAAGCTGGATGTGAAGGATGGGATCCTCACCATCTCCGCCGAGCACAGCGAGAGCAAGGACGAAAAGAACGAGCAGGGCGGTTATATCCGCAGGGAGCGCCGCTATGGGTCCTTCCGCCGCTCCTTCGACATCAGCGGTGTGGATGACGAGCACATCACCGCCTCCTATCAGAACGGCGTGTTGGAGCTGCATCTCCCCAAGGTCATTCCTGCCGTGCCGGAGAGCAAGCGCATCGCCATAGAGTAAACAGCGCGGATGGGCCGGAGCGTGACAAGCGCCAGGGCTCCGGAGCGCTCTGCTGGGAGAGAAGGAGCCGGTCAGCGCGGTCTGGCCGGCTCCTCCCTGTATGCCTTCCAGTGCGGACAGGTCCCGTCGGGCTGCGGATACCGCCCCTGGTGGGGTACATGACAGTGCCCGTACCAGAGAGGTTCGAGCCGTCCGCCCTCGCTCAGGACGTAGTGCTGGCGATAGTGGACGCAAGTGCCGCAGACCTGCGCCCGCACGATATAGGTTTTTGTAGATCTCATAAATTTCACCTCACGAAGATAGTTTACTATTTTTTGATAGTAAAGTAAATACTATTATTTGATAGTAGATTAAAATGCAGTCGAGGTGAAGAATATGTATTTGCCGCGGCTGCGCGATTTGCGTGAGGACCGAGATATGACACAGGCTCAGGTGGCCAGTCTCCTGGGGATTGACCAGAGAGTTTATAGCAACTATGAGACAGGAAAACGTGAGATTCCACTGAGACATCTGATCGTCCTGGCCGACTATTACCACGTCACTGTGGATTATCTCCTGGGCCGGGACACCAAAAATTTGTAAATCGATCACTCCGGAAAGGATGTGAACCACCATGAACATGAATCAATTCACACAGAAATCCCTGGAAGCGGTGCAAAACGCCCAGACCATCGCCCAGGAGTACGGCAACCAGCAGATCGAACAGGTCCATCTCCTCTACGCACTGTTGGAGCAGGAGAACGGCCTGATCCCGCAGCTCCTGGGCGGCATGGGCCTCACCGTCCCGAGTCTGGAAGCGGCCGTCCGTAAAGAGGTAGAGGAGCTGCCTCGGGTGACGGTGGGCGGCGGCCGGGAGGCGGGCAAGGTCTATATCGCCGCCGACGTGGACAAGGCCCTCAACCGGGCGGAAGCCGTGGCCTCCTCCATGAAGGATGAATATGTCTCTGTGGAGCACCTGCTCCTCGCCCTGGTGGAGACGGCCAACAGCGGGCTCAAAGACTTGTTCCGTACCTACAACATCACCAAGGAGGGGGTGCTCAAAGCCCTCTCTGCCATCCGGGGCAACCAGAGGGTGACCTCCGACAACCCTGAGGAGACCTACGACGCCCTCAAGAAGTACGGCTCCGATCTGGTGGAGCGGGCCCGGCAGAATAAGCTGGACCCCGTCATCGGCCGGGACGACGAGATCCGAAACGTGATCCGCATCCTGAGCCGGAAGAGCAAGAACAATCCGGTCCTCATCGGCGAGCCCGGCGTGGGCAAGACCGCCATCGCCGAGGGCCTGGCCCAGCGGATCGTCAAAGGGGACGTGCCCGGTTCCCTGAAGGACAAGACCATCTTCGCCCTGGATATGGGCTCCCTGGTGGCCGGCGCCAAGTACCGCGGCGAGTTTGAAGAGCGGCTCAAAGCGGTGTTGGGCGAGGTCAGGAAGTCCGAGGGACGGATCATCCTCTTCATCGACGAGCTCCACACCATCGTGGGCGCGGGCAAGACCGAGGGCGCCATGGATGCAGGCAACCTCCTCAAGCCCATGCTGGCCCGGGGCGAGCTCCACTGCATCGGCGCCACCACCCTCAACGAGTATCGCCAGTATATCGAAAAGGACGCGGCCCTGGAGCGCCGGTTCCAGCCCGTCATGGTCAGCGAGCCCACGGTGGAGGACACCATCGCCATCCTCCGCGGCCTGAAGGAGCGCTACGAGGTGTTCCACGGCGTGAAGATCACCGACAACGCCATCATTGCCGCCGCCACCCTCTCCAACCGCTATATCACCGACCGGTTTCTCCCCGACAAGGCCATCGACCTGGTGGACGAAGCCTGCGCCATGATCCGCACGGAGATCGACTCCATGCCCACCGAGCTGGATGTGATCCGCCGGAAGATCATCCAGCATGAGATCGAGGAGGCCGCCCTCAAGAAGGAGGACGACGGCATTTCCAAGGAGCATCTCGCCGAGATCCAGAGAGAGCTGGCCGAGATGCGGGATGAGTTCAACGCCCAAAAGGCCCAGTGGGAGAACGAGAAGAACGCCATCGGCAAGGTGCAGAAGCTCCGCGAGGAGATGGAAAACGCCAATGCGGCGCTGGAGAAGGCCCAGCGGGAGTACGACCTCAACAAGGCTGCGGAGCTCCAGTACGGCAAGATCCCCGAGCTCCAGAAGGCCCTGGAGGCCGAGGAGCGGATCGCCCAGGAGGGCAAGGAACGCTCCCTGCTGCGGGATAAGGTCACGGAGGAGGAGATCGCCCGCATCATCCAGCGATGGACCGGCATCCCCGTGTCCAAGCTCATGGAGGGCGAGCGGGAGAAGCTCCTCCATCTGGAGGATATCCTCCACCAGAGGGTGGTGGGTCAGGACGAAGCCGTGCGCCTGGTGAGCGAGGCTATCCTGAGAAGCAGGGCCGGCATCGCCGACCCCGACAAGCCCATCGGTTCCTTCCTGTTCCTGGGCCCCACGGGCGTGGGCAAGACGGAGCTGGCCAAGACCCTGGCCGAAGCCCTCTTCGACAGCGAGAAGAACTTGGTGCGGATCGATATGTCGGAGTATATGGAAAAGTTCTCCGTTTCCCGGCTCATCGGCGCCCCTCCCGGATATGTGGGCTATGAGGAGGGCGGCCAGCTCACCGAGGCCGTCCGCCGCCAGCCCTACTCCGTGGTCCTCTTCGACGAGGTGGAGAAGGCCCACCCGGACGTGTTCAATATATTACTCCAGGTATTGGATGACGGCCGTATTACGGATAGTCAAGGCCGGACGGTGGATTTCAAGAACACCATCATCATCCTTACCTCTAACTTGGGCTCTCAGTTCCTGCTGGACGGCATCGGTCCCAACGGGGAAATCACCGAGGAGGCCAGAAACCAGGTCAGCGACCTGCTGAAGCACTCCTTCCGGCCCGAGTTCCTCAACCGGCTGGACGAGATCGTGTTCTATAAGCCCCTTACCAAGGACAACGTCACCCACATCATCGACCTGATGGTGGCGGAGCTCAACCGTAGGCTGGGAGACAAGCAGCTCACCGTGAGTCTCACCGAGCGGGCCAAGGACCACGTCATCGACAGCGCCTACGATCCCATTTACGGCGCCCGGCCCCTGCGCCGTTACCTCCAGCACACCGTGGAGACCCTCATCAGCCGGAAGATCATCTCCGGCGAGGTGGAGCCCGGCGACACCCTGGTGGTGGACTGTGCCGGGGACGAGCTCACCGTCAGCGCCGTGCAGGTGCAATGATTCCGCAAAAAGCAGATCAATGTTAAGCTTTGGCCCCGCCGGGTATGCCCGGCGGGGCCTTTTACCGCTTGAAATAAGGTGGGCTTTCCATAGAAAAAACAGGATGTGCGCATATTGCGGACTATTGTGCGTTCAAACGAGACAAAAGAGGAAAAACAGCATATCCCTGTGCGTTCTGACGAGCTTTGCAACTTTAGAAGAAACAGATTGCAAAAATGGCGTCCATATCGTATAATAAAGAACAATAAACCAATGGTCGTGAAATCCTGACAAGGGCTGTCGGACAGCGGGGCAGGCGATTTCGCCCGCCCCTTTTTCTTCGGAGCACGACTTACCTTTGAATGAAAGCGAGGAAGGGGAAAGTGTCAGAACACAACTTCAAGAAGGTACTGGTGGCCAACCGGGGGGAGATCGCCATCCGGATTTTCCGGGCCTGTTATGACCTGGGGCTGCACACGGTGGCCATGTATTCCAATGAGGACACCTATGCGCTCTTCCGCACCAAGGCCGACGAGGCCTACCTGATCGGGGAGAACAAATCCCCCCTGGGGGCTTATTTGGATATCCCCGGCATCATCGATCTGGCCAAGCGGAGAGGCGTGGACGCTATCCATCCGGGCTATGGGTTCCTCTCCGAGAACGCCGAATTCGCCCGCGCCTGCGAGGAGGCGGAGATCACTTTTATCGGTCCGGACTCCGGCATCCTGGCCCAGATGGGCGACAAGCTGGCGGCCAAGGCGACGGCCCTGGCCTGCGGCGTGCCCACCATACCCGGCTCCAAAGAGCCCCTGCGGGACGCCGACGAGGCCCTGGAGCGGGCGGTGTCCTATGGGTTTCCCGTCATCCTCAAGGCGGCCGCCGGAGGCGGCGGCCGCGGGATGCGCCGCTGTGACAGGCCCGAGGAGGTCAAGCCCGCCTTCGAGCTGGTGAAGGGAGAGGCCCACAAGGCCTTCGGCAACGACGATATCTTCATTGAAAAGTACCTGGTGGAGCCCAAGCATATCGAGGTCCAGGTGCTGGGCGACCGGTACGGCAACGTGGTCCACCTGGGTGAGCGGGACTGCTCCCTTCAGCGGCGGTACCAGAAGGTGGTGGAGTTCGCGCCGGCCTGGAGCGTGCCGCAGGCCACGCTGGAAAAGCTCCGCGCAGACGCGGTGAAGATCGCCCGGCATGTGGGCTATGTGAACGCCGGCACGGTGGAATTTCTGGTGGATCGGGACGGCAATCACTACTTTATTGAGATGAATCCCCGCATCCAGGTGGAGCACACCGTCACCGAGCAGGTCACCGGCATCGATCTGGTGCGGGCACAGATCCTCATCGCCGAGGGACACCCCCTCTCCCACCCATCTATCGACATGGGCAGCCAGGACAACCTGCACATCAAGGGGTATGCCATCCAATGCCGGGTCACCACCGAGGACCCGGCCAACCACTTCGCGCCCGACACCGGAAAGATCACCGCCTATCGCTCCGGCGGCGGCTGCGGCGTCCGCCTGGACGGCGGCAACGCCTATACCGGGGCCGTGATCTCCCCCTATTACGACTCCTTGCTGGTCAAGGTCACCTCCTGGGACAACACCTTTGAGGGGGCCTGCCGCCGGGCCACCCGCGCGGTGCGGGAGGAGCACGTCCGGGGCGTCAAGACCAATATCCCCTTCATCACCAACATTCTCAGCCACCCCACCTTCCGGTCCGGGGCCTGCCACACAAAGTTCATTGACGAGACCCCCGAGCTCTTCGAGATGCAGTACGGCCAGGACCGCGCCACCAAGGTGCTCAAGTACATCGCCCAAAAGCAGGTAGACAATCCCTCCATCGACCGCCGGCAACTGGACATCCCGCGGATCCCACGCGCCTCCGGCGAGGCCCGGCCCGGGCTCAAGCAGCTCCTGGACCAGAAGGGGCCCGAGGCCCTGCGGGACTGGGTGAAGGGGCAGAAAAAGCTCCTCATCACCGACACCACCATGCGGGACGCCCATCAGTCCCTGCTCTCCACCCGGGTGCGGACCCGGGATATGCTCCTGGGGGCGGACGGCACTGCGGAGATCCTGGCGGACTGCTTCTCCCTGGAGATGTGGGGCGGGGCCACCTTCGACGTGGCCTATCGGTTCCTCCACGAGTCCCCCTGGGAGCGGCTGGACCTGCTGCGGGAGAAGATCCCCAACATCCCCTTCCAGATGCTGCTCCGGGGCGCCAACGCCGTGGGCTACACCAACTATCCGGACAATCTGATCCGCGCCTTTGTGAAGGAGGCCGCCCGCTGCGGCATTGACGTATTCCGCATCTTCGACTCCCTCAACTGGGTCCCCGGTATGGAAGTGGCCATAGACGAGGTCCTCAACCAGGGCAAGGTCTGCGAGGCGTCCATCTGCTACACTGGCGATATTCTGGACCCCAAACGGGACCGCTACACCATTGCCTACTATGTGGACATGGCCAAGGAGCTGGAGCGCAGAGGGGCCCACATCCTGTGCATCAAGGATATGTCCGGACTCCTGAAGCCCTACGCCGCCAAGAAGCTGGTGAAGGCCCTCAAGGAGGAGGTGGGCATTCCCATCCACCTCCACACCCACGATACCTCCGGCAACCAGGTGGCGGCCCTCCTGATGGCGGCTGAGGCCGGGGTGGACATCGTGGACTGCGCGGTGGACTCCATGTCCTCCATGACCAGCCAGCCCTCCCTCAATGCGGTGGTCTCCGCGCTCCGCGGGCAGGAGCGGGACACCGGGCTGGACTCCGACGGCCTCCAGAAGCTCTCCGACTACTGGTCTGACGTGCGGGAGCGGTATGCCTCCTTTGAGACGGGGATCAAGAACCCCTCCACCGATATCTACCGCTATGAGATGCCCGGGGGCCAGTATTCCAACCTCAAGTCCCAGGTGGAGAGCTTGGGCCTGGGTCACAAGTTCGAGGCGGTCAAGGAGATGTACAAGGCCGTCAACGATATGCTGGGAGACATTGTAAAGGTGACCCCTTCCTCTAAGATGGTGGGAGATATGGCCATCTTTATGGTCCAGCACGACCTGACGCCGGAAAACGTGGTGGAAAAGGGGGCGGCGCTTGCCTTCCCGGACTCCGTGGTGAGCTACTTCAAGGGTATGATGGGCCAGCCGGCCTGGGGCTTTCCCGAGGACCTCCAGCGAGTGGTCCTCAAGGGCGAGGCGCCCATCACCTGCCGCCCCGGAGAGCTGCTGCCCCCCGTGGATTTGGAGGCAGCCCGGAAAGAGGTGGAGAAGTTCTACCCCGGCGCTTCTGACCGGACGGTCATCTCCTGGTGCCTCTATCCCAAGGTGGTGGAGGAGTTCTGCCGTCACAGGCAGGAGTACGGCTACATCATGCGCATGGGCAGCCATGTGTTTTTCAATGGCTTGGCCCTGGGCGAGACCAACAAGATCAGCATCGAGGACGGAAAGACCCTGGTCATCAAGTACCTGGGCCTGGGCGACCTCAATGAGGACGGCACCCGGAACGTCCACTTCGACCTCAACGGCATGGGCCGTACTGTGGCGGTGCCGGACCGGAACTCGGCCGTGCAGGTCCACCCCGTGGCCATGGCGGACCCGGAGGACAAGAGCCAGGTGGGCGCCTCCATCCCCGGTATGGTGTCCAAGGTCTCGGTAAAGCCGGGCGACGTGGTGGAGGAAAACCAGGTTCTCGCAGTCATTGAGGCCATGAAGATGGAGACCAGCGTGGTGGCCCGGATGTCGGGCACCGTGGACCAGATCCTGGTGACGGAGGGAACTTCGGTGAAGGCGGGCGAGCTGCTCATTACCATTCAATAAGAAAGAAGAAAAGCGGACCGCAATGCGG